>JBBDTD010000001.1:0-2301 GCA_040904645.1 Paracoccaceae bacterium
GGGGCGAGCCGAGTTGATCGAGGTGGAGGTCGAAGGCGCCGACGGGGCGCGCCGCCGCCATCTCGCGGCGCCGGATATCATGACGGAAGAGGCGCCGACGCCCCCGGCGCGGATCCGCGCGCTTTCGCCCTTCGATCCGATGATCCGCGACCGCAAACGCGCCAAGCGGCTTTTCGGCTTTGACTACACCATCGAGGTTTTCGTGCCGGCCGCGAAACGGCGTTACGGCTATTATGTCTTTCCGCTGCTCGAATCGGACCGGCTGATCGGGCGGATCGACATGAAAGCCGACCGAGATCAGGATGCGCTCATCGTCTCCCGCCTGTGGCTGGAGCCGGGAGTTCGCGGCGGCGCGGGGCGCATCCGGCGGCTGGAGGCGGAACTGGAGCGGCAGAGACGGCTAGCAGGCGTCGGCGCGGTGCGTTTCGACGACGGCTGGCTCAGGCCCTGACAATGCGCACGCCTCCCGTCTGGCGAGAGGAAGCGGCGTCAGCTAACATGGAACGCGCCGCGTCCGAGGGCACCTTCCCCGGCGACGGCGATCACATTGCCGGCCGCGCCGCGGACCGGAAGAAACAAGGGACCGATATGGCGATCAAGGCTGCTTTCGAGATGGTGAAACTCGCAACGGCGGAGATCGAAACGATCTCTCCCGCAGATGCGATGAAACGCATGAATGACGAGGATTTCCTGCTCGTCGATATCCGCGACCCGCGTGAGCTGGAGCGCGAGGGCAAGATCCCCGGCGCCTTCCACGCGCCGCGCGGAATGCTCGAATTCTGGGTCGACCCGACCAGCCCCTATTACAAGCCGATCTTCAGTGAGCCGAAGAAATTCGTCTTCTTCTGCGCCGCCGCCGGGCGATCGGCCTTGTCGGTGAAAACGCTTCAGGACATGGGCATGGAGAATATCGCCCAGCTTGGAGAGGGGTTCGGCGGCTGGAAAAAAGCCGGCGGCCCGGTCGAAGGCGGCGCCTGACGGGATATCCTGCGGCGCGGATTTTCCCGCCGCAGGAGCCTGCGCTCAGACGCAGGGGCGATCCGCTCCGAAGAGCGCCTCGACGAGCCCGCGCAACTCTCGCCGCCCCTCGGGGTCGTCGAAGGCGATCCCCTTGAAAATCGGCGTGTCCGGCGCATTCAGAACCTTCAGCGCGTCGTTGACGCTTTCCGCCTCGGCCGGCGTGAGGCTATCAGGGCGCGGGCCGCCAAGCTCCACCAGGTCGGGTCGAAGCGCCGGCAATCGCCGCGTCTCCGGGGGAATCACGCCTGAGTAGGAAACGGAGCCAGCGCCCAGCAGCACGAGATTGACCCGTCGGAACGCGGCGCGCACAGCGCCCGGGGCCATAGGCGCGAAGCAGGTTATCCGCGCATCCGCCGCCACGCCAAGCGTCATGCCCGGCGTCGCGGATCGCTCGGCCGCGAGGTCGTCAAAGGCTGCGGCCAAGGTCGCGTCATCGTCCGGCGGCGCATAGAGCAGATAGCCGAGCGCGAGCATTAAAAACCCGTTCCTGAAAACGAAAAGCGCCGCCACCCCGACAAAAGCCAGAATTGCGCCAATCGTGATCATCAATCGCATTTAGGCCTCATCAAGGCGCGAACTAAATCATCCGTGCCGTCACTATATGCTCAACATCCGACACGCGCACTGCAAAACCTTCGGCTTCCTGACGCTTCATCGCGGTGTAAATTCTGGTGAATTCAAGGCCAAGCGCGGCGTTAACGAATTCTGACTCCTCGAAAATCTCGATCGCCTCGCCCCAGCTCCCCGGCAGGCGGCCGCTTGCGCCGTCCGTCGGGACACCGCCGCCGGTAACGGGCGGCCCCGGCTTCGCCCCGGTCAGAACCCCGTCAAGCACCGCGGCGAGAATCAGCGCCAGCGCGATATAGGGATTGGCGTCCGACCCGGACAGCCGATGCTCAAGCCGCGCAGAGCGGCCCGCCGCGGTCGGCACCCGCACCGCCACATTGCGGTTGTCTACGCCCCAGGTCGCGACAGAGGGCGCGAAGGCGCCGGGCCGCAGCCGCCGGTAAGAATTGAAATGCGGCGCGAAGCCAAGGGTCGAATCCGGCATCCGCGCAAGGACGCCGCCAATTGCGGCGGAAAGCGCGGCGTTCGGAACCTCGTCATCCTCTCCGGAGAATATGTTCGCGCCCGACGCGTCCAGCACCGAGACGTGAAAATGCTGGCCCGAGCCAACTTCCTCTCCGTAGGGCTTGGCCATGAAGCAGGCGTCCATGCCATGGGCGCGGGCGACGCCCCTGACCGCGCGGCGCAGAGCGACGGCGCGGTCGGCGGCGTCCA
>JBBDTD010000002.1:0-2289 GCA_040904645.1 Paracoccaceae bacterium
GGAACCAGTCGCGGCAGGTGATGCGGTTGCCGGTCCAGTTGTGGAAATACTCATGGGCGATGATCGATTCGATCCGCTCGTAATCCGCGTCGGTCGCGGTCTCGGGGCTGGCCAGCACATATTTGGAGTTGAAGATGTTGAGGCCCTTGTTCTCCATCGCTCCCATGTTGAAATCCTCGACCGCGACGACCTGGAAAAGGTCGAGATCGTATTCGCGGCCGTAAACCTCCTCGTCCCAGCGCATCGAGCGTTTCAGCGCGTCCATCGCATAGGCGCATTTGTCCTCGTCGCCGGGGCGCACCCAGATCAGAAGCTCGACTTCGCGCCCCGACATGGTGGTGAAGCTGTCGTAATGCGAGGTGAGATCCCCCGCGACCAGCGCGAAGAGATAGGCCGGTTTCGGCCACGGGTCGCGCCATTCGGCGAAGACGCGGCCGTCGGGCAGGGCGCCCGTCTCCTGCAGGTTGCCGTTGGAGAGCAGGATCGGCGCGTAGCCTTCCGCAGGGCCTTCTATCCGGATGGAGAACGTCGCCATCACGTCGGGGCGGTCCGGATAATAGGTGATCTTGCGAAAGCCCTCGGCCTCGCACTGTGTGCAATACATGCCGTTCGACATGTAGAGCCCCTCGAGCGCGGTGTTGGAGGCCGGGTCGCATTCTGTCTCGCAGGTCCACTCGAAGCTGCGGCCGGGCAGGGCGGAGGCGGCGATGATCAGCGCCTCGTCTTCGGTCCTCATCGCATCCGCAGGGACCGGAACGCCGTCGACGGCGGCGGAGATCAGCCGCATTGAATGACCATCGAGCCGCAAGTCGGCCGGCCCTTCGCCGTTCCGCCGGAATTTCAGCGTCGCGCTCACCCGGGTCGCAGTGGGGTGCAGCGCGAAGACCAGCCGCGTCTCCTCCACCAGCCAGTCGGGGGCCCGATAATCGTCGAGGCGGATGGTCCTGTCGGCGGGGCGGGGGGCGTCTTCGGTGCGCATCGGCGGGTCCTTTCGTCACTCGGCCTGCACTATGACGCCGCTGCGGGGCTGTTCAAGCGGCCCAGTTGCAACTGCGTCTCATGATTGTTCAACTATCTGATATTATTGACAAAGATGGTTTGGGTGCATATCTCGCGCTTCTCAACAACGCGGAGCGATTCCGATGTCTCCACCCGCCATAGCCCTTCTCGCGCTCGGCCTTTCGGTCGACGCGATGATCGTCGCGCTCGGTCGCGGAGCCACGCTGGCGCGGCCGAGTCGCTGGCTGGCCATCCGCATCGGCCTCCTTTTCGCGGCGATGGAGACGACGCTCGCGTTTGTCGGCTGGGCGCTCGGCCACAGGTTCGGCGGCGATCTGGCGGCTGTCGATCACTGGATCGCCTTCGCGCTTCTCGGGCTTGTCGGCGGGCGGATGATGCTCGGCGGCGGTGGGGAAGCGCAGCCGCGCCCCGGTCTCATGGCGTTGGTCGCGGCGGCGCTCGGCTCCTCCATCGACGCGCTGGCGGTCGGCGCTTCTCTGGCGTTTCTTGAGGTTCCGATCCTGCCGGTGGCGCTCGCCATCGGAGCCGCGACCTTCTTGATGTCGGCGGGCGGGGTGATGGCCGCGGGCAGCCTTGGCCGCCGTCTCGGGCCGCGCTTTGCGGGCCGCGCCGAAAATATTGGCGGGGCGGCGCTGCTTGGGCTCGGGTCCTGGATTCTGGTCAGCCACCTCGCGCTTTGACCGCCCAACGTTGATTCCCGCCGGCCCGGCCTGTATCGGCGAGGGGTTGGGAAAATTAACGAGGGAACAACGATGGCGGAGCGTGTCAGCATCGAAGGGCTGGAGGTGGATCACCGCCTCGTGAAATTTATCGATGAGGCCGCGCTTCCCGGCGCCGGCGTCGAACGCGGCGCATTCTGGCGCGGGCTTTCGGCGCTGGTCCACGATTTCGGGCCGAAGAACCGCGCGTTGCTCGCCCGGCGGGACGAATTGCAGGCCTCGCTCGATGCGTGGCACCGCGAAAACGGCGTCGGCGACCCGGCGGCCTATACCGCCTTTCTGAAAGAGATCGGCTATCTTCTGGACGAAGGGCCGGAGTTCACTATCGACACCGCTGGTGTGGATGCTGAAATCGCGACGCTTCCTGGCCCGCAGCTTGTCGTTCCGGTGATGAACGCCCGCTACGCGCTCAACGCCGCCAACGCCCGCTGGGGCTCGCTCTATGACGCATTTTACGGGACTGACGCGCTGGGCGATGCGCCCGGATCCGGCCCCTATGACGCGGCGCGCGGCGCGCGCGTGGTCGCGGCGGCCAAGGCCTTTCTCGACC
>JBBDTD010000003.1:0-2277 GCA_040904645.1 Paracoccaceae bacterium
GGCGATCAGCCCGCCCCAGTTGCCGGAATGGCGCCCGCCATCGCGCAGATCGACCGCGATATCCATGGAAACCGCGCCGCGCGCGCCCATGAAGAGCGTCGGCCGCTCGGGAGATAGCCGCGGTCCATCAGACGCGATAAGCACATCAGCGGCCAGCGCGGCCCGTTCAGCCTTGAAAAGCTCATGAAGACCGGGGGAGCCGGCCTCCTCCCCGGTTTCGATCACGACGCGCAGATTGAAGCCGAGCTTCCCACGCTCCGCCAACACGAGGCCGAGCGCCGTGAGATTGACCAGATGCTGTCCCTTGTTGTCGACAGTTCCGCGCCCATAGAGCCGGTCGCCGTCTTCATCCAGCACCCAGGGCGAACGATTGTCGCGCCAGCGCCCCTCCTGCCCGTGGATCACGTCGCCATGACCGTAGGAAAGCACGGTAGGAAGGTCGTCGCCCTCATGCCGCTCCGCGATCAGGAACGGCCCGCCCTCGACCGGGTTGGGAACGATGCGGCAAGCGAACCCCATTCTTTCGAGCAGCGGGCGCATCGCGGAGTCCAGATAACGCTGAAGCGCCGGCGCGCCCTCGGGACGCTGGCTCTCTGTCGGGATGGCGACCAGCCTGGCGAGATCCGCGGTGAAGGCGCCGCTGTCGAAATGGGCGGTGGCGGTGGCGATTGCGGCGGCTCTGGTCAACGCTTCGGTCCTTTCGGGGTGGCTATTCGCTCAGGAACATCGCGACCGCCTGAGCGCGGTTTCGCACGTCGAGCTTCTCATAGAGATTGCGGAGGTGGAACTTTACGGTGTTGACGCTGACGCCGAGATCGTCCGCCAACTGATTGTTGGTCGCGCCGCGGCCGAGCGCGGAGAGGAGTTCCTGTTCGCGCTTGGTCAGCGCCTCCATCGGCGGCTGGCGGCGCGCGGCGGCGGGAAAATCCCGCCCGCCGGCGGCGGCGGCGGCGATGGCCTGCAAAAGCCGCTCCGGCGGTTCGGACTTGTGGACCAGCCCGGCGGCGCCTTCGCGGATCGCGGCGCGGAGCGCTGAGTCGGACATCTCGCCGGTATAGATCACCACGCGGGGCGGGTTCGCCATGGCGGAGATGCGCTGCAACAGGCTCTTGCCATCGCCGCCCTTGGGCATCACCCAGCCGGAAACCGCGACGTCGATCGGCGCCGCGACGCCGCGCGCTGCGTAATCCGCGAGGAAAACGTCGCCGTCCGGCGCCGACATCGCCAGCTCGAACCGCCCGTCCTCGCGCAGCATCTGGTCGAGCCCGCGATGCACCAACGGGTTCTTGTCGATCACCGCTACGGTGATGGGCTGCTGGCGGCGCTGGGATAGCGAGATCGGGCTCATGGCCGATGTTATGGCAGGGGACGAGGGAACTGCCAAGCGACGCATCGCCGGGCGGCCACGCGCCTCAGCCCGCTCGTCGCAATCCCGCGAGCCGGGTGCGCAACTCATCCGCCAGCGCGACCCGCTCCTCCGGCGTGAGAAAGGCGCCAAGCTCGATCCGCCGCCCGGCGCCGCGCAGGGTCAGGTATCGTTCGGTATTGCGCGTATCGGCGAGCTCGACATCGACCCAATAGGGATTCGCGGCCCAGCGTCGCACCGCGCCGCGCGGCTCACGCCGTTCCACCGCGATGGCGTCGCGCCAGAGCCGCAACTCCTCCGTCAGCCGCCCGCTCCGGTAGCTGAGCTTTATGAAGAGCCAGAGCGCGAAGAACGCGGCGCCGGCGTAGGGGGCGAGGGCCAGCGCCGCCGGCGTGCCGGCGAGCGCCAGAATCGGCAGCGCGAACGCCGCTGCGGAAAGCCACATCAGCGCGCGAAAGCCGCCCGGCTTCAAAGACCGGTGCGGCCAGAGCGTAACCGACCAGAGCGGCGGATCGGACCGCGTGAAAGGATCAGCGCCGCCTGACGCAGAAGCGGCCGGAGGTTTCCCCCCGGCCGCTTTAATCATCTCAGGTTCATCCGCCATCGGGCGCGACGCTCCGCTCAGTGGTGCGATTTGTCCCACATGTCCGGGGTCGGCAGCGTCTCGAACGTGTGGGCCGGCGGCGGGTTGGGCAGCGTCCATTCCAGCGTTTCGGCATGTTCGCCCCAATAGGCGTTCTCGGTAAGCTTCGCGCCCCTGGTCAGGGTGTACCAGACGATCCAGAGGAAGAAGAGCAACGATGCGCCGGAAAGGAACGCGCCCCAACTGGAGACGTGATTCCAGAGCGCGAACTGCTCGGGATAGTCGATATAGCGCCGCGGCATGCCCTGCAGGCCGAGGAAATGCTGCG
>JBBDTD010000004.1:0-13867 GCA_040904645.1 Paracoccaceae bacterium
TCTCGAGCTCACGCAAAAGTCCGTCGAGATCGACGCGCCGCTCCTCCAGCCGGATCTCCTCCACTCCCACCGCCGCGATATCCAGAAGGTCGGAGACCAGCTCCTGCATCCGCAAGCCATTGTCGTGAACGCCCTTGGCGAAACTGAGATATCCGCCAGAAAGCGGGCCCAGCGCCTCCGAACGCATAAGCTCCGCCAATCCGACGACGGCGTTGAGGGGCGCGCGAAGCTCATGGCTGACCCCGGAGAGAAACCGCGATTTGGCCGCGGACGCCGCTTCGGCCCGGTCGAGCGCGAAGCGCAACGCGCCTCGCTCCTGACGCTCGAACAGCGTGACCGCACCCAGCTCAAAGACGATGGAGGACCAGGCGAGGATTGCGATGGTCAGCACGGTGATCGCAAACGCCGCATCGGGTTCCGGAAGCGCTACAAGGCTGAGCAGACGCGCGACGCTTCCGATGAAGAACGCACCAAAGGGCGCCGTCAGAAGCAGCGCCATATTGTGGCCGTGCGGCCGCATCAGGCGCCAGACCACCACCGCCATGTAAAGCGTCACCACGCTGTTGACGGCCGAGCTCGTCATCATCACCGGCGCCGCCGCTTCCACGAACCGGGCGAGAACCGCCTGCGCCGCGACACTCGCCAGCCCGACCGCCGCCAGTTCCCGCAAGGGCGGCCTCCGGCCCACCGCCACCAGCATTGCGGCGAAGGAGAAGCTCACCCCCGCGAAGGCGCCGGCGGCGACCAGGAGCGAGACGGTCTCGAAGCTGATCGCCGGGCGGGCCGGCATGGCGCACACCGCCACGAGACAGGAGAGATTGGCGGCTTGCAGCCAGGGAATCGCGCGGTCGCGGCCCATGTTCCGCCCGAGAGTGGCGCCAAGAAGAATGGCGACGATCACCGTCGCGCCGGCGAACAGCGCCACCGATTTCGGATCGATTTCGAAACCCATCGATATCTCCGCCCTGGCTGCGGGCCGGTCACACGCCTGACAAGATCACGAAGACCATAAGAAATTGTATCCGCCGCGCGATTTCGCCGGTTTTGCTCGACAGGCGCTCGGCGCGGCGCACATATTTGGCCATGCGCGCGCTCTGCCCCTTCGTCTTTCTCCTCGCCGGCGCCGCCGTGGCCGAAGACCTCGAAGTGGATGTGGAGCTATTCCTCGCCGCCGACGTCTCGCGCTCGATGACCCCGGTGGAGCTGGCGATCCAGCGCCGCGGCTATGCGGAGGCGCTGACCTCGGCGGAGGTGATCTCCGCCATCGAGAAGGGCGCACTGGGCCGCATCGCGATCACCTATGTCGAATGGGCGGGGGAGTTCTCGCAGCGCCCCGTCGTGCCCTGGACGCTGGTCTCGAACGCGGAGGACGCGCGCGCCGTCGCCGCACGGATCACCGCCGATTTCGAGCAGGCGCTGCGCCGCACCTCGATCTCCGGCGCGATCGATTTCGCGGCTGCGACTTTCGCCGATAACGGCTTCGCCTCATGGCGGCGGGTGATCGATATTTCCGGCGACGGCCCGAACAATCAGGGCCGGCCGGTGACCGAGGCCCGCGACGAGGCCGTGGAGGCCGGCTTCGTCATCAATGGCCTGCCCCTGATGACGGAGGACGCCATCGCCATGCGGTGGAATCTCGAAGATCTCGACCGGTATTATGAAGCCTGCGTGATCGGCGGCCCCGGCTCCTTCGTCGTTCCCGTGCGCGCATGGACGGAGTTTCCCGCCGCCGTCCGGCTCAAGATCGTGCAGGAGCTGGCCGCCGCCCCGGCGCCGGTGATCCGCGCGCAATTCGCCTTGAGGCCCGTCTATGACTGCTTGGTCGGCGAAAAGATCTGGGAGCGGTTCCGCGATGTCTGGGGTTATCCTTGAAGAGCAGGAGTTTACCTGGAAGTGGAGGCGCCCGCGCCCTGCATGGCCGCATTGCATGCGCTGCGCTACCAGCCGTCCGCGGCGGCGGCTAGGACTGGGCCATGAACCCCTTGCGCGGTATCGCCTTCAAGCTTCTCTCTGTCGCTGTCTTCATGGCGATGTCCACGATCATCAAGGCGACCGCGGCCGAAGTGCCGCCGGGCGAAGCGATGTTCTTTCGCTCCGCCTTCGCGATTCCGCCAGTGCTGATCTGGCTCTTCTTCATCGGCGAATTCCCGGCCGCGCTTCGCACGAAGAACCCGATGGGCCATGTGTGGCGAGGCCTCGTCGGCACCGGCGGCATGGCTTTCAGCTTTCTCGCGCTTGGGCTGATTCCCCTGCCCGAAGCCGTCGCCATCGGTTTCGCGGCGCCAATCCTCGCGACCATCTTCGCGGCGATGTTCCTGGGGGAGACGATCCGGCTCTACCGGATTTTCGCCATCGCGCTCGGACTCGCCGGCGTTTTCCTCGTCGTCTGGCCCCGCCTCGGCTCGATCGACGCCGCGACGGCGACGGCGCTGGAGACTGTCGGCGTTTTTTCGGCGCTGCTCGCGGCGATCTTCGCGGCGCTGGCGCAGGTGTTCGTCCGCAAGCTTGTCTCCATCGAGACGACGGGCGCCATCGTCATCTATTTCTCGCTGACCTCGACCTGTCTCTCGCTTCTCTCGGCGCCGTTCGGCTGGACGCTGCCCAGCGGCGAGACCATGATGCTCCTGATCCTCGCCGGACTTCTCGGCGGGCTCGGCCAGGTGCTTTTGACCATCAGCTATCGTAACGCCGAAACCTCCGTGATCGCGCCCTTCGACTATGCCGCGATCATCCTCGCGCTGCTCGTCGGCTGGTTCGTGTTTTCCGAAGCGCCGACCGCGCTGATGCTGAGCGGGGCCGGCCTGACCGTGGCCGCTGGCGTGATCATCATCTGGCGGGAGCGTCAGCTCGGCATCGAGCGCGCGAAATCGCGCAAGGTGATGACGCCGCAAGGCTGATCCGCGGCGGCGCGGCCTATCGACATCCCCGACGCCGTGCGCTATTCGGCCCGCCAGTCCTCTTTGACCCCGCAAGGGAGCCGCCGTCCATGGAAAATATCGTCCTGATCGTCCACCTCGTCATCGCGGTGTTCCTGATCGCGGTCGTGCTCTTGCAGCGCTCCGAAGGCGGCGCGCTCGGCATGGGCGGCGGCGGTGGCGGCGGGCTCGTCTCCTCGCGCGGCGCGGCGACGGCGCTGGCCAAGGTCACCTGGGGGCTTGCGGCGGCTTTCCTCGCCACTTCGCTGACCCTGACGATCATCGCCGCGACGTCTTCGGGCGGGCGTTCGGTGGTCGAGGGCGTCTCGACCGGCGTGCCGGAAGCGGACGACACCGGCGCCCCGGCGAGCGGCGGCTTCTCGCTCCCAAATCTGCCGAGCGCCCCGAGCGAGCCCCCGGCGGCCGACTGATCGCGCGACTATCATCCGACCAGGCTGATCTGACCGGCCGAAAACCGGTCAGACCGCTCCGGCGAGATAGCCGAGGCCAAGCCCGAACAGCGCCGAGAGGCCAAGGACCGGGGCGAACCCCCACCCAAGCCGCAACAGCATCACGCCCGCCAGCGCGGTCAGCGCCGCCGCGCGCCAATCGAAGCTGGCGAGTTCGGGCGTCCAGAGCGTGAGCGGCCCGAATTCGCGCCGCTCCACCGCGCCGAAAAACACATGCAGCGTGAACCAGATCGAGAGATTGAGGATCACCCCGACCACAGCGGCGGAAACCCCGTCGAGCGCCGCGCGAAGCCGCGGTCGTGTTCCGATTCGTTCAACGAACGGCGCACCGGTGAATATCCATAGGAAACAGGGAGCGAAGGTCGCCCAGAGCGCCACCGCCGCGCCAGCAAGCCCGAACCAGAGGCCGCCCGCCTTGGCCGCCGCGAGGTAAGCGACGAATTCGGTCACGAGGATCAGGGGGCCTGGCGTCGTCTCCGCAAGACCGAGCGCGTCCATCATCTCCCCCGGCGCCAACCAGCCGAATCCGGAGACGACGACCTGCGCCATATAGGCGAGCACTGCGTAGGCGCCCCCGAAGGTGATGATCGCCAGCCACGAGAAGAAGAGAAAAATCTTCGTCAGCAACCCGTCGGGCGCGAAGAGATAAAGCGCGCCGAGCGGCGCCAGCCAGATTCCGAGCCATAGCGCTGCCGTCGCCGCGACCGGCCCCGCCCTGACTGGCGCAGAATATTCCTGCTCATCAACGGCGTCGCCGCGCCCACGCGCCGCGCCCCATATCGCCGCCGCCGCCACGATCAGCGGAAAAGGCGCCGAAAAAAAGAATATCGAGACAAAGGCGAGACCGGCCGTCGCCCAGGCCCACGGCCCCTTCAACGCCCGTCTGGAGAGCTTCAGGAGCGCCTCGATGACGATGACGATCACCGCCGCCTTGACGCCGAAGAACAGCGCCGCCGCCGCCGGCGCGGCGCCGAATACGCTGTAGAGCGCCGCCAGGACCGCGATGACCACCGCCCCCGGCAGAACGAACAGCAGCCCCGCCGCCAGCCCGCCCCTGACCCCGTGCAGCCGCCAGCCGGCGTAGGTGGCGAGTTGCATCGCCTCCGGCCCCGGCAGCAGCATCGAAAAGGACAGCGCGTCGAGAAAGCGCCGCTCGCTCAGCCACGTCCGGCGCTCCACCAGTTCGCGATGCATCAGCGCGATCTGCCCGGCCGGGCCGCCGAAGGAGAGAAGTCCGATCCGCGCCCAAACCTTCAGCGCCGCGCTGAAAGCGGGCGCCTCATCGACAGGGCGCGCGGGCTCGCCTGACATCGGATTCCCTTCGATTCATCCAGGAACGAGGCCACCGGATTAGCCTGAAGATGGCGCCTCCGCCGCCTTGCGCGGACTATTCAACGCCGATCCACGACCGGTCAAGCCGCGATTCCACGCTGCGTCATAGTCGCCGGATCACGCCGCGCATGCCCCTCTTTCGGTTGTCGGACCGGTTCGAATCCTGTATCCCTCAAACCCCGTGGAACTACATCTCGCGGTTGCGGTCATTCCGACCGCGAGATCATGAACAATAACCGAACACGGGGGACGCCGGGCAGTGGCGCGTTACATTTTCATTACAGGCGGCGTGGTTTCATCCCTCGGCAAGGGGCTGGCCTCCGCCGCGTTAGGCGCGCTGTTGCAGGCGCGGGGTTTCTCGGTCCGGCTGCGCAAGCTCGACCCCTACCTGAACGTCGACCCCGGCACGATGAGCCCCTTCGAACATGGCGAGGTTTTCGTCACCGACGATGGGGCGGAGACCGACCTGGATCTCGGCCATTACGAGCGCTTCACCGGCGTGCCCTGCCGGCGCACCGACAGCGTCAGCGCGGGCCGCGTCTACACCAACGTGCTCGAAAAAGAGCGTAAGGGCGACTATCTCGGCAAGACCATTCAGGTCATTCCGCATGTCACCAACGAGATCAAGGAATGGCTCTCCATCGGCGACGAAGAGACCGATTTCATGCTCTGCGAGATCGGCGGCACCGTTGGCGATATCGAAGGGCTGCCGTTCTTCGAAGCCATACGCCAGTTCATGCAGGAGCGCCCGAAGGGTGGCTGCGTGCTGATGCATCTGACCCTGCTGCCGTATCTGGCCGCGAGCCATGAGCTGAAGACCAAGCCGACGCAGCATTCGGTGAAGGAACTGCGCTCGATCGGCCTCCAGCCGGATATTCTCGTCTGCCGCACCGAGCACCCGATCCCGGAGACGGAGCGGGCGAAGATCGCGCTGTTCTGCAATGTGCGCTCCGAAGCGGTGATCCCGGCGATGGACCTCGCTTCGATTTACAAGGCGCCCCTCGCCTATCACGCGGTCGGGCTCGATCAAGCGGTGCTGGACGCGTTTGCGATCACGCCGGCGCCGAAGCCGAAGCTGGAACGCTGGACCGACGTGGCGGAGCGGATAGACCACCCCGACGGCGTCGTTCGCATCGCCATTGTCGGAAAATACGTGAAGCTCGAGGACGCCTATAAATCCCTGGCGGAAGCGCTCACCCATGGCGGTTTCGCCAACCACATGAGGGTGAAGGCGGAATGGATCGACGCCGAAATCTTCGAGCGGGAGGATCCGGCCCCGCATCTGGAAGGATTCCACGCGATCCTGGTGCCCGGCGGGTTCGGCGAGCGCGGAACCGAAGGCAAGATCAAGGCGGCGCAATTTGCGCGCGAGCGGCGGATTCCCTATCTCGGCATTTGCCTCGGCATGCAGATGGCGGTGATCGAAGCGGCGCGGAACCTGGCGGGGCTCGGGCGCGCCGGCAGCCAGGAATTCGACCACGAAGCCGGAAAAAGCCGTTTTGAGCATGTTGTTTACCACATGACCGAGTGGACCGAGGGAAACCGGACGGTGCGGCGCAAGATGGATGACGCCAAGGGCGGCACCATGCGGCTCGGCGCCTATGACGCGGTGCTGAAACCGGGAAGCCGCGTCGCGGAGATCTATGGCGCGGTCACTATCTCGGAACGTCACCGCCACCGCTATGAGGTTGACGGAAAATACCAGAAACTGCTGGAGGAAAAGGGCCTCTCCTTCTCCGGCCATTCGCCGGATGGGGAGCTTCCGGAAATCGTGGAGATTCCCGACCATCCGTGGTTTATCGGCGTGCAATTCCACCCGGAACTCAAATCCAAGCCTTTCGAGCCGCATCCGCTTTTCGCCGATTTCGTGCGCGCGGCGGTGGCTCAGTCCCGGCTGGTCTGAACCCCGATCGGGGACGTCAGCCGAATTGCGCGGGCGTTCCCGATCGGGTCAGGCCGGGGCCCCCGTGATTCCGACAGGTTGAGGAAGCCGGCCGAGCAAGCTATCATGCCGTGTAAAGACATTCTTTGCACTTATCTGCTTTAGCATCAGACACGCGATCATGAGGCCGGGTCTCATCGCACCTGAAGGAATGCGGCGCTGGGGGGCTCTGAACATGACCGGCAAACACCAATCCGCCGAAACTCGACTCAGAATCTCGCTCCGCGTCAGCGTGATCGCCGTGCTTCTGGGGACGGTGGTGCTGACCACCGCGGCCGTCCACGTGCCCTGGATGCTGATCAGCCGTGAGAACGTCGCCGAAATGTCCAGGCAACTCAACGGAGAGATCATCTCCGGCGTCAATCGCGAGGTTGGCGCCATTTTCGATTCCGCCGTATCAGCGCAAACTGCGATCCACGACATGCTCGAAGACGGCGTCATCGACATGGAAGACGAAACGGCGCGTGAGCGGCTTTTCTTCGCCATGTTGAACGCCAACCCGCATTTTTCCTGGGTGAGCTTCGGCAAGCCGAACGGCGACTTCTTCGGGGCCCAGCGCCGCGACGCGGTCAACCTGAGACTGGCCGAAAGCCGCTGGAACCCGATCCAGAAGCACGCAAACCGCGTCGAGACCTATTTCGTCAACGACGGCATCCGCATCAGCCAAACAGTCACCAAGCGAGAGGAGAATGATTATTACGCCCCCGGCCGCTCTTGGTACAAAGCCGCCGTCGCGGCGCCCGGAGAGCACATCTGGACCGATATCTATCTCTTCGACACCTCTCGAAGACCGGGCCTGAACACCGCGACGACGCTGAAGCGGCCCTTGACCGGCGCGCTGCTCGGGGTGCTCTCCGTCGCTATCGAGCTGGAGCGAATATCGCTCTATCTCGCCGAATTGCGCTCGGTTCGATCCGGCGCCGCGTTCATCATCGATCGCGAGGGCCACCTGATCGCCTTTCCCGATCCGGATGAAGTGACGAAGCAGAGCCTCATCACCAATGCGCCCGAGTTGAAGCAGCTCTCGGAAAGTAATCACCCGATGTTGAGACTCGCCAATAAAGGTCTCGCGGCCACCGGGATGGCGCTCTCCGAGATCGCGGCCCCGATGCAGGTCATCACGAAAACCGAAACAGGCGAGCGCTATTTCCTGACCGTCGCGCCGGCCGCCAGAGCAGACTGGCTCGTCGGCACGCTGATCCCGGAAGCGGATTTCATGGGCGTGATCCGTGCGAATTACCTGCGCCTCGCGCTGGCGGTCTGCGCTGCGCTGGTGCTTGTAGGGGTGCTCGCGCTTCTCATCCCCCGCTATGTCCTTGTCCGCCCCCTGCAAAAGCTGATGATCGAAACCGACAAGATCGCCCGTTTCGACCTCGACGATGTCCGCAAGGTGGAAAGCCCGCTCATCGAGATAGCCGCGCTGTCCGGCTCGATCGAGCAGATGAGCCGTGGCCTCGGCTCGTTCCGGCGGTATATCCCCACCGATCTGGTCCGCACCCTGCTTCAGCAGGGCGTGATCGCCGAACTTGGTGGCGAACGGCGCATCATGTCTGTGATGTTCATGGACCTCGAAGGCTTCACCAACATTTCCGAGCGGCTCGGCCACCGGGTCGTGCCGCTGCTCGGCGATTATTTCACCGCCATGACCTCCACTCTTCAGCGCCATGGCGGCACGATCGACAAGTTCATCGGCGATGGCGTCATGGCGTTCTGGGGCGCGCCAAATTACGATGAAGAGCATCCGCTTCACGCCTGCCGCGCCGCGCTCGATTGCCAGGTGGCGATGGACGGATTGCGCACGGACTGGTCCGGGCGCGGCCTGCCGGAGCCGCGGCTCCGGATCGGCGTGACGACGGGGCGTGTCGTCGTCGGCAATATCGGCAGCGTGGACCGGCTTAACTACACCGTGATCGGGGATCCGGTAAATCTTTCCGCGCGGCTCGAAGGAATGAACAAGGAATTCGGCACCGGCATACTGATCAGCCAGCAAACCTATGAACTGGTCAAATACGACATGCTGGCCCGGCGCATCGACACCGTGCGCGTCAAGGGCAAGGATCAGCCGGTGGCGATTTACGAACTTCTGGCGCCGCGCGACGAATCGGGGCGCGCGCCGGGATTCGAATGGGTCGACAGGTTCGAGACCGGCTTCACGCATTTCTCCGAACGCCGTTGGACCGAAGCCGCGCAGCAGTTCAGGAAGGTGATCGAGATGAAGGGAGACGACCGCGTAAGTCGCATATTCCTCTCCAGAATCGACGGCTACCTTGCGGCCGAACCGACGCAGGGCCGGATACGGGCGGTGAGTGACGACAAGCGCGGCGCCGACGACACGGTGTAATCGGCGTTTCCGGCGACCGGCCCGGGCGCAATTTCACGCGACGCAATTTCACCGGGTCGCGCCCTGGTCCTTCGACGACTCCAGGACGCTCTGACCATGGACTCTGACCGGGGCGCCGTCAGGGCCGTAGACGAAGGTCGCCGTCTCGAAGAACGCGAACGGCGTCCGAAGACCGATCCGCCGCGCACGCAGGAAATTCACCGCGATGTCGGGCGGGGAGACAAGCCCCACCGGCATATCCCCCGCCCCGCGCGCGCCGGAAAGGATTTCCGCGCCATAGACCGCGGCGAGCTGGGCGTTCGACTCAAAACTGACGCCGATGGAAAGCACCGCGCTGCTCTCCCCCGCCTGCACCACGTCGGGAACGACGGAGAGGACGGGAACCCGGTCGCTATGGGCGTTGATGGTCTCGATCTCGGCGAAAACGCTGGTGGAGCCGGTGATCCAGAACAGGCTGTGCTCCAGCGTCGGATCGCTCCGACGCATGCGCGCCACCGCCTCCGGCACGAGCACGGCCAATTCCTCCCTCGCGCGGGCGGGGTCCGTGACCCCGACCTCGAACGCATCGGCGCCGATGGTTCGAACCGCCGCCGCGATCGGGCGCGCCTGCGTCTCCACCGCGCTGATATTCATCTCGTCCACGAGGATCGCGAGATTTTTCAGATCCGGCTTCAGTTCACGAAGGTGCTCGACCTGAACATCGATCAGGACGTTGAGCGAGGTGAAGGCGATGTTCCGCCCGCTCCCCTGCAGGTAGTCCGGCATCTGGCCGAGTTGGACCGGGTCCTTGGCGCAGATGCTCACCACCGGGATCGACGGGTCGACGCTCCGGCCATGAAGCCATTCGACCGTTTCGGACCCCATGGCGTAGATCAGAGCGACGCCCCCACTTTCCGCCTCCGCCAGAAGCGCCTCGCCCCGGTCGGGGTCGCCATCGAAATTGACGGCGAGGAATTCGAGATTGAAGGGCCGTTCGGCGAACTCTTTCAGCAGAGTCGTCATCGCGACGTCATAGGCGCTGGACCGGCGCGGATAGATCACCATCACGCGAAGCGGCGCTCCCTTCGCGGGCTCGCGGCTTCGGATCAGCACTTGCCGGCCGTCGCCGGGGACCGGCGCCACATCCCAGCGTTCCTGCGTTGGCGCGGCGACGCTGAACCAGCCGTCGAAAGGCGCGCCATCCGCGGCGGCGGCGAGCGGCGGGGAGAGAATCAGAAGGGCGAGGAGCAGCGCGCGCATCTCATTCCACCTTTTTGGCCTGGCCGCCGCCAGCCGGGATTCCGAAGAGGATCGTGAAGACCAGAAGCGCGCCGCCAATCCACAGGAACGCCGCGCCGCCACCGCCGCTGAGCGAAAAGGCGAGCGCCGCCAGCATCGGGCCTAGAACATGGCCCACGCGTTCCAGAAGTCGATAGAGCGCGGTCGCGGCGGGCGCGCCGAGGGACCGCGCCGCGCCTGTTTCAGCGATGAACGCGATGATTGGAGCATTCACGCATCCATGCGCCAGCCCGATCAGGACCACCCCCGCCAGCACCAGCCCGATCGAACAGACCGGCTCCAGCGGCCAGAGCCCGCTCATGCCGATCAGCGCGAGCCCCATCGCCGAGCCGAGCCCGCCCGCCATGAGCGCTGCGCGGCTGCGCCCGCTCCGATCGACAAGGCGCGCCACTGGCCCGGTCGCCACCAGAACTGACGCGGCGTAGAGCATGATGATCTGACCTATATCCTCAGCCGCCCAGCCCTGCGCGCTGAGAAAAAGCGGCGCGCCGAAGACGATCACCCCGGTCAGCACCGCCTTGGAGGGCGCTCCGACCAGCAGGAGCGCACCGAGGAACCCGAGGCTCCGGCAGGCGCGGGGCGCATCGCGGAGCATCTGCAAGAAGCCCGCGCCCCCCCTGCTCGCCCCGCCGCCCGGCGCGATCATCGCGCCCGAATAGATGGCGAGCAGCAGCGCGGCGAGCGACGCAAGCGTGAAGACGCCGCTGATGGCGAAATCGTTGACGAGGAGAGAGCCGATCGCGGCGCCGGAAATCATGCCGCCATTGAAGCCGAGCACGATCACCGCGGCGGCGCGCGTCCGCCCTCCCGGCGGCGCCCCGGCCAGCACCGCGCTCTGCACCCCGATCAGGAGAAGGCCCTGCCCGGCCCCCGCGAGCGCGCGGGCGCCGACAAGCGGCCAATAGTCGAGCATCAAAACGGGAATCAGGCTCGCGGCGGCGACGATCAGCGCGCCGATGACAATCACCCGCCGCGCCCCGTGGCGCGCCACGGCCGCGCTCGCCGGCAGCAGAACCAGAAGAAAGGCCGCGAAATAAGCGGTGAACGCCATCGACGCGGCGTTCTCCCCCAATCCTTCCGCAACCGCGAGGCTGCGAAGAAGCTGGGGCAAAAAGCCCGCCGTCAGAAAATCCGCAAAGACGGCGAGGAAGAAAATCGGCCGCATCAGCGTCAGAGTCTGGGCGCCGCCGCTATCACCGCCCGGCCGGAAGGAATGTGCGAGCCGGAGGAAAACCGCAGCGAAAAGCCCCGAGGCGAGCAGAAGCGCGGCGAAGTTTTTCACGCTCCGCGCCACCGCTTTCCAGACGACCTCCGCCGGCAGGACGACGCCGACGCGGATCTCCTCATTCTGCCGGGCGTCCAGCGCCACGCTGTATTCGTATGCGCCGGCCGCGGCGCGCCAAGGCTGACCGATCATCGCCGGATCGCTGTGGATGACGATGACACCGTCGCGAACGATACCCACGGCGGAGATATCGTCATTCAGGCGCCGGTAATCCGCCAGAAGCTGATCCAGCCCCACGACATCGTCGAGGGTGAGCCCATAATCGAAAAGCGGGCGGATACGCTGGCCGAGCGAGTCGGAAACCGCCATGGCCTTCGCCTGCGCCCCTTCCGAATAGAGAGAGACAAGATTGGCGGTGACCGCCGCCGCGACGCCGATGAAGATCAGCGCGTAAAGGCCGACAATCCCCGCGCCCATCTCGCCGTCGCCGCGCGAAGAGGCGCGAAACGCGAGCCCACCGAAGAGAAGCGTCAACCCACACGCGAGCGCCGCGAGCATCGGCAACATGGCGCCGATGCGCGCGTCGACGCCCGCCCGCGCGATCGTCACTTCAAGCCTCCCCACCGGCTCGAAACGACTGCGGAGCGGCAGGGACACCTGCAACCAGGTCTCGTCCCGTCGGAGGGTGGCGCGACCTTCGCCGGTATCAGGGCTGACGGCCGGCGCCGCAGCGTCTCCGACCGAAAAGACCGCCGCGCCCGTCATGTCGCGGGCGATAATGGCGGCGATCGAGGGGTCCGTCGTCATGATCGGCCCGGCGATCTGTTGAAAGCCGGGAAACTCCCGAAGCGGAAGCCCGGCCCGCAAATGGCCCGCCATGGCGTTCTCGACGACTTCACCCTGGGCGACAAGCTTGTCGATGACGAACTCAGGATAGGCGCGCTTCGCCTCCCCCCAGCCGACATAGATCAGGAGCGCGAGCGACAGCGCCGCGACAAGCGCGAGCAGCGCCGCGCTCCGCGCCCTCGCGGCCAGACTCACGCCAGCAGGTCCGCGATATGACGAACCACCGCCGGGCGATGGCGCAGATAATGATCGAGCCGGTCGAGCAGCAGCGAGAGCAGCAGGTCCTCATAGCTCATTCCCTCGGCGGGCAAGCCTACGCAGATCAGGCTGGTCGCGCCGCCGCCCGGACGCTTCAGGTCGGGCTTGGGGTTCGCCTCCAGAATAAACAGGGTCCCGTCATCATCGGCGCGGATATCGATGCGAACGAGGCATCTGAGCTGGAAATCCGAATGCACCCGCTGGGCGAGGTCGGCGAGACGGTGATAGGCGGGGTGGTCCGGCCCGATGGCGTGGGCCCGCGCTTCGGTGATCGGGCGAAGGTCCATCGAGGTGAAGATCGCCTCGCCCGGCTCGATCACCCGCTCCACTATAGAGAAGGCGAAGGGCGCGGCGCGGCGTTCCGGCGCGCCGGCCTTCACCACCACCGGGCCGGAAACGGCGACGCAATACTCGGCCCCGCCCATATAGGCCTCGATCAGAACCTGGTTCAGCGTCTCGCGGTAGACCGCCTCCACCGCGTCGGCGACGCCATCGACATCGGGGATGAAATGCACGTTCTGCGAAGCGCGCCCGATCACTGGCTTCACGACATAGCCGCCGCTGCGCCCTTTGAACGCGGCGCGAAACTGCGGGTCGCTCATAGGGTCGAGCCGGCCGCGCACGCCGTCCCAGACCATGAAGGACGGGGTCGGCAGGCCGAGCGCCTGACATTCGCGCTTGAAGACCTGCTTGCTGTCGAGCGTCAGCGCCAGAAGCGGGCGATGCCCGATATAGGGCACGCCAGCGAGCTCCATCATCGCCGGGGCGTGCGCGATGGCGTCATAGCCCTGAACCCCCGCGGTGTTGAGCCAGGCGAGGTCGATCCGCCCCTCGCGCAATCGCTCCGGCAATGTAAGATCGTCCGGCAGCAGAGAGACATTCTGAAAGCCCGCCGCCTCCAGCCCCGCGGCGATATCTTCGGCGACGGGCCGATAGGATTTCTCCGACCGTGGATTGTGGCCGGGCCGGATCACCGCGCCCGGCGCGGTCTTGTCGCCATTATAGACCACGGCGATGCGAAGGTCGGACTTCAGCCGGCCAAGACCGGCGCAAAGCTGTTGAAACCCATCGATTTCCCGCATTCGAAGCTCCCCTGACCTACGCCCTCGGCAGTCGTCGCAAAGGCTATCAGCCCACTCGCCTAACGCGAAAGCCCTTATACGAGATTTAAACGCCCGCGCGTTTTCTGACCGTCGGCATTTCAAAGCGCGCGAAAACCCTTTCTACTCGGCTGCGGAATCAGATGCGCGGCGCAGGGCC
>JBBDTD010000005.1:0-13820 GCA_040904645.1 Paracoccaceae bacterium
GCCCGCGACGCCGACATAGAAGGATGACACCCCGAAGGCGGTCAGTTTCGCCTTCAGCGGGTCGACGCCGATGATCTCCGCCGCGATGTCCATGTCGCGGATCGCCATCCATTGCCGGCCGATCCGCCCGCGCGTCAGGTTGCGCGCCACCCAGGCGAAGATGAAGACGAAGACGAGACAGAAGAGATAGGTCGCCCACGATTCGGCGTTGGGGCCTGTCACCTCCATCCCGAAGACCGAACGCGTCGGCGCGGTTATCTGCCCGGTGGCGGAATGGTTGTAGAACCACGGCACCTTGTTGAAGAGCCAGACGAGGAAGAACTGCGCCGCCAGCGTCGCCACCGCGAGGTAGAACCCCTTGATCCTGAGCGAGGGCAACCCGAAGAGCAGCCCGACCCCGGCGGTGACCCCGCCCGAAAGCAGGATGACGAAAAAGATGTTCAGCTCGGGAAAGGCGGTCATCAGCTTGTAGCAGGCGAACGCCCCCACCGCCATGAAGCCGCCAGTGCCGAGCGAGACCTGCCCGCAATAGCCGGTCAGGATGTTGAGCCCCAGCGCCGCCATCGCATAGATCAGGAACGGGACCAGCACCGCCTTTTCCCAATAGGGCGTGATGATGAACGGGACCACCAGAAACGCGAAGCCGATGACGAAGTAATAGCGCCAGCGGTCAAAAGCGATGGGAAAGGTGTGGTTGTCGGCGGCGTAGGAGGTTTTGAAATCCCCCGATTCGCGGTAAAACATGGCTTACTCTTTCCATTCCGCCGCGCCGGCGGGGAAATCCCCGCCCTGCGGCCCGACGATGCAAAAGCGGTGGCCGGTCGGGGCCTCCATGACATACCAGGTCTTGACGCTGGCGAGCGGCGTCGCGCCCGCCGCCTCCAGGCGCGCGCGCTCCGCCTCACGGTCGTCGGTTTCGATGTCGATATGGACGCGCGGATCATGCGCCACCCGCTGGAGGAGGACCCTGATCTGACCCTCGGTGCGCAATTGCGCGTATTGGCCGTCCGGGTCGATCTTTCCCTCGCAGCCGAGCGCGGCCTTCCAGAAGCCGAGCGCCTCCGTCAGGTCGTCGGTCTGGCAGTCGATGACGACGACGCCGATGCGGGATTTATGCGCCATCACACCCTCTCGATGATCTTGTCGCCGAACAGGCCCTGCGGCCTGAAGACCAGGAACAGGAGCGCGAGGACATAGGCGAACCAGTTCTCCGTCGCGCCGCCGATCATCGGCCCGATCGAGAATTCGAAGAGCTTTTCGCCGACGCCGATGATCAGCCCGCCGACGATGGCGCCGGGGATCGAGGTGAAGCCGCCGAGCATCAGAACCGGCAAGGCCTTCAGCGCGATAAGCGAGAGTGAGAACTGTACCCCCGATTTGGAGCCCCACATGATGCCGGCCACCAGCGCGACGAAACCGGAGATCGACCAGACGATCACCCAGATCGCCCGGAGCGATATGCCGACGGAAAGCGCCGCCTGATGATCGTCCGCAACGGCGCGAAGCGCCCGCCCGGTCTTGGTGTATTGCGAGAAAAGCGTCAGCGCGACCACCAGCGCCACCGCCACGACCGTCGCCCAGACGTCGAGCAGGTCGATATACATGCCGTAGTATTCGGCGCCCTCGGCCGCGAGGCCGATGGTCTGCTCCTCCAGCCAGAAGGACCCGCCCTGCGGGATGCCGATATCGAGCGACTTGATGTCGGCCCCCCACATCAGGTCGCCGACCCCCTCCATGAAATAGGCGAGGCCGATGGTCGCCATGAACAGGATGATCGGCTCCTGGTTCACCAGATGCTTGAGGACGTATCGCTCCACCAGAAAGGCGAAGAACACCATCACCGCCATCGTGCCGAGGATCGCCAGGATCGAGGGCATCTCCCAGCCGAAGTGATGGAGGTTGGTGCCGAAGATGGTGTTGATCAGGTGCGCGAACGGAATCTGCCCGCTCTGAAAGCCCACCAGCGTCAACGCCGCGAAGAGCGCCATCACGCCCTGCGCGTAGTTGAAGATGCCGGAAGACTTGAAGATCAGCACGAAGCCGAGCGCCACCAGCGAATACATCACCCCCGCCATCAACCCGTTCAGGATGACTTCAAGCGTGTTGAGGACGACCGGCGACATCAGTTCGTCGCGTCGCTGAGCGACAGGACCAGCGCGGAAACGCCGTGCTGTTCGTCGTGATAGGTCGAATAGACCCGGCTGCGCCGGTCAACATCGGCCTCATCAAGGAAGATGCGGGCGTTCACGATCGTCTCGTCGGTGCGCTCCCCGGCGTAGTCGGGGTAGCCGATTCTCAGCGTGTCGGCGAAGCTGCTCATCGTGAAGGCGCCGGTGACGGCCGCGCAACGCTCGCTCCCCGCGATTTCCTCGACGACGAGGACGACTGCGCCGTCCGGATCCTCCGGCGCCACCCAGAACGCGAGGCTCCGGCCGCTCAGCTCCGCGTAATCCGGCACTTTCGGATAGCGGGCCGCGACCGCGGGCGGCGCGGGGATCAGGCCGGAGGTGTCGGGCGCGCGGTTCGCCCGCTCGGAGGCCACGCACCTTTCGCTGAAGAAGTCGATGAATCGGTCGCCGACCATGCCGAGCGCGACGTCGGGAACATCGGGCGACGGGTTGTCCAACTGCGCCTCGCCCGTCGGTTCCGCGGCGCAGGCGCCAAGAGCGCCGATCAAGGCCAGCGCCATCGCCAGCTTGTGAAATTCAGTCATGGCTCACCCCAAGATATGCGTCGATTACATCCTGATTGGCGCGGACCTCGTTTGGCGGGCCGTCGCCGATCTTTCGTCCATAGTCCAGAACCACCACCCGGTCGGCGATGTCCATGACCACGCCCATATCATGTTCTATCAAGGCGATGGTGGTGCCGAATTCATCATTCACGTCGAGGATGAACCGGCACATGTCCTCCTTCTCCTCGACATTCATGCCGGCCATCGGCTCATCGAGGAGCAGAAGCGAAGGCTCCGCCGCCAGCGCCCGGCCCAGTTCGACCCGCTTCTGAAGCCCGTAGGGCAGGCGGCCCACCGGGGTCTTGCGAATCGCCTGGATCTCCAGGAAGTCGATGATCTTCTCGACCGCTTCGCGGTGCTCGTTCTCCTCCGCCTCGGCCTTGCCGAACCAGAACGCCTGCGCGAGCATCCCGGCCTTCATCTTGGTGAGCCGCCCGGACATGATATTGTCCAGCGTCGACATGCCCTTGAAAAGCGCGATGTTCTGGAAGGTCCGTGCGATCCCCTGATGCGCGATCTGATGCGGTTTCATCGGCCCGCGCCGCTCCCCCCGGAACCAGACCTCGCCCTGCTGCGGGTGATAGAACCCGTTGATGACGTTCAGCATCGAGGATTTCCCGGCCCCGTTCGGCCCGATGATGGCGCGGATCTCCCCCTCCAGCACATCGAAGGAGATATCCGAGAGCGCGGTGACGCCGCCGAAGCGGAGCGTGATGTTCTTCACTTCCATCACCGGCCCGCCGATCATGCGGCCGTCGGGGGTGGTGAAGCCCTGGCTCATCTCGTTCATGCAGCCGCCTTTCGCGCCGGCGCGGCCACTTGCGCGTCGGCGATCCGCAGTGTCGCCGAGATGACGCCCTTGCGCCCGTCCTCATAGGTGACTTCGGTTTCGGCGAAAACCTCGCCCGCACCGGAATAGAGCGCATCGATCAGCGCCTTGTAGCGCTCGGTGATGATCGTCCGGCGGATTTTCTGCGTGCGCGTCAGCTCGCCGTCATCGGCGTCGAGTTGCTTGTGCAGCACCAGAAACCGGTGGATCTGGCAGCCCGAAAGCATCGCGTCCGAAGCGAGAGACCGGTTCACCTCCGCCACATGCGTCTGCATCATCTCGTAGACCTTCGGATGCTGCGCCAGTTCGGTATAGGAGGCGTAGGCGATGTTGTTGCGTTCCGCCCAGTTCCCGACCGAGCCGAGATCGATATTGAGGAAGGCGCAGCACTTGTCGCGCCCGGCGCCAAAAACCACCGCCTCCAGAATGTTGGGATAGAACTTCAGCTTGTTCTCGACGAATTTCGGCGCGAAGAGCGTGCCGTCGGCCATCTTGCCTACATCCTTCGCCCGGTCGATGATCCGCAGGTGCCCGGTCGCCTCCTCGATGAAGCCGGCGTCGCCGGTGGCGACCCAGCCTTCCGCGTCCTTGGCCTCGGCGGTCTTTTCGGGCTGCTTGTAGTATTCGACGAAAACCCCCGGCGAACGGTACCAGACCTCGCCCTTGTCATCGATCCGCAGCTCCACCCCCGGCGTCGGCGTGCCGACCGTGTCGGCGCGAACCTGGCCGTTCGGCTGCGCGGTGATGAAGACGCTGGCCTCGGTCTGCCCGTAAAGCTGTTTCAGATTGACGCCGAGCGCGCGGTAGAACTGGAAAATCTCCGGCCCGATCGCCTCGCCCGCAGTGTAGCCGAGGCGGATATTCGTCATGCCGAGCGTGTTTTTCAGCGGCCCATAGACCAGAATGTCGCCAAGCCGGTATTTCAGCCTGTCCATGAAGCCGACCGGCTTGCCGTCGAGAATGTCCGGTCCGACCCGCTGCGCCAGCGCCATGAAATGGGCGAAAAGCCGCTGCTTCAGCTTGCTGGCGTCCTCCATGCGGATCATCACCGTCGTCAGCACGGTCTCGTAAATCCTTGGCGGCGCGAAGAAATAGGTCGGCCCGATCTCGCGCAGGTCCGACATCATCGTCTCGGGGCTCTCCGGGCACGCGACCGCGAACCCACAGACATAGGCCTGGCCGATGGAAAAGATGAAATCCCCGACCCAGGCCATCGGCAGATAGGCGAGGACGCTGTCCGAGGCGCGCAGATCGTCGAAAACCGAAGAAGACCGCGCCGCCGAAAGTATGTTGTCATGGCTCAGCACCACGCCCTTCGGCTTGCCGGTGGTTCCTGAGGTATAGAGCATGACGCAGGTGTCCGCGCCCTTGCCGGCGGCGATCAGCGCGTCGATCTCGGGGCCGAGCCTCGCTTCCGCGGCGCGGCCCTTTTCCTGCAGGTCCGTATAGGCGTGCAGGTGTTCATGATCGTATTTTCGCAGGCCGCGCGGATCGGCGTAGATCAGCGTCTCCAGCTCCGGCAGCCGGTCCTTGATCGAGAGGACCTTGTCGACCTGCTCCTGATTCTCGACCACGGCGAACCGGGCGCCGGCGTGTTCGAGGACATATTGCATCTCCTCCGCGACTCCGTCGTGATAGAGCGGCACCGGGATCGCGCCGCACATCTGGATCGCGGTCATCGCCCAATAGAGCCGGGGGCGGTTTTCGCCGATGATGGCGACGCGGTCGTCGGGGGAGAGCCCGGCCTCCCGCAGGCCAAGCGCCAGCGCGCGCGCTTCCTCCCGGAGTTCAGCCCAGGACCAGCTTTGCCATATGCCGAACTGCTTTTCCCGGCTCGCGGGCGTCGCCGCGCGCGCGACCGCGTTCCAGTCGAGCAGTTTCGGCAGAGTATCAAGCGCCTCTGGCGGCGCGACATGGTCGCCCAACGGGTAGCCCTCCCTTATGCGCCGGATCGTTGCCGGCCAGCCGTCATTAAATAACGGCAAGAGGGAACGTTGCGCATCATTCTTGCGCGGGTCAAGCGCGATGCGGCGAATTGGCGGCCGATCAGCCGCATGACGCGGCGCCAGTGCCAGAGCCAGCGCCAGGGCGTGGCCTCGGGTCGCGCAAAAAAACGCGCGCCGGTCTCCCGGCGCGCGCATTTCAGGTCTTCATGCGATCAGAGGCGCCCGGGTCAGGCGTCGGCCTTCTTGCCGCGCCGGCCGTTCTCGATCGCCTTCATCCCGCCGATCTCGATCTTGCGGGGTTTCAGCGCCTCGGGCAGTTCATGCACGAGATCGATGTGCAGCAGGCCGTTCTCAAGCGCGGCGCCGTTGGCGCGCACATGGTCGGCGAGCTGGAACCGGCGCTCGAAGCTGCGCTCGGCGATGCCGCGATGCAGATAGACCGGGGCGCTCTCGCCATCGGCCGGGGCCTTGCCGCCTCTCACCACCAGCACGCCTTCGCGCGCCTCGATGTCGAGATCGCCAAAGGTGAAGCCGGCGACGGCGAGCGTGATGCGATAGGTCGCCTCGCCCGTCTTCTCGATATTGTAGGGCGGATAGCTCGGCTGCGCGCCATCGGCGGTGAGCACCTGATCGAGCATGCTCGCAAAGCGGTCGAAACCGACGGTGGAGCGGTAAAGCGGGGTAAGATCGAAAGTACGCATGTCTGTTGTTCTCCTCAGAGCCACAATCTTTGGCGCCCCCGGATGGGCGACGCCATTCAGTCGTCCGCGGGGCCCGGTCTCCGGCGCCCCGCGGCTATTATCTGGGTAGCGGTTTTTTGGCTTTCAAGGCCTCTCACTCGACCGCGAGCAGGGCGGGCAGCGCATCCTCCAGCACCGCCGCGAAGGCGTGCGGGCGCCCACCCCAATCCCCCATGGCGGAGACGATCGCCACGATCCGCCACTCGTCCCCGATCCGCCTGAAGACCGGCGCGCCGGAGACGCCATAGGTGACGTCGCAGTCCAGCGCCGCCATCGCGCCCCGCCGCACGCTGACCCGGCAGGACGACTGGAGGGAGGGGATTTCCGGCCGGTCCCTGCCATAGGAAAGGATCGTGACCTCATCGCCCGTCTCAAGCGCGGGGGCGAGGCCGAAGGGCGCCGGCGCCAGCTTCGTCTCCAGCCGCGCCAGCGCCAGATCCGCGGCGATATCGACCCCGCCCGGCTTTCGCGTAAATCTGTAATCCGGATGCGGCGTCAGCTTCGCCGCCGTCGAATGGCCCTTATGCTCGCCGAGCCGATAGCCGGCGACGAAATGCACCCGCTCAGGCAAAAGCGCCGCGCCGGTTCGCCCGGCGAAAAGGCAATGCGCGGCGGTGATGACCAGATCGGGCGCGATCAGCGCGCCGGTGCAGAACCCGCCGCCAAAATTCAGCCGCCCGACGCCGTTCCATTCCGCCTGTTCATCGGCGCCCAGCATGACCCGCCCTTCGGCGGCGGCGAAAAGGGGACAAAGGAGAAGGAGTAGCGCGAGCCTCAGCAAAGCGCTGGCGGCTTCGGCCCACCCGTGGCCCAGTCGAGCAATTCGACCGTATGCACCACCGGTATCTCCAGCGCGGATCCGATCTGGATCATGCAGCCGATATTGCCCGCCGCGATCACCTCCGGCTCGACAACCTTCAGAGTGGCGGCCTTGCGCGCTTTCAGTTGCGCGCTGATCTCGGGCTGCATCAGGTTGTATGTACCGGCCGAGCCGCAGCAGAGATGGCTGTCGGCCGGCTCGACCACCTTGAAGCCGGCGGCCCGTAGCAGATCCTTCGGATGGTCCCTGATCTTCTGGCCATGCTGGAGCGAGCAGGCGGCGTGATAGGCGACGTGGAGCGCTGGCGTCTCCCCGGTGAAGGGAAGCTCCATGTTCACAAGCACTTCGGAGATGTCCCTGGCGATGGCCGCAACCCGCGCCGCCTTCTCGGCATAGGCGGGATCGGTGCGGAACATATGGCCGTAATCCTTCACCGTCGTGCCGCAGCCCGAGGTGTTGATGACGATGGCGTCCAGCCCGCCCTCATCCATCTCCTTGATCCATGCGTCGATGTTTTTTGCTGCCGCTGCATGGGCTTCATCGGTTTTTCCCATGTGATGGGTCAGCGCGCCGCAGCAGCCGGCGCCCTTCGCGATCACCACCTCCGCGCCGAACCGGGTGAGGATGCGGATCGTCGCCTCGTTGATGTCGGTGTTCAGCGCCCGCTGCGCGCAGCCGGTGGAGAGCGCGACGCGCATCCGCCGCGGCGCCGTCGCCGCGTGGGTCTGCGGCTCCTCCATCCGGCTCGGGCTTGGCATGGAGGAGGGCGCGAAGGCGACCATCGCGCCAAGTTTTCCGGGCAGCGCCCATGCGAAGGGTTTGGCGAAGCGCGCGCCCAGCATCGCGAGGCGGAACCGCTTCGGAGAGGGCAGGATGCGCGCCAGCAACCAGCGAAGCGCCCGGTCGCCCAGCGGGCGTTTATACGTCTTTTCAATATGCTCGCGCGCGTGGTCCACCAGATGCATGTAGTGGACGCCCGAAGGGCAGGTGGTCATGCAGGCGAGGCAGGACAGGCAGCGGTCGATATGCTTGACGGTCTTTTCATCCGCGTCGCGGCCGGTCTCCAGCATGTTCTTGATCAGGTAGATGCGCCCGCGCGGGCTGTCCAGCTCATCGCCCAGCACCTGATATGTGGGGCAGGTCGCAGTGCAGAACCCGCAATGGACGCAGGCGCGCAGGATCTCGTTTGAGCGTTTCAGCGCCGGGATCTTCAGTTGCGCTTCGGTGAAGTTGGTCTGCATGGGGTGTCAGGCGCCTTTCGTCTGCGCGGCTTCGGCGAAATGGCGTTTGATTGCGCTGGAAAGCGAGGTGAAGGAATCTGTCATCGCGATGGTGCCAAGCTCCTTCGCTTCCCCAGCCTGATAGCGCGCGGTCGGGCGTGTCGTGTAGAAGGCGAAGGCCGTGCCGTCCCCCGCCGCGCGCATGGCGCGCAGGAGGGTCATGCCGGCCTCATTATTGCGGGCGCCGTCTTCCTTGCGGCCCATATCGGAGATCACGGCGTCGACGCCGCCGGCGCGGAGCGCGGTCAGCGCGTCCTTCGTATTGAGGACCTGGCGCACGGTATGCCCGTCGCGCCGGAAACTCTCCGTTTCAAAGGCGTTATTGGACGGATGGTCGTCGACCCAGACGAGAGAGAGCGCACGGGCTGGTGGAGCGTCGAAAGAAGCAATCTCCCGCGCCGCGGCCGGGCCAGCCGTCTCCAGCGCCACGATCTTGTTTTGCAGGTCGGTGACCTGTTGCTGAATCTTCTCCGTCGCCTTTTGCGCCGAGAATTTGAACCCCCCGATTTCCAGCGTGAACTCCCGGTTGGCGATCACGGTGCGGATCAACGGCAAGAGCATGATTATGATGCAGATCGCGGCGAGCGGCCAGAGCAGGGCGCTGATCGCCTCGATCAGGTGGGCGGCGTTCTCCATCGCCTCAGCTCCGCATCCGGCCGGGGTTAAGGACGCCCTTCGGGTCGAACTCCGCCCTGATCCGCGCGCTGAGCGCGGCGACGCCCGGCGCCTCCGGCTCGAAAACCTCCACCGCCGCGCGGGTCGCGGCGCTGGCGCGCGCCAGCGTCGCGTGGCCGCCCCGGGCGCGCGTCTCGGCGCGGATGGCGGCGTCGCCGGCGTCGCCCGTCTCCGGCGTCAGGAGCCAGATCAGGCCGCCGCCCCAATCATAGACCGGCTCGAAATCCCCACCCGCCTTCAGCGCCGCGACGATCCGCGGCCCCTCCGAGGGCTTGATCGAGACCCGCCAAACCGCGCCCTCGCGGTTATGGAAGGCGGACACGTCGCGCACCCCGCGCCAGAGCGCCGCGCTTTCCTCGCCCTCGACGATCTCCGCCGCGCCGAAGGGCGCCAGCGCCGTCGCCAGCGCCGGGCCGCGATGCGCGGTCTGCGCCGCGAAGCCTTCGATGCGGATCAGCGTCCGCCCGCCGACATGCGCGGCGCCGGTCACGTCCCAGGGCGAGCCGAGCGCGGCGGCGAGCGCCGCGACCGCCGCCTCATCCGCCAGCCCTTCCAACGCGACCGTCGCCCCGGCCTCCGGCGCGGGCAGCACCTTGAAGGCGATCTCCGTTATGACGCCCAGCGTTCCCCAGCTTCCGGCCATCAGCTTGACGAGGTCGTAGCCGGTGACGTTCTTCATCACCCGCCCGCCATTGCGGATGACCTGGCCGCGCCCGTCGACGAAGCGCACGCCGAGCATCGCGTCGCGCGCGGCGCCGGCCTGAATGCGGCGCGGGCCGGAATTGTTCATCGCCGCCACCGCGCCGATGGTCGGCTCGCCCGAGGAGCCGAGCAGCGCGCGATGGTCCATCGGCTCGAAGGGCAGGCGCTGGCCTTCGGCCCCCAGCGCCGCCTCGATTTCGGAGAGCGGCGTGCCGGCACCGGCGACCAGCGTCAGCGCGCCCGGCTCATAGAGCGAGACGCCCGATAGCGCTTCGGTGGAGAGCATCCGCGCCGCCTGCACCGGCCGGCCGAGCGCGCGCCGCGTGCCGCCGCCTGTGATCTCCACCGTTTCGCCCGCGTCATGCGCGTCGCGCACGCGCTCGGCAAGCGCCGCCTCCGCCCCGGAATAGGACGCTTCCAGCATCAGGCGGCCTCCCGCCGGGGGGCGGTGACGCGAATCGGGAACACCTTCGCCGGGTTCAGAAGCCATTTGGGGTCGAAGGCGTCCTTCACGCGGAGCTGCGCCTCAAGATCGGCGAGGTCGTATTGATGCAACATCAGGTCGCGCTTCTCGACGCCGACGCCGTGCTCGCCGGTGAGGCAGCCGCCGACCTCGACGCAGAGCTTCAGGATCTCCGCGCCGAAAGCCTCGCAGGTTTCCAGGTCACCGGGCTTGTTGGCGTCGAAAAGGATCAGCGGATGCATGTTGCCGTCCCCGGCATGGAACACATTGGCGACGTCGAGCCCGAATTCGCGGCTCATCTCGCCGATGCGCCTGAGGACGAGCGGCAGGGCGGAAACCGGGATCGTGCCGTCGAGGCACATGTAATCGGCGATCTGGCCCATGGCGCCGAAGGCCGCCTTGCGCCCGGCCCAGATGCGCGCGCTTTCATCGGCGCTGGCGCTTTCGCGCAACTCGAGCGGGTTGTGGCGGAGCGCGATGGCCTTGATCTTCCCAAGCTGGTCGTCGATCTCGGCGGGCGAGCCCTCGACCTCCACGATCAGCAGCGCCTCGACATCCGGATAGCCGGCATGGGCGAAGGCCTCGCAGGCGCGGATGCAGGGCCGGTCCATGAATTCGATCGCCACCGGCAGAACGCCGGCGCGAATAATGTCGCTGACGCAGGCGCCCGCGACCTCGTTATCGTCAAACCCCATCAGGATCGGCCGCGCGCCTTCGGGCTTGGCGAGAATGCGCAAGGTCGCTTCCGTCACCACGCCGAGCTGGCCTTCGGAGCCGCAGATCACGCCAAGAAGGTCGATCCCCGCGGCGTCGAGCCACGGCCCGCCGATCTCCAGCACCTCGCCCTCCATCGTCACCAGCTTCACGCCCATCAGGTTGTTGGTCGTCACCCCGTATTTCAGGCAATGCGCGCCGCCTGAATTCATCGCCACATTGCCGGCGATGGCGCAGGCGAGCTGGCTCGACGGGTCGGGGGCGTAAAAGAATCCCTCCGCCTCCACCGCGCCGGTGACGGAAAGATTGGTGCGCCCTGTCTGAACGCGGATGAAGCGGTTGGCGTAGTCCGTCTCCAGCACCGCGTTCATGCGCGCGACGCCCAAAAGCACGCAATCGGCGGTCGGCAACGCCCCCCCGGCCAGCGAAGTGCCGGAGCCGCGCGGCACAACCGGCACGCCCATCTCGTGGCAAAGCCGCAGGACGGCCGCGACTTCGGCGGTGGAGCCGGGCAGCACGGCCGCGAGCGGCGGGCAGCGATAGGCGGTCAACGCGTCGCATTCATAGGCGCGGACTTCCTCATCCGCCGAGATCACCGCGCCGGGCGCCAGCAAGGCCTCCAGCCGCGCGACGATCTCACCTTTTCGGGCCAGGACTTTCGGATCCGGCGTCGGCATCTCCATCGGCGTCGCCTCCTGCTGCGCGTCTCCCCGTTTCTAACGTCAATTCGGATATTGTGGAAGCGCGCAGGGCGGGGCAGGCTCGCGCCATGAGCACGGAGGTTCCTTTCTGGATCGGGCCGCTTTCCGCATGGGACGCGGCGGCGCTCTGCTGGTTCGCGTTCGCGTTCTGGCTGATGGGCTGGGTGGTCACGCACCATCCCGGAACCTGGCGCTCCACCGGAGAGATGGTCGCCGCCTATCGCCATCTCTGGATGCGCCGCGCGGCGCGCCGCGAAGTGCGGGTGACCGACATCACGCTGCTGGCGATGCTGCGCAACGGCGCCAGCTTCCTCGCCTCCATGACCATGTTCGCCATCGGCGGCGCGGTGGCGTTGCTGGGGCAGATCGACTTGCTTGAATCGCTGGCGATGAACGTCGCCGGCGGGTTCGAGGCGCCGCGCGCCGCGCAGCAGATCAAGGCGCTCTGCCTGATCGGCGTGCTGGTCTACGCCTTCATGAAGTTCATCTGGTCGCTCAGGGTTTTCGGCTATTGCGCCGTGGTGATGGGCGCGATGCCCGGCGATTGGGACGACGATACGGAGGAGGAGATCGACCGCGAATCCTCCCGCGCGGCGGAGCTGAACCGCATTGCGGCCCGCAATTTCAACGAAGGGCTGCGCGCGGTCTATTTCGCGCTGGCGATGCTGGCCTGGTTCCTGGGCCCCTTCGCCTTCGCGCTGGCGACGACGCTGATCGCGGCGATGCTGCTCAGGCGCGAATTCGGCTCGGAAACGCGCAAGTCGCTGCGCTTCACGCGCCAGAGCAGAAATCCACGGGAAAAGGCGCTGCGATGAAGCAACAGGTCTCCGTCATCACCCTCGGCGTTGCGGACCTGGCCCGTTCGCGCCGGTTCTACACGCAGGGATTCGGCTGGGCTCCGGTATTCGAGAACGAAGAAATCGTCTTTTACCAGATGAACGGTCTCGTGCTCGGAACATGGCTCAGGTCCGCGCTCGAAGCCGAGTTGAAGCGCCCGGGGCCGGCGGCGCCGGGGGCCTTCGCCCTCGCGCATAATGTCGGCGCGCGGGGGGAGGTGGAGCCCGCGATGGAGCGGCTCGCCGCCGCCGGCGGCGAGTTCCTCCGCCCCGCGGGCGCCCCTGCGCATGGCGGCTTTCGCGGCTATGTGGCCGATCCCGACGACCACGCGTGGGAGATCGCTTGGAACCCCGCCTGGCCGGTGGACGACGAAGGGCGCGTCACGTTCGGGGTGTAAATCCCGGCGTCCGAGTCACCCGGCGCCCAGTCGCGCCGCATGGGCGGCGAGGTGGCGCTGGACGATCTCGAACCAGCCTCCATCCTTGCGAATCATCCGCAATCCTTCATTGATCCGGCCGATCTGCGCGTCCTTGAGCGGGTTGTCCGCCGAAGTCACCGCATGAAGCGTCGCCGCCGTCGCCAGTTGCGGCTGCTCGGCGATCCTGTCGGCGGCGCCGAGGGCGCCGATCGCTTCGTCCGCCGAAGAAGCCGGCGCCGCCACCGCGTCGACCTCGCCGGCCAGCAGCATCTCGAAACACGCCCCGGCCTCCGGCGCGGCGACGAGCCGGATTTTCGGCCCGACCAGCCCGTGCGCCTCAAGCAGCGCGTCGGACGACCCGGCCGGGCGGCAGACAGCCAGCCCGGAAAGATCGCTGTCGCCCGCCGGCGCTGGCGTGTCGGCGCGGGTGTAAAAGCCGATGATCAACTCGAAAAGCGGGTCCGACCAGGCGAGCCCGGCGCAGCGGAACGCCGATTCCTCGCCAAGCGCCCCCGGCGCCGCGCAATCCGGGCGGATCCAGGCGAGCGAGACGTCATAAGCCCCGTCCGCGATCAGCGGCCGCAAGAGCGCGCCGCGATCATTGATGAAGTCGATACGGATTTCGGCGTCTGGCGCCGCGCGGGAAAGGGCGGCGCTCAGCATTTCGGCAAGCATGCCGCCTTTGGCCTGATCCTCGTCGAGATACGGCGCCCAGCCGCCCGCGGCGACGATACGGAGCGGGCGGGTCCCGGGCGCCGCTTCGGGGATTTCGGCTATCGCCGGCTCGTGATCCGGCGCGGGGGCCGCGTCGGCTTCGGCCGTATCCGCGCCGCTCGCCTCAGGCGCGGCCGTCGCCGGCGCCGCGATCGCCGGCGTCTCCAGGTCGGCCTCCAGCGCTTCGGCGGCGCCCTCGACGCCGGCTTTCGCCATATCCTCAAGACAGGGGATGCGGATGACCGTG
>JBBDTD010000006.1:0-13805 GCA_040904645.1 Paracoccaceae bacterium
AACATCGAGGATGGTGTCGGCGCGCGGCGGCGCGAGGTCCTTCATGGCGCGGGCTACGCGATCAGGGGAAAATGGCAGAGCGCGCGGCGAATGCTTTCACCCTTGAGGGGGACGGCGCCGCGGCGGCAACTCTCCTCCACCCGAAAGCAGCGCGGCGCGAAGGCGCATCCGTCAGGAATTTCGGCGGGTTTCGGAGCCTGGCCGGGAATGGTGTGCAGGGGCTCGCGCCCCGTAGCGGGGTCAGGCACGCAGTCCATCAGCCCGCGCGTATAAGGGTGCAGCGGCGCGCCGAAAATCTCGGCCACGGTTCCGGATTCGATCACCCGCCCCGCATACATCACCGCCACCCGGTCAGCGAGTTGGGAAACGACGCCAAGGTCATGGGTGATGAAGAGGACGCCCATGTCGAGGCTGTCGCAAAGTTCGCGCACGAGGCCGAGGATCTGGCGCTGAACGGTGACATCGAGCGCGGTGGTCGGCTCATCCGCGATCAACACCCTGGGTCGGCAGGCGAGCGCGACGGCGATCATCACGCGCTGGCGCATACCGCCGGAAAGTTCGTGCGGATAGGCGCGGATCTGCAGGGCGGCGTCGGGGATGCGCACGAGGTCCAGAAGCTCGCGCGCACGGGCGGCGGTGCTGGCGGCCGGATCGTGGACGCGCACGGCTTCCTCGATCTGGGCGCCGATGCGCATCACCGGGTTCAGTGAAGTCATCGGCTCCTGAAAGATCATCGCGATTTCGCCGCGGCCCTGTTTCACCCGCTCATAGGGCGTCGCGTCAGTGATGTCGGCGCCGTTCAGCGTGATCGCGCCGGCGCGAACCCAGGCGTCGGGCTTGGGCAGGAGGCCCATCACCGCCAGCGATGTCATGCTTTTTCCGCAACCGGATTCGCCGACCAGCGCCAGAATCTCCCCCGCGCCGATGGTGAACGAGACGCCGTTGACGATATCGAGCGGGCCGCGTCGGGAGCCGACCGAAACGGTGAGGTCATCGACGTCAAGCATCGGTCACCTCCTTTGCCTGTTGCCGAGCATTTCGCGGAAGCGCGGGTCGAGCCGGTCGCGCAGCACGTCGCCCAGGAGGTTAAGCGAAAACGCCGTCAGCGCGATCATCGCGCCCGGGAAAAAGAGCAGCCATGGCGCGCGGGTGATGTAGATTCGCGATTCCGCCAGCATGTTGCCCCAGCTCGGGATATCGGGGGGCGCGCCGAGACCGAGGAAGTCCAGCGAAGCGGCGCCCAGCTGGGCGAAGGCGAAAACGAAGCTCGCCTGCACCAGCAGCGGCGAGACCATGTTGGGCAGTATGTGCTTGCGGATCGTCCAGCCCGCCCCGGCGCCCATGCTGCGCGCCGCCTCGACATAGGTTTCTTCGCGCAGGCGCAGGCTGACGCCGTAAACGATACGCGCAGTGGTGGTCAGGTAAATCAGCCCGATGGCGAGAATGGCGTTGAAGACCCCCTGCCCCAGTATGACGATCAGTCCCAGCGCCAGAAGAAGCGACGGGAAGGCCATCAGCACGTCGACCATGCGCATAAGCACCCGGCCGAGCTTGGGGAAAAGCGCCGAGAGGACGCCGATCGGCACACCGGTCGCCAGTGCGAAACTGACGACGCCGACGCCGATCAGAAGCGCGAGGCGCGAGCCGTAGACGATGCGGCTGAAGGTGTCGCGGCCAAAATGGTCAGTGCCGAACCAATGCTCGGCGTCGGGCGGGCGCAGGCGTTCAGTCGGGGCGATGGCCTCGGGCGGAAAATGCGCGATCCACGGTGCAAAGGCGGCGAAGATGATCACGATGGCCAGAAAGATCAGGCCGATCGAGGCCAGCGGGCGCGCGGCGAAGGGCGCGAGCATCGTCCGTGCGGAAACGCTCATTCGAATTCCACCCGCGGATCGAGGAAGCGATAGGAGATGTCGACCAGCAGATTGATGAAGAGATAGAGGCAGACGATGACCAGCACCACGCCCTGAATGACCGGGTAGTCACGCCGGAGGATCGATTGGACCACTGTGCGGCCAATGCCCGGCAGCGCGAACACCGTCTCCGTCACCACGGCTTCGGAGATCAGCGCGGCGAAGGTGAAGCCGAAGGCCGAAACCACGACCAGAAGCGCGTTGCGGAGAATATGCCGGATCACCACGCGGCGCGGGCTCACCCCCTTCGCACGGGCTGTGCGCACGTAATCCTCTTTCGAGACATCGAGCATGCTGGCCCGCGTCAGCCGCAGGATCAGCGCGGCGTTGGGCGCGGCGAGCGCGAGGCTGGGGAGGATCAGGTAGCGCAGATTGGCCGGGCCGCCTTCCTCGAAGATCGAGGGGTAGCCCGAGGAGGGAAACCAGCCGAGCCCGGCGGCGAAGATCAGGATGAGATAAAGCCCGACCCAGAATGTCGGAACCGACGCCATCAGCATCGCGCCGCCGGATAGCCCCTGATCGATCCAGGTGCCCTGACGGACCGCCGCCACCACGCCGACCGGGATGCCGATCAACACCACCCAGAACATGGTGATGATGGCGAGAAGGCCGCTGGTCTCCGCGCCTTCGATGATGACCGTCGTCACCGGCGTGTCAAAGAAGATCGACCGGCCGAGGTCACCCTGCAACGCGCTGCCAGCCCAGTAGAAATACTGAAGCACCAACGGTTCATCCAGACCAAGCCGCGTGCGCAGCGCCTCGACCTGGTCGGGCGTCGCCTGATCGCCGAGCAGCACATAGATCGGATCGCCCGGGATCAGATGGATGAAGATGAAGATGATCACCGATGCGGCGACGAGCGTCGCCGCCGCCGCACCGGTGCGCTTCAGGACATAAGTCCACATGCGCGGGCGATCCTCTCGAAGCCGTCGATCACTTGGAGGCGCCCCAGAAATACGGGAAGGCCGGCGCGCGGTCCCACGAAGCCTGCAGCTTCGGGGAGCCGATATCGAAGGAGAACACATCGCCCACCTTCACGGCCGGAACCTGCTCATAGACCAGTTCCTGAAGCTTGACCCAGGTCTCCTGCCGGACGGCGGCGTCGGTCGAACTTTTGAGGATGGCCGCCAGTTCCTGCTTTTCGGGGCTGGTCCACCAACCGGGGTAATTGTCATTCATGAAGGTCAGGAGGGTCGGATCCGGCGAGGGGCCGTGATGGGTCATGAAGAAATCCCACTGCTTCGGCTCCGCGCGCTGCTTCATCAGCGTCGCCCAGTCGGCGACGTCCAGCTCCACATTGATGCCGGCGTCCGCAAGTTGGCGCTTGAAGACATTGGCCTGATCGAAATGCTGCTGGTAGTTGGTCGAGACGAGGAAGCTGATCGGCGTGCCGTCATAGCCGGCGGCCTTCGCCATCTCGGCCGCTTTCGCGGCGTCGCCCTGACTGTAGTTTTCCGTACCCGCCTCGGTGTACCAGATGCTGCCCTTGGGGAAGAAAGAGCCTTGGGCGTCCCACAATTCCTCATCGCCGACGGAGACCTGAAGCGCTTCGGTCATGTTCAGCGCCGTCAGGATGGCCCTGCGGAGCGGGTATTTGCCGGCCAGATAGCCTTCCTGGCTGTTCACGAACATCAGCCCGAAGATCGGTGCGCTGCTGACATAGGGCGTCACGCCCGCATCGTCCTTCAGCATTCCGAAGAGATCGCCGGAAACATACTCGGCGTAATCGTAATCGCCGGCCTGCACACCGCTGACCCGCGTGCCGACATCAGGCACCGGAATGAACTGCAGCGTATCGAACATCGCTTCACGCGCGCCGGCCTCGCCATCCATCGGTTCGCTCCGCGGGGAGTAATCGTCGAATTTCGTCAGCTCGACATAGCGGTTCGGCCGCCATTCGCCGAATTTATAGGGGCCGGTGCCGATGTAATTCTCGGGCTTGAGCGGCTCGCCGCCAGCGGCGCCAACGATATCGGCCGGATAGATCGCCGGGCCGCCATTCGGATAGGCGAGGAAGCTTTTCCATGCGCCGTTCGGAGCGCTGAGTTTCAACGTCACTTCATAATCGCCGGTGGCCTCGGCGGAGGCGACGCCAAGCGCCTTGCCGCGCGCGCCGAATTCGCCCCAGCGGTTAAGCGAGGCGGCGACGTCAACCGCTTTCATCTCCGCGCCGTTGTGAAATTTCACGCCCTGCCGGAACTGCATGACAATGGTCATGCCGTCTTCAGACACGGTCCCGCTTTCGGCCAGCATCGGCTGCGGGTCCATCTTGCTGTCGAAAGCAAAAGGCAGCTCGAACACATGCTGCCCGATGGTGGTGGAGAGCGTCGCAGTGCCCATCTGGATGTCGAGGCTCGGCGGCTCGCCAATGGTGGCGTAATGCAGCGTCTCGGCCATCGTCTGGGCTGGCGACGACGCCGCGATGAACGCGGCGGCGGCAAGGAAAGATTTCAGTCGGTTTCGCATGGTGATTTCACTTTTCGAGCAAGACGACGAACCGGAACGCCTCGTCTGGCCGGAACGGAGCGGTTCGCCGCGCCCCGTCCTTCGCATTGGATCGACATGGTCAGAGACAAGTATAGCCTCCGTCAATGACCAAGGCCGCGCCGGTCATGTATCGGGCGGCGTCGCTGGCGAGATAAACCGCCAGCGGGCCGATATCTTCAGGCGAGCCCATGGCGCCGGCGGGAATGTTTTTCAGCATGGCGTCAATCATCTCGGGCGATTTTTCCGCCCAGGCGCGGTTCGGCCCGGTCAGAAAGAGGCCGGGGCAGATGGCGTTCGCGGTGATCCCATGCGGCGCCCAGTCGACCGCGAGCGTGCGGGTGAACTGGAGCACGGCGGCTTTCGCGGTCTCATAATGGCGCCCCGCGATGCCGCGCCCGGCGACGAGGGCGTTGATCGAGGCGACATTGATGACGCGGCCTCCCCGCCCTGCATCTATCATCGCGCGGCCGATGGCCTGGCTGAGGATGAAGACGCTGGTCAGGTTGAGGTCCATCAACTCCCGCCATGTCTCCAGCGGCATGTCCTCGGTGACGACGTTGACGCGCCGGCCGCCGACATTGTTGACGAGGATATCGAACCCGCTGACCTTCTCCAGCGCGCGCATGGCGGTCGCGGCGCAGATTTCGGGGCGGGCAAGATCCGCTTCAAACGTCCAGGCGCGGCGGCCAAGGCCACGGACCTCGTCGGCCGTCGCGTGAAGCTGCGGCGAAGGCCGCGCCACCAGCGCGACGTCAGCGCCGGCGTCAGCCAGGGCCAGCGCCATCTCCCTCCCGAGCCCGCGACTGGCTCCGGTGACAAGCGCGCGCTTTCCGTCGAGCCGGAAACGATCAAGAACTGACAAGCACGCCCCCCGGTCTTCCACAGCACCCTCACGTCTTCGAAGGGCGTCGGCCCATACTACGCGGACGAAACCCCGGTTTTGCAAACCTTTTTTTCGCCTCGGCCCGGGATTGACGGGCGGGCTGGATTTTCGCGAAGGCTGCGCAGCGTTCCGCGCCTTGCGATCCGCCACCCACGCGCATGTTTCGCCTTGCCATCACGCTGCGCCCGGCTGATCCTGAACACGAGTTGAGCCAGAGGCGCGCCTTGAGGCATGTCGACAGATCCAGCATGACGCCGCCGCCCTTCCTTTCCGGCCCGGAAGTGAAGCGGATGCGTGAGGCCTATCTCAGCTATCTGCGGCTGGATGAGAAAGAGCGGGCGCAGACGCGGCCGCCCGATCGGCATCTGCCGCCTGATCCGGGGCTGCTGGCGGCCCTCAAGAGCCTTTTTGACGGGAAATGCGCGTTTTGCGAGGGGCCGGGGCCGCTCTCCACCTATCGGTTCAGGCCGACAAGCGACGCGCAACCGCAAGACGGCGCGGACCCGCACGGCTTCATGGCCTATGGGTGGCTGGCGGACGCGTGGCGCAATCTCTATCCGATCTGCATGGACTGCCGGCCCAGCCCGATGAACCATTTTCCGGTCATGGGCGCACGCGCCAGTCCGCCATCGGTAGCGTATTACGCACTATACTTGGCGTCAGGCGGCGGACCTGTGGCGCCCGAGCATCCGATTGACGCGTCTGTCCTGCTGGATCCCTGCGAAGACGTGGATATCGGCGCGCATCTCTCTCCCCTGCCCGATGGGCTTCTGAGCGCGCTCAGCCACCGCGGAGAGGAGACCATCCGGCACTTTCGGCTGAACCGCGACGATCTGGTGGCGCGCCGCGCCGCGGCTTTCGCGGCGGGCGACAACAGTGCGCACGCGCCGTTTTCGGGCCTTTTCGCCCTGCTCGACCGTTTCGGCGCCGCGCCCGCCCCTGCCGCCCCTACCCCGGCGGAGACGCCCGCGCCGCAAGAATGGCGCCTGACGCAGATCGAGCTGAAGGCTTTCAAGGCGCTGGAGAAAATAAAGATCGAGATGCCGGCGCCGGGACGGGAGGGCGAGGCCGCCGCGCTGCTGATTCTGGGGGAGAACGCCGCGGGTAAAAGCTCCCTCCTCGAAGCGGTGGCGCTGGCGATGGTGGACGATGCGGCGCGGGCGGAACTGAAGCTAGACGCCGGGCGGCTACTGCTGGACCCGCGCTTCATGGGCGGCGAGGACATGGCCGCGCGCGATGAAGGCCATGTGCGGCTCAGCTTCGAGGACCAGTTCGGCGGGCGGGCGGAGCGGCTGCTGAAGCTCAGCCCCGGCGGGTTCGTCGCCGAGGGCGACGCGCCCGAGGGCCTGCCTGTATTCGCTTATGGCGCCTATCGCCATTACCGCGACAATTTCCGCAACTGGGCGGCGCATCGCGGCGTCGTCAGCCTGTTCGAGAGCGACAACCTGCTCTCGAATCCCGAACGCTGGCTGCTCAGCCTTGATGAGCGGGATTTCGACATGGTCGTGCGGGGCCTGCGGGAGATATTCGGCATTGGCGGAGATTTCAGCGTCATCGAGCGCGATTTCGTCGCGCGAACCTGCCTTGTCGTCGCAAACCACGCAAATGGCGCGGTGAACCGGACGCCGCTTTCCAGCGTCTCCTCCGGCTTTCGCACCATTCTGGCGTTGAGTTGCGACGTGATGCGCTGGATGATCGACCACAACCGCGAATGGGCGTTTCCGACGCTCGACCTCGCGCGCGGGATCGTTCTGATCGACGAGGTTGAAGCGCACCTCCATCCGCGATGGAAGGTGCGGATCATGGCGGGGCTGCGCCACGCGCTGCCGGGCGTGACATTTATCGCCACCACGCATGACCCGCTTTGCGTTCGCGGCATGCGCGACGGCGAGGTGATGGTGCTGGAGCGGACGCCGGGCGCGGCGGCGGGGTCCGATCTGCCCATGATGGTCGAATCGCTGGTCGAATTGCCGAATGTCACGCAACTGACCATCGAGCAGCTTCTGACCTCCGACCTTTTCAAGCTTTACGACACCGACGACCCCGAAACCGCGCTGGCGATGGCCGAGTTGGCGGACGCGCTGGTTCGCGAGCGCAATGGCGAGGACGGGCCGGATATCAGATCGGTTCTGGGCCGCTTTCGCGCCGAGATCGAAACCGCGCTGCCGGTCGGTGGCACCGAGATCGCGCGCCTGGTGCAAGAGGCGGTGGCCGATTACGTGATCGAGCGCGGCAATATCGGCGCATCCAGCAGGATCGCGCTTCGCGCCGCGACGAAAGCCCGGATCATCGCCGCGTTGAGAGCTGTCTGATGCGCGCCGTCCGCCGCGACGACATCGCGCCCCCCAACGTGCTGACTGCGTCGGACGCGCGGGGCGCGAAAGAGCTGGAGCGCGTCCGCGCCCATATGGACGACCCGGTCACGCGGAAAAAAACCTTCGGTTTCTCAGTATACAAGGACGATGAAGTTAAAGCGGCGCTGCAAGCGCTCTTTCATGGCAAATGCGCCTATTGCGAAAGTTATTATGACGCGGTGGCCCCCGTGGATGTGGAGCATTTCCGCCCCAAGGGTTCGGTCGAAGGTGCGCCGACGCATCCCGGATACTGGTGGATAGCGGGGGATTGGCGCAATCTTCTGCCAAGCTGCATCGACTGCAATCGCCGCCGGCGGCAGGAGACGCCTGACCCCTCCACCAGCCTAGTCGCGCTCCGCGCGTATGCGACAAGAACCCGGAGCACCGGCAAGCAGGCCTCCTTTCCGGTGGCCGGCGCGCGCGCCTTCGGAGAGTTGGACGACCTTCTGGCGGAGGAGGCGTTGCTCCTCAACCCGACCGAGGACGACCCGGACGCGCATCTCGAATTTCATATCGATCCTCTCTTCCCGCTCGGCCTTGTCCTGCCGCGCGGCGGTGGGCTGCCGGGGGCTGGCGCGAACGCCGATGTCGCGGCCGCCGCGCTGGGGGCCGGCGCCTCTGCGCGCGGTGCGGTCTCGATCCAGGTTTACGGGCTGAACCGGCTGGGACTGGTGCAGGAACGGACGCGGATTTTGCGCCGGCTGGAATTTCATCGGCAAATGATCGCGGAGATCGACGATATCGCCGCGCGCCTTGCGGACGAGGCTGGCGGCCCGGCGTCGCTGGCGGCGGTCCGGCGGCTCGACAACCTGATCGACCGGGTGGTCGAGGATGTGCGCGCCATGGCGGCGCCGGACCAGCCCTATAGCGGCTTGGCCCGGCAATGGATCAGACGGTTTCTGGATGAATTGACCTGACGCAGGAGGTAGCGATGCCGGCGCCCGACAAGAAATGCGATCTGGTGATGAAAGGCGGCATCACCAGCGGCGTCGTCTATCCCAAGGCGGTGCTGGAGCTTTCGAAGACCTATGTATTCCAGAATATCGGCGGCGCCTCCGCTGGGGCGATCGCGGCGGTCGTCACGGCGGCGGCGGAATACGGGCGGGCCGATGGCGGGTTCGAGAAGATCGCAGCGCTGCCCGACCAGCTGGCGGCGGACCTGCTCGGCAAATTCCAGCCAAGGCCGGAGTTTCGCGGGCTTTTTGCGCTTTTGCTCGCGGCGCTCGGCCGCAAGCCGGCGCCGATCCTCTGGGCTCTGTTGCGCGGCTACTGGCCGCGCGCGCTGATTGGCGCGGCGCCTGGGGCGGTGATCCTCGTGTTTTTCGGCGGCGACGCCGGGTTCGCGCTGCTCGGCCTGCTGCTCGCCGCGCTTGGCGCGCTCTGCGGCGCGGGTCACGGCGCGGCGCGGCAGGTGGCGCGCGACCAGCCCCAGAACGATTTCGGGCTGTGCGACGGGCGCACCCAGCCGGGCGCCGACGGGCCGGCGCTAACCGACTGGCTGACCGATTTCATCGACGAGGTCGCTGGGCGCCCGGCGGACGCGGCGCCGCTCACCATCAGCGATCTGGCGGCGCGCGGGATCACCGTGCGCACCGTCACCACCGACATCACCACGCACCGGCCCTATTCCCTGCCGATGGGGAACAATCTTCACGCCTTTTCGGAAATGGAATTCCGGCGGCTGTTCCCGGCCCGCGTCGTCGACCACATGATCGCCAGTTCCGCGAAGGTCGGCGGATGGGGCGGCGACCCCGCTGATCTGTATTATTTCCAATCCGAGGCGACGCCGCTGGTGGTGTTGGCGCGTATGAGTCTGAGCTTTCCGGGCTTGATCTCGGCCGTGCCGCTGCACCGGATCGACCATACGCTGATCGGCGCGCCGGAAAACGCGCGCGTCAGGCGGTGCCTTTTTTCCGATGGCGGGGTCTCCAGCAATTTTCCGGTGCATTTCTTCGATCAGCTGCTGCCGCAGACCCCGACTTTCGGCATCTCGCTCGCCGTCCATGACCCGCTGCGGGTCAAGGACGTGGCGCCGGGCGCCGGGCGCGTCACGTTGCCGACCGGGGCCGGCGCCGGGCGGCTCATGCCGACCATCCCGTTCAGCGGGCTCGGCGGGTTCGTCATGGCGATGTTCAACAGCGCCAAAGACTGGCAGGATTCGCTGCAATCCATCCTTCCCGGTTATCGCGAGCGCATCGTCACCGTGAACCTGAAGCCCGATGAGGGCGGGCTGAACCTGACCATGGCGCCGGAAACGATCACCCGCCTCGGCGATCTCGGCGAAGCGGCGGGGGCGGAGATCGAGGCGAAGTTCGATCTGGAGGAGCATCGCTGGCGGCGCTACCTGATCGAGATGCAGGCGCTGGACACGCTGCTGCGCCGGTTCGCGCAGAATTACGATAACCAGACCCCGCAGCCGGGCGCGCGCGCTTACCCTGACTTGGCGCTGGATTACGAACCGAAATCCTTCACCAATCTGACAAAGGCGGAGCGGGCGCTGATCCATGGCCGCGCTGAGCGCGTCGCGGCCTTGGGGCGGGAGTTCGAAGGCATGGCGCCACTGGCCGATTTCGCCAGAAAGCTGCCAAGCAGCAAGTCCGCGCTTCGGAATGTCGCGCTGATGGACTGAAGCGGCGCCTCAGCCGCCGGCCGCCACGATGGCCGGCCTGATCCGCGTCTCCAGATCGCGGTTCTGGATCGGCCCGACATGCTTGTAGACGATGCGCCCTTCGCCATTGATGACGAATGTCTCCGGCACGCCGTAGACGCCCCAGTCGATGCCGGCGCGGCCCGATTCGTCGGCGCCGATAGCGGTGTAAGGGTCCCCCAAATCGCCGAGGAAGGATTTCGCCTGTTCCGGCTTGTCCTTGTAGTTGAAGCCGCGGATATCGACACCCTCCGCCGCCAGTTGCATCAGAAACGGATGCTCCACCCGGCAGGGGCCGCACCAGCTGGCCCAGATGTTCACCAGCTTCACCTTGCCATCGGCCAGCGCAGCGGAGGAAAGCCCCGGCCGCCCTTCATAGAGCGGCGGCAAATCGACTTGCGGCGCCGGTTTGTCGATGAAGGTGGAGGGCAGGATGTTGGCGTCCTCCCTCGTCAGTCCGAAATAGAACGCCCCGGCGACGGCGAGAAAGCCGAGCGCCGGCAGGAACCGCAGGAGGCCGGATCTGGGCTTCGTCGTCTCGTTCACGACCGTTCCTTTCTTTCGCGCTCCCGGCGCTCAAGCTCCGCGCGCGAACGCCGGGCGGTGAGGCCGGCCCAGAGGACGATCCCGCCGAAGATCACCACGAAGGCACCGTAGGCCGGCCAGACATAGCGGGCATGGGCGCCCATGTCAGTGATGAACTCCATCTCAGTCCCGCGCCGCCTGCATCGCCAGGGAGCGCGCGCGGCGCAGACGGATTTCGGTTCGCGTGCGTGAAAGCAGAAACGCGATGAATGAGAGATAGAACCCGGCAATGCATATCAGCAGCGGCCAATAGAAGACGTTGGCCACGTTTTCCGCCCGGTCCAGAGACAGCGAAGCGGGTTGATGCAGGGTGCGCCCGTCGAAGATCTCCACCGCATAGCGTGACATCACCGCGAAGACGACGCCGACGAGGCAAAGGACAGCGGTCAGGTCCGCGGCCTTTTCCGGGTCGTCGACGGCGTTCCAGAGCGCGATATAGCCGACATAGAAGAAGAACATGATCAGGACCGAGGTGAGCTTGGGGTCCCAGACCCACCATGTGCCCCAGGTCGGCGCGCCCCAGAGCGCGCCGGTGATGAGCGCCAGCGCCGTCATCGCCGCCCCGATCGGCGCCGCCGCTTTCGCCGCGAGGAAAGAGACATGATGCCGGCGCACCAGCCCGATGACCGAGGCGACGGCCATCATGAAATAGATGTTGATCGCCAGCATCGCGGCGGGAACATGAATGTAGATGATCCGGGCGCTCTGCCCCTGCGTTCCGTCCGTCGGGGCGAGGAAAAGCCCCCATGTGACGCCGCCGGCGAGCGCCAGCGCGCCAAGCCCCGCCGCCCAAGGCAGCGCCGCGCCGGAAACGCGCATGAATTCGGCGGGGTTCGCATAACGCCAGATCGACATGAGGGGATTGGTAGACGTATCGTGAGCGCGCAGCAATGGCGCGGCGCCCCGGTCGCCGGGATGTGTTCACGCGGGCGTGAGGGAGGCCTCGATGTCGGGCGGCAAGATCTTCATTTCCTACCGGCGGGCAGACAGCCAATGGGCCGCGGCGCGGCTCTATGACGCGCTCACCGCCGCCTTTCCCGACGACCGGGTCTTCATGGATGTGGAGAAGATCGCGCCGGGGCAGGATTTCGTCGACGTACTGGAGGGGCAGGTCGGCGCCTGCGACGTGTTCCTGGCGCTGATCGGGCCGGAGTGGCTTTCGCTGCACTCGGCGGATGGGACGAGGCGAATTGATGAGGCCCGCGACTTCGTGCGCCTTGAGATCGCCTCCGCGCTCGGGCGGGCGGAGACGGTGACGATCCCGATCCTGATCGACGGCGCGGCCCCGCCGGCGCCCGCCGACCTGCCCGAGGATCTTCGTCCCCTCGCCCGCCGCCAGTTCCTGCGGCTGACGCATGAGGGCTATCGCACCGAGGTTGGCGCGCTGATCGACGCGATCCGCAAGCTGTTGGGCGAGAGCGCGGCGCGGCGGGAGGCGCCGGCGAAGCCACGACGAGATCTGCGGCGAGATCTGCGGCGACCGGCCGCGCTGCTTGTCGGGGCGCTTCTCCTCGCCGGATGTGTCTGGCTCGGGGTCGAGCGGCTGAACCGGTCTGCCGATCCGGCCGGAACGCCGGATCTGGCGCAGTTCACCGAATGCGGCGTCTGCCCCGAAATGGTGGCGATCCCGGCCGGGTCCTTCATGATGGGATCGCCAGAGGGTGAGCCGGACCGGCTGGATCAGGAAGGCCCGGTTCGCCAAGTCACCGTGCCCCGCTTCGCCATCGCCCGGACCGAGACGAGTTGGGCGGCGTATGCCGCCTGCGTGGCGGAGACAGCCTGCGCGAAACTGCCCGACGACGGCGCCCCGAAGGAAGGCATGCCGGCGATGGGCGCCACATGGGAGGACGCCCAAAGCTTCGCCGCATGGCTGAACGGCAAGGTTCCGGGCGCGCCCTACAGGCTGCCGAGCGAGGCGGAGTGGGAATACGCCGCGCGCGCCGGGACGGCGACGCCCTATTACTGGGGTCGGACATGGGACCGGGCGCGGGCCAATATGGGCCGCGAAATCTGCTGCATCGGCGCCGCCGAGGGGGCGGACGAATGGGTGGGCGCGGCGCCACTCGCCAGTTTCCCGCCGAACGGGTTCGGGCTTTTCGATATGGCGGGCAATCTGGCTGAGTGGGTCGAGGATGTTTACCGTGACGATGTGGAAAACAACCCCACCGATGGATCGCCCCGGATATGGGAGAGCGACAGCCCCTGGGCGCGCCGGCAAGTGCTGAAGGGCGGCTCCTACACGGACCGACCCTGGATGGCGCGCCCGGCCGCGCGCATTTCGAACGACCGGAACTGGCGCAATGGCGACTACGGGTTTCGTTTGGCGCGGCGTATGGTGCCGCGCTAGCGACCGAGGAGGAGATTCGACATGGAACAGACGACCGGGGGCTGCCTTTGCGGCGACGTGCGGATCGTGGCGACGGGCCGCCCGCACCGGGTCGGCCTCTGCCACTGCCTCGACTGCCGCAAGCATCACGGGGCGCTGTTTCACGCCTCCGCCGTGTTCCCGGAGGCTGCGGTGACGGTCACGGGCGAGGCGCGCGATTACGGGGGGCGGTTTTTCTGCCCGCGCTGCGGCTCCACGGTTTTCGGGCGCTCGGGCGACGAGATCGAGGTCAACCTCGGGTCGCTGGACGAACCTGACCGGTTCGCGCCGACTTATGAGCTCTGGACCCTGCGCCGCGAGGGCTGGCTGCCGCCGTTTCCGCTGAAGAAGCGCTATGAGCAGGACCGGGAGGGGACGGGGCGGGCGGAGGGGTAGATTGTTGCCCCCTGCGAGGGAGCGGGATGGCGGCTTTGAGCCCTTGTTGACCAATGCTGCCTAAAGTTCGAGTGTCCGTTTTTGAAAAATAATTTCCCTATCGATAAACTTTCTATATAGTTTGCTATATGGAAAACTATCAAGCCGCACTCGATACTGCCTTCCATGCTCTTGC
>JBBDTD010000007.1:0-8486 GCA_040904645.1 Paracoccaceae bacterium
CACGATCGTGTCCCGCCCGTCGCCGCGCGCGAAAAAGAAACGGTCGGGGCCCCCGCCGCCAAACAGGCGGTCCGCGCCAGAGCCGCCATCGAGCCGGTCCGCGCCAGTCCCGCCCCGAACCGTATCCGCGCCGCTATCGCCGAAGAGTGCGTCAGCCCCCCGCCCGCCGAGGAGCAGATCGCCGCCGCCGCCGCCATGCGCGATGTCGCGGCCACCGCCGCCATTCACCGTATCGTCGCCCGCCTGGCCAAAAAGCCGATCCGCGCCGCGCCCGCCGCGCAGGAGGTCGTCGCCGACACGCCCTGCGATCCTGTCGTCATCCGCGCCGCCCCTCAGCACATCGGCCGCGGCGCCGCCGATAAGGGTGTCGTTGCCCTCCCCGCCCGAGAGCCGCGCCGGAGCGCGCCCCGCCACCAGCCTGTCGTCGGAGGAGGCGACCGGCGGCGCCGACGCGCTGAGGGCTGAAACACCTTCGAGCCCCCCCGCGCTCAGCGAAGCGAAGATGATCTCGGCCTGTCGCCCCCCGCCCCACAATAACGCCGAGACTGTGGAACCCGCTGTCGCCGCAAGCCCGATCCTGCCCGAGACGCTGATTTCGCTCAGGTCGCCCAGGCTGTCGATCAGAACGCCGTCTCCGCCGCCGGTTATCTGAACCGCGTTGCCCGCCCGAAGGCCGTCATGGAACGTCCCGGCGCCGAACCCCAGGAAGGCGATCCGGTCGCCGGCGGCGAAGTCGAGATCGAGCACGAGATCGACATCCCGGTCCGCGAGATCGCGGAAATCGAAAACGAAGAGGTCTCCGCCCCCGCCCCCGACAAGCGTGTCGTCACCCGAGAGCCCCTCAAGAGTATCGGCCCCGCCGCGCCCCTCGAGCCTGTTATCGGCCTGATTGCCGACAATCGTGTCCGCCGCAGCGCCGCCTATGGCGTTCTCGATCAGCGAACGCGCATTCCCTTCATGCTGCAAGGCGTTGAAAACGTGTCCGCGCGCCCATTTTCCCTCGCCCAGAAGCGCGTGCTGCCCGTTGCCGCCAGCGTCGAGATCGACAAAGCCGCCGGGCGCGAGGTCGATGGCGAGGCCCCGCCAATAGGCCGAGAGGTCATAGGTGTCGTTTCCTCCGCCGTCCCAGATCGTCCGGAGGATGATGTTGTCGCCAGTTTGCTCCTGTGGCGCGCCGTTGATTTTCATGCGGCCGGAGTTCGGGGTGAACGAATAGACGTCATCGCCCGACCGGGCGCTGAAGTTCGCGCCGTACAGGTGTTGAATGGCGGCGATATCGAGCATCATCGGCGTTTGCGGCCCGCTCCAGGGCCCGTTGACATAATCGTCGGGAGGCGCGCCGACATAGGACCGATAGGTCATCAACGAATATTCGTGGCTGTCCACGGCCGCTTCGAGCGCGCCGCCGCCATCCGTTTCATGGCCGTGCTTCAGGCCCAGCGCATGGCCAATCTCGTGCGCGATCGTCGCCCAGGCGTAGGATCCAGCGACAGGATTGTTGAAGTCCGCTAAATTGAACCACATGTCGCCGCCTTCATCGCCGCGAAACGGGAAATAGGAAAACGCGGTCCCCGCGTCAGCGGATCGGCCGAACATCAGCACCGCCGCGCGGTCCTGCGTTCCGGACAGTTCGTTGAAGCGAAGGCCGCTGAAATCCTGATACATGTTGAGCACGGCCCGCGCCGCCGCCGCGTGCTCGGCGGTGACCGGTCGGAAGCTGTCACGCACCTGATTCAGCCCACGGTAACTGTAATCCAAAGCGGAATCGGGAAAGCTGTAGGTGAGTGACCCAACAGCCCATCTGTCGCCAGAAAGCAGCGCGTCGACATTTCGTGCCAGTTCGATCACGCGCGCAACGCCTCCGTGCATCCACCGGCGATGACAAACCCTGAGCGCCGCCGCATTCTACTCTCCTGTCCTATCGAGAGCGCCCCCGTCGGGGTGGCGCCTCCGAGTCAGGATACGGTTCCGAGGCAATATAGCAAAACAACCTTGTTTAGAATGCAACCTTCCTCACAGGTCGTGGCCGAGCCCGCGCTGCGGCGTTCCACTCCATGTAACCCCACGCGCGGTCCGTTTCCTGAACCGGGTCACCAAACGTCTTGGCTTCGCTAAGGCTTTGTTTTACGTCATATAGACGACAAACGCCGGCCATGACGGCGAAAATGAAAGGGAGCTATCAATGAAGCGACGTTCATTCCTGAAGGGTGCAGCCCTCGCCGGCGCTGGCGGAGCCCTGGCGGCCCCCGCGATCGCGCAGAGCCGCAAGACGATGACCATCGTCTCGGCCTATCCGCGGGATTTCCCGGGTGTCGGCATCTCCGTGCAGCGTACGGTAAAGCGAATCGAAGAACTGTCCGAAGGTCGGATCGCCACTGAGTATTTCGCTGCGGGCGAACGCGTCGGTGCGTTCGACGTGCTCGATGAAGTCGCCTCCGGCAACAGCCAGGCCTATATCGCCAGCGACTACTACTTCACCGGCAAGCACGCGGGCTATAACTACTTCTCCACCGTGCCCTTCGGCATGACCGCCTCGGAAATGAACTCCTGGATCAAGTTCGGCGGCGGGCAGGAACTTTGGGACGAGCTCGCCGGCGAGTTCGGCGTCAAGTGTGAACTCTGCACCAACACCGGCACCCAGGCCGGCGGCTGGTTCAACAAGGAGATCAACTCGACAGACGATCTAAAGGGCCTCAAGATGCGCATCGCCGGCCTCGGCGGCGTTGTGATGTCGAAGCTCGGCGCCTCCACCGTCGTTCTGCCGGGCGGCCAGATTTATGAAAGCCTGGTCTCCGGCGCGATCGAAGCGACCGAATGGATCGGCCCCTATAACGACTATTTCATGAAGTTCTACGAGGCGGCGAAATACTATTACACCGCCGGCATGCATGAGCCGGGCACTTCCGCCGGCCTCGGCATGAACGCCGAGTGGTATGGCTCGCTGTCCGACTGGGAAAAGCAGGTCATTCGCGCCGCCTGCCATGAGGAAAACGCCTACGCCTACGAGGAAACGATGGCGCTTAATGGCGTCTACCTGCAGAAGCTGATCGATGAACAGGGCGTTCAGGTCCGCACCTTCAACGATGATCTCTGGGACGCCTTTGGCGACGCGGCGGCCGAGGCGTTCGAAGAAGTGCGCGCCCATTCCGAACTCACCGCGCGGATCGACGACAGCTACCAGGGCTTCCTGCGTCAGGTCGGCGGGTCGATGGACCAGTTCGAGTACACCTTCGTGCGTCAGCGCAACCGGGTCCTCGGCCTCAGTTAAGGGCGCGCTTCATGACCATGGCTCGCGCACCGATTGCGGTGCGCGAGCGCCTTCTCTGGTCTGACGACTTTTTTTTGATGGCCCCTCAGTGCATACCGGATAATCGCTCTTGGCATAGCTCATGGTTTGTTTTAGCTCCGTTGAACGCAGCGCGATCCAACGCGTGGCGAAAAAAACAGGGAGCTACCAATGCAAAGACGTTCATTCATCCAGGGTGCGGCCCTCGTCGGCGTCGGCGGCGCGCTCGCCGCCCCTGTGATCGCGCAGGGACGCAAGACGTTGACCATCGTCTCGACATGGCCGCGCGACTTTCCCGGCCTCGGCGTTTCGGCGCAGCGGCTCGCGGCGCGGATCACCGAACTTTCCGAAGACCGAATCACCACTGAATACTTCGCCGCGGGAGAACGCGTCGGCGCATTCGACGTGATCGACGAAGTCGCGGCCGGCAACAGCCAAGCCTATATCGGCGCCGATTACTATTTCACCGGCAAGCATCCGGGCTTCGCCTATTTCACTTCCGTCCCCTTCGGCATGACGACGCCGGAATGGAACGCGTGGATCAAGTATTCCGGCGGTCAGGAGCTCTGGGATGAACTTTCCGGCGGCTTCGGCCTCAAGGCGATTCCCTGCGGCTCGACCGGCACCCAGGCCGGCGGCTGGTTCAACAAGGAGATCAACTCGCCGGAGGACCTCAAGGGCCTCAAGATGCGCATTCCGGGCCTCGGCGGCGCGGTGATGGCCAAGCTCGGCGCCTCCACGGTTTCGCTTCCCGGCGGCCAGATCTATGAGAACCTCGTCTCCGGGGCCATCGAGGCCACGGAATGGGTCGGCCCCTATAACGATTACTTCATGAAGTTCTACGAGGCGGCTAAATACTACTACACCGCCGGCATGCATGAGCCGGGCGGCGGCATCGCCTTCGCGATGAACAAGGACTTCTACGAAGGGCTTTCCGATTGGGAGAAGGCGATCATCCGCGCCGCCTGCCTTGAGGAGCACGCCAATTCGCACGAAGAGAACATGGCTCTGAACGGCGTCTACCTGAAGAAGCTCATCGATGAGCATGGAATTCAGATTCGCGACTTCAACGATGACGTGTGGGACGCGCTCGGAGACGCCGCCGCCGAGGTCTTCGAGGAGACTCGCGCCCATTCCGATCTCGCGGCCCGTATCGACGACAGCTACCAGGCGACACTCCGCCAGGTTGGCGGCACCATGAACAAGTTCGAATACTCGTTCGTGCGCCAGCGCAACCGGGTCCTCGGTCTCTGAAGAACGGCGCCTGGAAAGATCCTGAACACCGATCGATTCAGCGGGCGAGGCTTCGGCCTCGCCCGCGTCAGGCCCGCGTTAAGACGGTGTTGAATCACAAAAATCTGCTTGCGCGACCGTTGCGGCGATGGACGTCGGGTGCAAAACAACCCAAAAACAGAAAAAGCGCGTGGAGCGCTGCAACAGGGGACGGCATGTCAACCATGAGCCTGAATGCGGATCTGATCGATGACGGCGCGCCAGCACCGCTGCTGCGGCTTTTCGGCTGGGGCACGCTTGGCGTTCTCTTCGCCTTCCTCATAGAAAACACGCTCGTCGTGGGCGCGGGCGCGACGGGAGCGCGCGCCGTGTTGACCGGCGGCGGCGGCTGGCTTTGCGCCGCGATCTATGTCGCGTGCGTCGCGCTCGCCTTCGGTTACGTGCTTTTCGGACCGCAGCGGAGTCTGCGACGAGACGCGACGCGGATCAGCGACTTCAACAAATATGTCATCCGCTCGCTTTTCTGGGCGGTTCTGCTGGTCGGAATCGCCGACGCCGGCATCGCGTTCATGCGGGCCGAGAACCTCCTGATCCACTTCTTCGACGAAGACACGACGCGCGCCCTCGGGCTGTCGAATTTCATCGCACCGCGCGTGCATGTCCCGCTCATTGCGCTCGGTTTCGTCATCGGCCTCTTCACACGCACGCTCGGCTTCACTTGGCTCGCGCTGATGATCGTCGTCGCGGAGTTGCTTATCGTCCTCTCGCGCTTCGTCTTTTCCTATGAACAGGCGTTCATGAGCGACCTCGTGCGCTACTGGTACGCCGCGCTCTTCCTCTTCGCCTCGGCCTATACATTGCTCGACGAAGGGCATGTGCGGGTCGACGTGCTCTACGCCGGTTTCAGCAGCCGCCGCAAAGGCGCGGCCAACGCGGTAGGCGCAATTCTGCTCGGCATGACCACCGCCTGGGTCGTCATAACGATCGGCCTCGCCGGCAAGACGTCGATCATCAACAACCCGATCGCCAATTTCGAGGTCTCGCAAGCCGGCGCGACCGGAATGTATGTGAAATATCAGATGGCGGCCTTTCTGGCTGTCTTCGCCGTCACCATGCTGATCCAGTTCGTCAGCCAGTTATTCGACGCCGTCGCGGATATTCGCGACGAGCCAGGGCGGCGAGAAATCGCGCCCGTAGCGCACTGAGGACGACGCAATGGAATTCTACTTTCTGGCACTCCTCCTCCTTATCATGGCGGCGGCGCTGGGTTCCGGCTATCCGGTCGCTTTCGCGCTCCCTGGTTCGGCGATCCTGACCGTCGGCATCGCGGCCGGCGCCGGATGGATTTTCACCGGCAGTCCCGACGCCTATTTCCATAGCGGCGGGCCCTCGCAATGGCTGTCGGCGGGGGTCACGAACCTTCGTGGCGTCTACTGGGATGTCGATCGGGACACGTTGATAGCGATTCCGCTCTTCATCTTCATGGGCATCATGCTCCAGAGATCGAAGATCGCGGAGGATCTGCTGGTCACCATGGCGGGGCTCTTCGGGCCTGTTCCGGGCGGGCTCGGCATTTCCGTGGTATTCGTCGGCGCGCTGCTGGCGGCGACGACAGGCATCGTCGGCGCCACGGTGGTCGCCATGGGGATGATCTCCCTGCCCGCGATGTTGCGGAACAATTACTCACCCTCGCTCGCCACCGGCACCATCGCCGCGTCCGGCACGCTCGGGCAGATCATTCCGCCGTCAATCGTCCTCATCATCCTGGCCGACCAGTTGGCCTCGGCCACCGATCAGGCGTCGACGGCGCGCAAGGCGCTCCACAAGGCGGCGACGGGCGAATTGTCGATGCCTTCGGTTTTCGACGTCAGTTCCACCTCGGCGGGCGAGATGTTCCTTGGCGCGCTGGCGCCCGGGCTGGTGCTGGTCGGGCTCTACATGCTCTTCATCCTGGTCTACGCGCTCCTGCGCCCCAGCCACGCCCCTGCGGTTCCGGTCGAGGGGGAGCGGAACGCGCGGTTCTGGATCAATGTCGTGATGACGCTGGTGCCGCCGCTCGCGCTGATCCTCCTCGTGCTCGGCTCGATCATCGCCGGCATCGCGACGGTGAACCAGGCGGGCGCCATCGGCGCGGCGGGCGCGATGCTGATGGCGGGCTATCGGCTCCATTCCGGATCACGGACCACTTTCTACCCGGCGATCATGGCCATCGTGGCGCTGGGGGCGATCGCCTACGCCCTGGCGAATTATTCGATGAACCTCAAGGCGTCGACTTCGCCTGAAGACGCGATCGGCATCCAGATCGGCATCGCCGGAGTCGTCCTTCTCATCGCCGCGGTCGGATGGAGCGGCTGGCGCGTGATGAAGATCGACAACACGCTTCAAGGCGTGATGCTGGAGACCGCGAAGACGACGTCGCTGGTGTTCATCATCCTGCTTGGCGCTGCGATGCTGACGGCGGCGTTCCGCGCCTTCGGCGGCGAGGACCTCGTGCGCGATTTCCTTCAGTCCCTGCCCGGCGGATTCTGGTCGCAGTTCGTGATCGTGATGCTGGTGATCTTCGTTCTCGGCTTCTTTCTGGATTTCATCGAGATCGCGGTGGTGGTGGTCCCGATCGTCGCTCCGATCCTGCTCGCCGATCCGGGGGCGAACATCACCGCCGTCTGGCTTGGCGTGATGATCGGCCTGAACATCCAGACGTCGTTCCTGACGCCGCCATTCGGCTTCGCGCTCTTCTATCTCAGGGGCGTGGCGCCGGCCGTGGTGCGCACGGTGCAGATGTATCGCGGCGTGATCGCGTTCATCTGCCTGCAGCTGACCGCGTTGGTGATCGTCGGGCTGTATCCGCCGCTGGTGAACTACTTGCCAGCGCGCAGCAGCCTTCTGGGAGAGACCGCGCCGCCGCCCAAGAACCCGCGGCTTCAGGCCTGTCTCACCGATTACGTTCGTGAGCGGCTGGTTGAGAGTGGCGACGCCACCATGGCGGCGATCGTCAGCGCGAAAACGCTCGATGCATCCGCGCTGCCGCAAAGCCTTGGCCGTGGCCTTTCGGAAGGCGTCAGCTCAGCCGAAACGGCGCTTGCGGAACTGAAAGCGGCTTTCGCCGCCGAACAGGCGGTCGCCATGGCGGCGCCTGACTATCGCCCGCTTCTGACGACGGTTCGACGGCTTCAACGCGATATTCGCGACGAGGATGAGGAGATCCAGAGCCTCGAAACCCGCATCAGCAGGATGCGGGATCCGGCTGCTGACGAGCTCAAGGCGCGACTGACCGTCAAAGTCGAGGAGATGAAGACCAAGCGCGATGCGCATCTGGCGGTGATCCCGGCCGAATGGGAAGGGGCGCACGAGGAGTTTTCCAAGTTGATCAAAGCAGAAGACGGCGCGAACTCCCGCTACCAACGCGCCGCAGACGAAGCGTGGGAGGGCCCGGCGGCGGTGTTGGCGACGCTGAACGCAAACGAGGCGTTCTTCGCGCTCCGTCCGGATCTGGAAGCCCTCGGCGCGGTGATCGAGGCTGGCGCGGTCGAAACCGCCGCCCAGCTCGAAGAAGCGATCAACGCCATGGAGGAGCGGATCGGTTCGGTCGAAGGCGCGGGCGACGTGCGCTCCGCGCTCTCAAAATCCCGACGGGCGGTTCGCGAGCGGTCCTTCGATCTGGATGAAGCCATGGTAAACTGGCGGGACGCGCTCTCCGCCTATGACGAGCAGGTGGTATGGCGGAATGAGGCCGATAGCCTGAAACCCGGGATCGAGGCCTATCTCGCCGCGATCAGGGAAACCATCGGCGCGCGTGCGCAGCCACGGCTGAACCGGGATCAGGCGCTCCATGTCGCGTCCTGCACTTCGGTCCATCGCGACGTCTCGCTCCATTTCTGAGCGTCGCCGCTAAAATGAACGCGCCCCGCCGGGCCCCCCCCCGGCGCCGTTTTTGGTCCCCCCCTACCCCGCCGATTTAGCCCCCCCC
>JBBDTD010000007.1:8496-13771 GCA_040904645.1 Paracoccaceae bacterium
CCCGGCGGGACCACCGCCGGGCGCGTTTCTTGCTCCGCCCGTCCGCGACGGATTTCGCCCGCCGCGCCGAGCGCCAGAGGCGCGCGCCGCCATCCGCCACAAATCCGCCCCCGCACACCTGCAGCTACGCTCCTTGCCGCCGAGGATCGCGTCCACAGCCGTCTTCATGTTGTCATGGATGCCGCGCGCAGGCCCCGCCGAAGCAGGCGGACGCCTTGTCATGAGCGTCGAAGCCCATCTTCTGGCTTTCCCGCGGACAGGCCCGGATTAAGGCCATGTGGCCGCGTAACGCCGCACAGCACCAAGGCCGCCCTCGCAACCGAGACCCTGAAGCTCCTCAAATATCCGGACGCGGGTCAGCCGGCCGCGCATCGCTTCCCGGCGTTCGAAGCCAGCATCCCAAACTCTGCTCCCGAATGACTTCGAAAGCAGAGAGCCAAGCATTTGGGGGGTCATTACCGAACGCCGATCACCCCGCTGTGGGGGTCACTTCTCCACGCCTGATCACAGGGCGGCGCTGGCCGCGATTGCGGCCGGCGAACGCACCGACAGCCGCGTGTTTCCGCCGCTGCCGGTTGGCAACGGCCAGAGAATGCTTAGCTCGGGTCATGAGAAAAGCCGCAATGACCAAGAGAGGTGAACCGCATGCAGTGCCCCGTGGGCGGCGGTGTTCGAGTGTGCGATCCTCGAAGACACCAATCTTCAACCCGGGCAGCTTTGCTTCACCCAGATGCCGAACGAGATGACAGATAACAGAGACTGCAACTCCCCGACCCAGCCCATCTGATGGAACGCTCGGAAGTCATGCGCCGCGTCAAAGGGCGCGACACCGAGCCGGAGTTGACGCTGCGGCGGTTGCTTCGCGCCATGGGGCGGCCCGGCTATCGGCTGCAGCGGCGCGATCTGTCGGGGCGGCCCGACATCGCCTTCATCGGCCTGCGGCGGGCGATTTTCGTGCATGGCTGTTTCTGGCACGGTCATGCCTGCGCTCGGGGCGCGCGGGTTCCCAAGACCAATACAGAGTACTGGATCGCCAAGATCGCGCGCAACCGGGCGCGAGACGAGGCCGCGCTTGAGACGCTGGCGGCGAAGGGGTGGCGGGCGCTCATCGTCTGGGAATGTCAGATGAAGGACGAGGCGGCGCTGCGGCTGCGGCTGGAGGCATTCTTGACAAGCGATAACGGACACCAGACATGAACCGGACGCCACGTGAAGGAAGACCATGCCCTCCCCCAATCAAGCCGCCCTCGATTTCCTGCTGACGCGCCGCTCGCGCCCGGCCAAGACCCTTAGCCAGGACCCGCCCTCAAAAGACGAAATCGAGGTGATGCTGACCGTCGCCGCGCGCACCCCCGATCATGGCAAGCTGGAGCCGTTCCGGTTCATCGTCATCCAGGGCGCGGCGCGCGCAAGGCTGGCCGGCGCGGTCGCCGAGCAGATGAAGACAGCCGGTGAGGCGCTTGAGAAGATTGAAAAACAGGCGGGTGGGTTTCTGCATGGCGGCGCGATCGTCGCGGTGATCTTCGCGCCGAAACCGTCTGAGAAGATTCCCGAGTGGGAGCAGCATCTGGCCGTCGGCGGCGCCTGCCTCGGGCTCGTGAACGCGGCGCTGGCGATGGGCTGGGGCGCGAACTGGCTGACCGGCTGGGCGACGGAAAGCCGGGCGTTTCTTGAGGGCGATCTTGGGTTGGAAGCGACGGAGCGTGTCGCCGGGTTCATCCATCTCGGCGGGGAAACCGTGGCGCCGGCGGATCGGCCACGCCCCGATCTGGGGCGTATCGCCAGTTGGATCGACGCCTGATGATCGCTGACATCTCGAAGGCGCTGACGCAGATCTTTGATCGGCGGTTTTTCGGCGTCCTGTTGAAGTCCGTCCTGCTTACCGCGCTCCTGCTCGGCGCGCTGATCGCGCTGGCGATCTGGGCGATGGGGTATATCCCGGTGATGAACTTCACCATTCCCTTCACCGGGTATCAGGTGACGTTTCTGGACCAGATCGTCTCCACCGCCTCATTCGGCCTGATACTGGTCATGTCGATGTTCCTGATGTTTCCAGTGGCGGCGGTCTTTGTCGGGCTTTTCCTCGATGAAATAGCCGATGCGGTAGAGGCGCGATACTATCCGCACCTGCCCCCGCCCCGCCGTCAGGGCTGGGGCGAGATCATCACCCAGGGCGCTGGATTCGCGCTGGTGCTGATCGGCGCGAACCTGTTGGCGCTGATCGTCTACATCATGTCGACAGCGCTGGCGCCCTTCGTCTTCTGGATCGTCAACGGCTATCTGCTGGGGCGCGAGTATTTCGAAGTGGTGGCGATGCGGCGCATGGATGAGCAGGCCGCCAAGGCGCTGAGGCGCAGGCATCTGCCCTCCGTCTGGATCGCAGGCACGTTGCTGGCTGCGCCGCTATCGGTGCCGGTGCTGAACATCATCGCGCCGCTGATCGGCGTCGCGGCGTTCGTGCATCTTTATCATCGGAGAACCGCGCCGCGTGAAACCGCGGCTGACACGCGGCGATCAGCGCGAACCGCCATCCGTGCGACGGTAGATGTTGGAGCCGGTGGAGACGGGATTGCCCCAGCCGCGGGCGTCGCCGGGGTCGTTATACGTGCCGCTGTGGCGGCCGGAACCGCCAGAGCCGTCCGAACAGGCGGCGAGGCCGAGGCCCGCGATCAGAAGAAGGGGAAGAATGGCGCGCATCGTGCGACCTCCGGTTGATCGAATGATTATGACATGGATACGTCAGCCGCATTGTTCGACGGCGGCTGCTTCACGTTTTCGTATGCGGCCGCAGAAGCGCCTTCGACAAGCGGGCGACCAGCCGGCTGCAATGGCGCTTGTGCGGATGTCGAGGTTTCCGGCGCGGATCCGCTCAGCGACTGCTCTCCGGCGACCGACGATAGATGTTCTTCCCGCCTGGATCATGGAGGTAATATTGACCATCGTCGATATGATTGGCGTTTTGGCACGCGGCCACACCAAGCAAGGTCGAGATCAGCGCGAACGCCACGATTGATCGCATGAGGCGAACTCCGATCGGAAGCCCGGCGGGCCGAGATATTTCAGGACGAAGATCGCCGCTGAAGGCGGGCGGGCGCAGGGCCCCGCCCGCCGCGTTCGTCAGGAACCGGTCGAGGGCGTGAGAATCGGCGCCTCAGCGGATTGATCCTTGGTCTTGGCGGAGAATGGGCAGGCGGAGGCCGCCGTGGCGAAGGCCAGGCCGGATATCAGCGCGGCTGCGATCGTCAATGCTTTCATCGTCAGTCTCCTTCCGATTGCATATGGGGGAAAGGATAACCCAGGCGCGGGCGAAAGCAAACTGCGCGCGCGCATCTGGGTGAAACCCTGCGCCGCGATGATCGCACATTGTCAGGGTGGTGATGCTTGGCCGCTCGCCGCCGCCGGATTACCCTTCCACCACGCGTAGAAGGGTTGATCGCGCCCTTATCTGTTGGGAGAAACACCATGGTTCGTTCACTGAGACTTCTAGCACCGGCTTCGGGGGCGTTCGCCGCCGCCGCGCTCGCGCTTGGCGCGATGATCGCCGCGCCCGGGGCCGTTCAGGCGGCGCCCGTGAATGTCGAGGACATGGCCCGCTATTGCGTCGGCGAGGCTTCCGGCGCCTTCGGCGTCAGTCCAGACCAGATCCTGACACTACCGGCGGAGGGACGCTCTGGCGGGGCCTACTCGGTCCACGGCCAATATCCGCAGGACGGGTCGAACACGACCAGGTTCGAGTGCCGTTTCGGACCGAAACGCAATTTCACCTGGGTCAGAACGCGGGAGCAGATGAAAGACAACCGTGAGGCCGTGAGCGCGGAAGGCGAACCTTCAAGCGCGCAGGTCAGGGCGTGCAACGCTGTCGAAGACCGCATCGGTGAAGTTGTCGACACCGCAGCCCTGAAGCCGGGCGCCTACGAGATCATCTTGAGATATGATGACGGCGAATATGTCTGCAATGTCGATAGCGAAAACAATGTGTCGTATTTCGAAAAGCTGATGTAGGCGGCGCAAAGACTTCCCCCGCCACGGACGCGGCGGGACGGTCGGCGTGTGCGCCCTCAGACAGGGCGCGAGAAGATCGCCGTGATGTCTTCGAGGGAGATGATCTCGCTCCGGATCACCAGCAGCTCCAACGCCCAGACCACGGTGGCCGCGATCGTGGTCCAGATGAGCTTCTTGCGCATCATCGATTCATCCGGCGCGCCGGGGGAAGTGCCAGGCTCAACCTCGCCCGCCTCGTCCTGGCTTTTGACGAAAAGCGGCAAGACCATGAACAGGACGGCGAACCAGGTGATCGCATACAGGACGATGACGGAGGTGATGGTCATACCTGTTCAAGCTCCACCAGGGCGCCATTGAAATCCTTCGGATGAAGAAAGAGCACGGGCTTCCCATGCGCGCCGATCTTCGGCTCGCCCGAGCCGAGGACGCGGGCGCCGGCTTCCTTCAGCCTGTCGCGGGCGGCGATGATGTCGTCGACCTCATAGCAGATGTGGTGAATTCCGCCAGCGGGGTTCTTGGCGAGGAACCCTGCGATGGGCGAATTTTCCCCCAAGGGATGAAGGAGTTCGATCTTCGTGTTCGGAAGTTCAATGAAGACGACGGTGACGCCGTGGTCAGGCTCCGGCTGGGGCGGGTTCACCTTCGCGCCGAGCGTGCCGGCGTATTGGGCCGCCGCCACCTCCAGATCGGGAACGGCGATGGCGACATGGTTCAGGCGGCCGATCATGGGCTGCTCCTTTATGGGTCGGGCCTGATGTAGCGCCGCCGGCCGCCCCCGTCCATGCGACGCGTCGCTCAGCCGAGCGCGCCCTTTTCGCGCATTTCCGCCGCGTCGAAACCGAGTTCCGCCAGCACTTCATCCGTATGCTGACCAACCATCGGCGGCGGGCGGCGATAGGTGACCGGGGTGCGGGAAAGCTTCGCGGGGTTGCCCAGCGTCTCCACATAACCATTTCCGGCCGCCGGGTGCGGCTGCTTTACGCGTGAGCCGCGCGAGATGGCTTGCGGGTCGTCGATCGCGGCGGGGATGTCGTTCACCGGGCCGGTCGGCACGCTGACGGCGGACAGGGTTTTCATCCAGTCGGCTTCGGTCCGCTGGCGGGTGATTTCGCGCATCAGGCGGATCAGCTCATCATGGTTGACCACGCGGGCCGGGTTGGTGGCGAAGCGCGGGTCGGCGGCCAGTTCGGGGCGGCCTGCGGCCTCCGCGAAGCGGGCTAACTGGCCGTCATTGCCGATGGCGATGATGAACCAGCCGTCCGAGGCCGGGAAA
>JBBDTD010000008.1:0-2247 GCA_040904645.1 Paracoccaceae bacterium
GCGCCTCTTTCTCCGACGCCGCCTATGAGGCCGTCGGCGCGAGCATCGCCAAGACCTTCTCCTCCACGGTGAGGGGCTCTGACGTGATCCTGAAGATGCAGCGGCCAACGGAGGCCGAGGTGAAAAGCTTCACCAAGGGGCAGATGCTCTTCTGCACCATGGCGCCGCATACCGATCGTGAAACGCTCGACGCGCTGGCCGCCAAGGGCGTGGACGCTTTCGCGATGGAGTTCATGCCGCGCATCAGCCGCGCGCAGTCGATGGACGTGCTCTCCTCGCAATCCAATCTCGCCGGCTACAAGGCGGTGCTGGAAGCGGCGAACGCCTATGGCCGCGCCATGCCGCAGATGATGACGGCGGCGGGCACCATCGCCCCGGCCAAGGTCTTCATCATGGGCGTCGGCGTCGCGGGCCTTCAGGCCATCGCCACCGCGCGCCGGCTTGGCGCCATCGTCACCGCGACTGATGTGCGTCCGGCGACGGAAGAGCAAGTCGCCTCGCTCGGCGGCAAGTTCGTCGCCGTGAAGAACGAGGAATTCGCGCAGGCCCAGACCGCCGGCGGCTACGCGAAGGAAATGTCTGACGATTACAAGAAGCAGCAGGCCGAACTCGTCGCCGGCCATATCGCCAAGCAGGACATCGTTATCACCACGGCGCTGATCCCGGGCCGCAAGGCGCCGATCCTGGTCACCAGGGAGATGGTCGCCTCGATGAAGTCCGGCTCGATCATCGTCGATCTGGCGGTGGAGCAGGGCGGCAATGTCGACGGCGCGGCCTTTGGCGAAAACGTGGTCACGAAGAACGGCGTCACCATTCTCGGCTTCGCCAATCTGCCGGGGCGGCTGACCGCGGACGCCTCCGCGCTCTTCTCCCGCAATCATTTCAATTTCCTCGCGCCTTTCTTCAAGGAGGGCGTCTTCGCGCTCGATGACGAGGATGAACTGGTGAAAGGCGTCCGCCTTACCAGGGACGGCGCCGTGATCCACCCGCAACTGACCGGCGAGAAGGGCTGAACCCATGTCCGAGCTTCTCAATTCCCTGAAAGACGCGGCTGAGGCCGCTGCGGCGGCGAGCCAGAAAGTCGCCGATATGGCGGCGACGGCGGCGGTGACGGCTCCTGAAGGCGTGGTCGAATCGGCGGCGCATGGCGCCGGTGTCTCGCCCTTCGTCTTCTACCTCTCCGCCTTCGTGCTCGCCTGCTTCGTCGGCTATTATGTCGTCTGGTCGGTGACGCCGGCCCTGCATACGCCGCTGATGTCGGTGACCAACGCGATTTCTTCGGTGATCGTGGTCGGCGCGCTGGTCGCGGTCGGGGTCGACACCTCGCTCGCCAGCGGCTGGACGCCGGTTTTCGGCGTCATCGCGCTGACGATGGCGTCGGTGAACATCTTCGGCGGCTTCATGGTCACCGAACGCATGCTCGCCATGTACAAGAAAAAGAGCTGAGGGGCGGATAGATGGCAAATTTCGCAGCATTCGCCTATCTCGTCGCCGGGGTTCTGTTCATTCTCGCGCTTCGCGGGTTGAGCCACCCGACGACCTCGCGGCAAGGCAACCGCTTCGGCATGATCGGTATGGCGATCGCGATCGTGACGACGCTGATCACCTTTCCGCCTTCCGGCTTTGGCGGCTGGGCGCTGATCGTCCTCGGCTTCGTCGTCGGCGGCGGCGCGGGCGGCGTGATCGCGCGCAAGATCGAAATGACAAAGATGCCGCAGCTCGTCGCGGCGTTTCACAGCCTTGTCGGCCTCGCGGCGGTGTTCGTCGCGGCCGGGGCCTTCTACAGCCCCGAGGCCTACGGCATCGGCGAGGTCGGCGCGATCCACACCGGCTCGATCATCGAGATGAGCCTTGGCGTCGCCATCGGCGCGATCACTTTTTCCGGCTCGATCATCGCCTTCGCCAAGCTTGACGGCCGCATGTCCGGCGCCCCGATCATGATTTCGGGCCGCCACATGATCAATCTCGCGCTCGCCATCGGGCTGGTCGTGATGGTGATCCTGCTCATCACCACGCAAAGCACGTTCTGGTTTTGGGCGATCACCATAACGGCGCTGGTTCTCGGGGTTCTCATCATCATTCCGATTGGCGGCGCGGACATGCCCGTCGTCGTCTCGATGCTGAACTCCTATTCCGGTTGGGCTGCGGCGGGCATCGGCTTCACGCTCGGCAACATGGCGCTGATCATCACCGGGGCGCTGGTCGGATCGTCGGGCGCGATTCTTTCCTACATCATGTGCAAGGGGA
>JBBDTD010000009.1:0-2239 GCA_040904645.1 Paracoccaceae bacterium
ACGGGGAGCCATTCCCCCACGGAGCGGCCAGGGCCGGCGAGCTGCTGGCCAAGCGCAAGGCGCGGGCGCGGCAGGTGATAGCGCGCGGCAAGATGCTGCCGCGCCGCCGGGGAGAGATCCGGGAGTTTGTCGCCCCGCAGGATCATCAGGCCCAGCGCCGCATCGCCGATGGTGCCGGAGACGGCAATGAGATCGCCCGCCTCTGCCCCGCTGCGGCGGAGCGCCTTGCCGTTTTCCACCTCGCCAATGGCGGTGAGGGAGAGGGAGAGCGGACCCGGAGTGCGGACCGTATCGCCGCCCAGAAGGCCGATGCCGAATGTCGCCTGATCTGCTTTGAGGCCTGCGGCGAACCCCTCAATCCACGGCCGGGTGATATTTTCCGGCCAGAAGGTCGCCAGCAGATAGCCGACCGGCGCCGCGCCCATGGCGGCAAGATCGGAGAGATTGACGCGCAGCAGCTTCTGCGCCACATGGGCGGGATCATCGGTGCCGAGGAAATGCACGCCTTCGACCATGGCATCCTTGGTCAGGACAAGGTCCCTGCCCGGCCGGGGCGTCAGGACCGCCGCGTCATCGCCCAGGCCAAGCGCGGCAGGCATGGCGGCGGCAAGCGGCTTGAACAGCGCCGCGATCAGGGCAAATTCGCCCAAATCATCGCTGCCCGTATGGCCGCGCCCGCCCGCCATCCTATTCGAATTCGCCGGGGCGCAGCTCTTTCGCGATCTTGTCGAGCACGCCATTGACCAGCGCCGGTTCCTTGCCGGTGAAGAAACTCCGGGCGATGCCGATATATTCCTTGATCAGCACCTTCGCCGGACTGTCGATGCGGGCGAGAAACTCGTATGTCGCGGCCCGCAGCAGACAGAGCAGCACCACCTCCAGCCGGTCCGTCGTGCGGTCTTTCTCCAGCCGCACGGCGATCAGCGCGTCAATCTCCTCCTGCCGCGCCCGGGCATTGAGGACGATATCGCGGAACAGCGGCTTGTCGCTGTCCTTGAACTGGTCGCCATCCATCTCCGCCCCGACGCGGTGCAGCAAAAATTCCTCCACCACCTCTTCGGCCGGACGGGGGTCATGCTCAAGTTGATAGAGCGCCTGCACCGCGTTCAGGCGGGCAAGGGTACGTCGGCTGTGCTTGTCGCCGCGTTTTTCGCTGCGCGCGTTCATCGCGGATACATTCCGAATTTTTCCTTCAGCTTCAACATGTCGAGCGCCGCCTGCGCCGCGCCGCCGCCCTTGTTTTTCTCCGATTTTCGCGCCCGCGCCCAGGCCTGTGCCTCATTCTCGCAGGTGATGATGCCGTTGCCGAGAGCAACGCAAAAGCCGGTGGAGATATCCATCAGCGCCCGGGCGCTTTCCTCCGACACCGTATCGTAATGGGAGGTTTCACCCCGGATCACGCAGCCGAGCGCCACATAGGCATCATAGCGGCGGCGCGCGCCGGTGAATTCCATCGACTTGATGGCGATGCGGATGGCGGCGGGAATTTCGAGACACCCCGGCACCTGCACCACGTCATAGCTGGCACCGGCGGCGTCGAGAACCTCTTTCGCCCCGTCCAGCAGCGCATCGGAAATATCGCGGTAGAAATCCGCCTCGACCACCAGCACATGAATATCGCTGTTCATTATCATCCCTTTTTGGTGATGGCCCGGGTTTCGGAAATCGTCAGGCCATAGCCGTCCAGACCCACCACGGTGCGTGTGTTGTTGGAAAGCAGAATCATGTTGTGAACCCCGAGATCGATGAGAATCTGCGCGCCGATGCCATAATCGCGCAGCTCCCGCTGCTCCTTCGGCGGCTTGCCGAGCTTGCGCCGCACCCGGTCGGACAGCGCCATCGGGCGCGGCTCGCGGATCAGGACAACGACGCCCCGCCCCGCCGCATCAATCTGCGCCATGGCGTCATGCAGGATATCGGGGTTTTCATCCACCTCTCCCAGCACATCGCCAAGCAGGTTGAGCGCATGCATGCGCACGAGAACCGGCGCCTCGTCCGTCATGTCGCCTTTCACAAGGGCCACATGCTCCGCATATTCAGGCTTGTTGGAAAACACGATCATCTTCCAGTCGCGGCCGTATTTGCTGCTGATATCGGTCTCGATCTCACGGGTGATCAGGCTGTCATAGCGGCGGCGATAGGCGATCAGATCGGCGATGGTGCCAACCTTGAGGCCGTGAAACTGCGCAAATTTCACAAGATCCGGCAACCGCGCCATGGTGCCGTCATCATTCATGAT
>JBBDTD010000010.1:0-2225 GCA_040904645.1 Paracoccaceae bacterium
AGGCCGCCCTCGACGCCGCGCGGACGATCATCCTGCGCCATTGGGCGGGGCGGATCGAAGGGCAGGGGGCCGAGGCGCCGCGAGATCCCAAGACCTGGCTTCAGGAATGGGCGCAAGGGCGGGGCATGCGCCCGCCCCGCTATGTTATGGTGGGCCGCGAAGGGCCGGATCATGCGCCGGTCTTCACCATAGCGGCGCATCTGGAAACCGGTGAGACGACCGAAGCGCAGGCGACTTCGAAACGGGCTGCTGAGCAGGAGGCGGCGCTGCGCCTCCTCCATCTGATCGGGGAACTCGATGAGTGAAGAACCAGTAATCGCAGACGGGACGGCGGAAACCCGCGCGGGGTTCGCCGCGCTGATCGGAGAGCCGAACGCCGGCAAATCCACGCTTCTGAATGCAATGGTCGGCGCCAAGATCGCCATCGTCACCCACAAGGTGCAGACGACGCGCGCGCGCATTCGCGGCGTCGCCATGGCCGACACGCCGGAGGAGGCTGGCGGCGGGCGCGCGCAGATCGTCTTCATCGACACGCCCGGGCTTTTCCGGCCGCGCCGGCGGCTCGACCGCGCCATGGTCGCCGCCGCCTGGGCCGGGGCCGAGGACGCCGACGTCGTCTGCCTGCTGGTGGAAGCGCATCGCGGGCTGACGGAGGGGGTGGAGAGGATTCTCGAAACCCTCGCCAACCGGCCGGAAGCGAAGGTCGCGCTGATCATCAACAAGATCGACCGGGTGAAAGCCCCGGCGCTTCTGCACATCGCCGAGGCGCTGAACGAAAGGCGGCCCTTCGCCGCCACCTTCATGATCTCCGCCGAGCGTGGCCACGGCGTCGAGACGCTCCGCCAATGGCTCGCGGCCGAGATGCCGAAAGGGCCGTTCCTTTACCCCGAGGACGAGATTTCCGACCTGCCGCTCCGCATGATCGCGGCGGAGATCACCCGCGAGAAGCTGACGCTGCGGCTGCATGAGGAACTCCCCTATCAGATGACGGTGGAGACCGAGAGCTGGAACGAGCTGAAGGACGGCTCCGCCCGTATCCAGCAGATCATCTATGTGATCCGCGACGGGCATAAGGGCATCGTGCTCGGCAAGCGCGGCGAGACCATCAAGATCATCGGCGCCGAGGCGCGCAAGGATATCGAGGAATTGATCGGCCGGCGCGCCCATCTCTTCCTTGAGGTGAAGTCCCGCCCCGGCTGGCTCGATGAGAAAGAGCGTTTCGACGCCATCGGGCTGGATTTCTCCGGCGGAGATCAATGACGCCGCGGCTGACCTCCGAATTCTGGGTCTCGGCCTATCTCGCGCGGCTCGAGGCGGCGGCGATCCCCGCATACCTGACCGCCAAGGGCGACGCGACGGCGGGCGCGGTGCTGGTCAAGGTCGCGACGATGAACGGCCGCGCCTCCGCCTTCACCCGCTCCTATGGCCCGGACGGCGAACGGATCTGGGCGCCGCTCGCCGAAGACGCGCCCGAGGCGGAGGCGGACGCGGCGCTTCAGCGCCAGCGCAGCTTCGATCCCGACATCTGGATCGTCGAGATCGAGGACCCGAAAGGCCGGAACCTGCTGAGTGAGGAAGGCCTCGACTGATCCCGCGTCGCGGGGCATCCTCGATCGAAACGGAGACTCGGATGAGCGGCGATCTGCCGGATACGCTGGAAGGCTGGAATGCGCGGATAGCGGGGTATTTCCCCGGCCTTCTCGGCGCGCGTTTCACCAAAGTGGAGGCGGACGGGGTGACAGGCGCCTTCGATGTGCGCCCGGAGCTGTTCGCGCCCAACGGCTTCCTGCACGCCGGTTCGGTCGTGGCCTTGGCCGACACGTGCTGCGGATTCGGCGCGATGCTCGCGCTTCCCCCGGGCGCGAGCGGTTTCACCACCATCGATCTTTCCTCGAATTTCCTCTCGACCGCGCTTGCCGGCGCTGTCACGGCGCATGCGCGCCCGCTCCATCTCGGCCGCGCGACGCAGGTCTGGGACGCGGTGGTCACCTCGGAGGCGACCGGGCGCGTCATGGCGCATTTCCGCTGCACGCAGATGGTGCTCTGGCCGAAGGGCTGAGCGATGGAGTGGCGCGACGAAGGCGTTTTGCTAACCACCCGCCGCTATGGCGAGGACGCCGCGATCATCGAGGTTTTCACGCAGGATCACGGGCTTCACGCTGGCATCGTGCGTGGCGGCGCCTCCCGGCGCAACCAGGCCTGCAGCGTGCGATTGAAATCGTCGT
>JBBDTD010000011.1:0-13562 GCA_040904645.1 Paracoccaceae bacterium
CGCCGCCGGAGGCCGACCGGGTCGGCGACCTGCCCCACCCGCGCGAGACAACCGCGCTCGCCGGACAATCGGCGGCGGAGGCGGCGTTTCTGGCGTCCTGGGCGTCGGGGCGGCTCCATCACGCCTGGCTTCTGACCGGGCCGCGCGGCGTCGGCAAGGCGACACTGGCCTATCGCATCGCGCGCCGGCGGCTGGCGGAGACTGACGAGGCCGGGCTTTTCGGCGCCCCGATACCGCCAGAGACGCTCGATCTCGACCCGGACGATCCCGTCGCGCGCCGCGTCGCCGCCGGATCCGAGCCTCGGCTTTTCGTGCTCCGCCGGGAGGCGGATGCGAAGACCGGGAAGCTCTCGCAGCAGATCAGGGTCGGTGACGCTCGCCGGCTGAAAAGTTTCCTTCAGCTCAGCGCGGCGGATGGCGGCTGGCGGACGGTCGTCGTCGACGCCGCCGAAGACATGAACGACGCGGCGGCGAACGCGATCCTGAAACTGCTTGAGGAGCCCCCTGCGAAAGTATTGCTTTTGCTGATCTCCCACGCCCCCGCGCGTCTGCTGCCCACCATTCGCTCACGCTGCCGGGTCCTGAAACTGGCGTCGCTCGACGCCGCGGACCTCGCGGCCGCACTCGCCGGCGCCGGGGTGGAGGCGGGCGGCGCGGACGAGATCGGGCCTCTCTCCCTCCTCGCCGGCGGCGCAGCGGGCGAGGCCGCCCGGCTGGTCGCGCTGGGCGGCGTCACGACCTATCGGCGGCTGGTCAGATTGGTCGCCGGCGCGCCGGGCATGGACCGCAGAGAGATGATCGCGCTCGCCGAATCCTGCGCAGGGCGCGACAAGGCAGAGGTCTATGACATGACGCTGCGGTTGATCGACATATTGTTGTCCCGCATGGCGCGCGCCGGCGCGCTTGGCCCGCCCGGAAGCGCCGCCGCGCCCGATGAGGCCCGGCTTTTCGCCGAGCTCGCCCATGGTTCCGACGCCGCGCGGGTCTGGGCCGATCTTTCGCCGCGTATCGGCGCCCTTGGCGCCGGCGCGCGGGCGGTCAATCTTGACCCGGCGCAGGTCATGCTTGATATCTTTCTTGAAATTGACGCCACCGCCCGCCTTACCCGCGCGCGCCCCGCCTGAGCGGGAAGCGCTGCGCCCGGAGCATGCCATGCCGCCCCTTGACCCGCCCGAACTGGTGGACAGCCACTGCCACCTGGATTTTCCCGACCTGATCGGAGAGTTGCCCGAGGTCGTCGCGCGCGCTCACGCTGCCGGCGTGCGCCGCATGGTGACGATCTGCACTCGCCTGCCGTCGGAGCCCGCCGTCCGCGCCATCGCCGACGCGCATGAGAGCGTCTTTTACGCTGCTGGCGTTCACCCGATGAGTGTCGCCAAGGAAGAAGCGGCGACGGTGGAGCAGCTCACCGACCTCGCCCGCCATCCCAAGATGGTCGGCATCGGGGAGACGGGGCTCGATTATCACTACACTTCGGAAAGCGCGGCGGCGCAAAAGGCGAGCCTGATCGTCCATATCGAGGCGGCGCGGCGCACCGGCCTGCCGCTGATCATCCACGCCCGCGACGCGGATGAAGACATGGCGCGCATCCTGACCGATGAACACGCCGCCGGCGCCTTCGCCTGCGTCATGCACTGCTTTTCTTCCGGCTCGGCGCTGGCGCAAGCGGCGCTGGACTGCGGTTTTTACCTCTCGATGTCGGGCGTTGCGACCTTCAAGACCGCGGACGCCGTGCGCGCGGTTTTCGCCGCCGCACCGCTCGACCGCATTCTGGTGGAGACCGACTCTCCTTATCTGGCGCCGCCGCCGCATCGGGGCAGACGCTGCGAGCCGGCCTTCACCGCGCTCACCGCCGCTGTCGGAGCCGAAGTGAAAGGCTTGCCCCTTGCCGAGTTCGCCGCCGCGACGACGGCGAATTTCGAGCGGATCTTCGCCAAGGCCGCAGCCTGGCCAGAACGTTGGGCGGCGTGATGGCGACGCTGCGCTTCACCATCCTTGGCTGCGGCTCATCCGGCGGCGTGCCGCGGCTTGGCGGGCACTGGGGACGATGCGACCCTCTGAACCCGAAGAACACGCGCCTGCGCTGCTCGATGCTGGTGGAGCGGTTCGACGGCGAGGCGGTGACGCGGGTGCTGATCGACACTTCACCTGATCTGCGCCAGCAGCTGCTCGACGCTGGCATCGGCAATCTCGACGGTGTGCTCTACACCCATGAGCATGCGGACCATGTGCATGGTCTCGACGATCTCAGGATGATCGTCTTCAACCAGCGCCGCCGCTTGCCGGTCTGGGCCGACGGCAAGACCTCCAATTCGCTCATCTCGCGATTCGGCTATGCTTTCACGCAACCGCAGGGCAGCCCGTATCCGCCCATTCTTGAGCTGCGCCCGCTCGACGGGCCGGTGCGGATCGAAGGCGCGGGCGGCCCGATCGAGGCGTCGCCTTTCGAGGTCGGTCATGGCTCGATCGACTCTCTCGGTTTTCGCATCGGCCCTCTGGTCTACTTGCCGGATGTCGCGCGGATGACGAATGAAGCCTGGGTGGCGCTCGAGGGCGCGGAATGCTGGGTGCTGGACGCGCTGCGCTACGAGCCGCACCCGACACACACCCATCTTGCGCAGTCGCTTGAGTGGATTGAACGCTCGGGCGTGCCGCGTGCGGTGATCACCAACATGCATATCGACCTCGACTACGAGGCGATGAAGGTGGAGACCCCCGACCATGTCGAACCGGCTTTCGACGGAATGCGCCTGGAATTCGAAATCTGAAGCCACCCCGGGCGCAAGCCGGTGCTGAGCATTCTCCATACTGTCTTGCCTGTCTTTCTTCTGGTCGGCGCAGGATTCTGCGCCGTCAGGTTCAAGGTCTTTCCCGATTCCAGCGTCGCCGGGCTGGTGCTCTTCACTCAAAATTTTGCAATGCCGAGCCTTTTGTTCCTCGGGCTTTATCGGCTGGATTTCGATGCGGTTTTCGACCCGCGTCTGATTTTCAGTTTCTATTTCGGCGCCATATTTTCTTTTGCGCTCGGTTATTTCGTGGCCCGCAAACTGTTCCGCAGACGTCCCGGCGAAAGCGTGGCCATCGGGTTCGCCGGACTTTTCTCCAACGCCGTTCTCCTCGGGCTGCCGATCATGGAGCGCGCCTACGGCGCGGAATCACTGGCGGCCAATTACGCGTTGATCGCGATTCATGCGCCGGTCTGCTATTTCATCGGCATCACCGCGATGGAGATCGCCCGCGCCGACGGGCGTAGCTTTGGCGCGACCGCGCGCGTCACGATCGCCGCGATGTTCCGGAACACCATCACCATAGCCTGCGGCTTTGGCGTTCTCATGAACTTTCTCGCCATCCCCCTGCCCGTCCCCGTGGAATCCGCGGTGGGGATGCTGGCCAGCGCGACGCTGCCTGTCGCGCTCTTCGGTCTCGGCGGCGTGTTGACCCGTTACCGGATCCGTTCATCGCTGGGCGAGGCGCTGGCCATCACCTTTATCGCCACGATCATTCACCCCAGCATCGCTTTTGTGCTGACGCATCATGTCTTCGGGCTTGATCCGGCTTTCGTGCGCTCCGCCACCGTCATGGCCGCGATGGGACCTGGCGCGAACGCCTATGTCTTCGCCTCGATGTATGACAGGGCGACGGGCGAGGTCGCATCGACCGTGGTCATCGCCACAGCGGTTTCGGCCGTCACCGCGGCGGGCTGGCTCTGGCTGTTGGGCGGCGCGGCGATCGGGTGAAACGGCGGCGCACGCCTGAGCAATCCTTGTTGCGACGCCAGATACCGCGCGATAGCTTCATGGAGTTGGCCGCCGCCTCAACAATCAGCGCGTGGAGCAGCGGACATCTTTCAAAGAAGCGCAGCCAGCACAGCAGGACGAGCGATGCTCAATCTAGACCCCCGTCTTTATGTCGCTCCCGAGGCTTACGAACGGGAACGCAGGGAGATCTTCTGGCGCAGCTGGCAGTTTCTCGGCCCTGAAAGCGCGGTCTCGCTCCCCGGCGCATATCTGTCCATCGACATCGCAGGGCTGGGCGTTTTCGCCATCCGGGGACGGGATGGCGAGTTGCGCGCCTTCAAGAATGTCTGCCGGCACCGGGGCGCGCGGCTTTTGCCGGCCGGCGAAGGCGCTTGCAGCATCATTCGTTGCCCCTACCACCAATGGGCTTATGCAGACACCGGCCGGCTGGTGAACGCGCCCTGGTTCGGCAAGGACCCGGCGATAATCCCCGAAGACTGGCCGCTGGAGCAGGTCCAGGTCGACATATGGCGCGGGCTGGTCTTCGTCTGCGTGGATCCGCAAGAGACGTTGCTGGCGCAGCTGGGCGATCTGGTGGGCGAACTCGCGGATGAGCCGATCGAGAGCTACACCGCGACCGATGCGGCGACGGTCGAATTCGACGCCAACTGGAAGATCTACACCGACAATTTCGTCGAGGGATATCATATCCCCGGCACGCACGCCTCGTTCTACGCCGCCATTGATTTCGAGAATTTCGAAACCACGGCGCACAAGGGTTTCGTGCGGATGACCGCGCCGCCAAAAGACGGGCTTTTCTATCGCGGAAAGTGGCTCTGGATGTGGCCAAACTGGACGCTTTCCCTGTTTCAGGGAGGCATGAACACATCGCGCATCAACCCGCTATCGGTGAGCCGGACCGAGCAGCGCTATAATTTCTACTTCGCCGACATTTCGGATGAGACGGCGGAAGCTCGCCAGCGCACAATCGAAGCGAATCTCGCGGTGGTGCGGGAGGATTACGAAGTCTGCGCCGACACCCACCGCAATTACGCGGCGGAGGTCTATACGCCGGGGCCGCTATCCTCCCGCCATGAAAAGGGCGTCCACTATTTTCAGGAGCGGGTCCGCGCGAGCCTCGGCGGCTGACCGGCCCCTCCGGATGGGCGGCGCTATTTCACCGTAGGATCAAGCCCGATCACCCCGCTTTTCGAGCGCGGAACGCCCAGCAGCGCCTCCGCCGCCAGAAGGCCGGAACGCACCGATCCTTCCATCGAGCCGACATTGAGGCCGTTCTCGGTCCAGTCGCCGGCTATGGAGAGATTATCGAACCCGGTGTCATGCGCGGCCAGCCGATGCCGGGTGCTGCCCGGCGGGGTGGAGACGTAATGGTCGGTCGGGCTGAGATTGACGCGCCAGTACTGGTCATCGAACCGCTCCGCCCCGCGCCGGGCGGAGGCGGCGGTTTCCGGCCTGGCCGGGTGAAGAAGCTCGAAATCGAAAGCGAACGGGTCTCCGTAACCCTGCCGGGCCGCGACGGTGGATCCCGGCAACATGAAGCCGCCAGTTGTTTGCAGGAACTGGATCGAGCCGGCTTTCACCTCCGCCGCGATCCGGCGCGGGAAATCTGCGCCCTCGTTCCCTTCGATCCGGTGATAAAACGGCAGCGTGCCGCACATCAGGAGAAGCGCGGCGGGTTTGTGATCCTCCGGCCATTCCTCATACTTGATGTACTTGCTGAAATCCCCCTGCCCGTTCGGTTGGGTCATGAAGTTCGCCGAAAGCAGATAATCGTCATATTCGTTGGTGTAGCCGTTCCAGCCCATGTCCCACGGCGTCTCGTTCAGCCAGATCTGCATCGCCTGGGTCACCACGGTCCGGCTTTCGGCCAGCATCTTTTTCCAGGGACGGTGTCGGCGCGCGAGGTCCCTGGTCAGATAGGGCAGCGCGCCGACCGAAATACCGAGGACGACCTCGTCGAAATCCTTTCCGCGTTTCAGGGTCTTGCGCCCGACCGGCGCCCAGTCGCACCAGAAGCTTTCAAGATCGGCGCCGGAGGCATTGAGCGCCTCCCCTTCCTCCAACTGATCGAAAAGCGGCCGGTCAGGCCAGCAATCAAGCGGCGCCTTCAGCCCCTCGTTCATCACCTGAACATAAGGCTCATAAAGGTGTTCGCCCTTTTTGACCGTCGCCTGAACGTCGATGTCTATCTCGCCGATGGCCATGCACTCGGGCGCGACCCTCATCTCCGTCACTTTATGGAAATACGCGAACTTGACCCCACGCTTGGCGAGCGCGTCATAAAGTGGGGCGATCAGGGTCTCGCCCGAACCCGCTTCGAACATCTCGATAAACTTGCCCATATAGGTGAAGCTCATCATCGTCCAATGAAGATAGGCGCCCGCCGCCATCACTGCGGGGCGGAGGCTGTCGCCATCGGGATACTGGTAGGTGATGTTCGGCGTCGACGATGTCAGCGGCGAATTGATCGTCGCCTCCGCCGCGCCGTGCTTTCTCAGCCAGTCGACATGATCCATCCGGTCGAGCGGCCCGAACCCCCGGCTCATCACACGGTCCGCGACGGCGCCGCGGATGATGGCGCCGAAGAAATCGAGGAAAAGCGCGAGTCTGCGCAGCCGGTCCCGCGCGGCTTCGCTCCCGCCGCCGCCCGCCTCCACGATGACGGAAAGGTAATCGCGCGCCGCCTTGAACGAGGTGGCGACCGCCATGAAATCCTTCTGCGCCGCCGCGGCGCCCGCACGCGCGAGAAACCCACCGAGCGCGGCGTTGAACCCCTCCTCCCCCTCCTCGATCCGCAGATCGAACCGGCCCGCCGCCGGGTCCGAAACCGAGGGGTGCGCGCCATCCGGTTTCGGGATCGTTTGCGTCTTCATGATGAACGCATAGGTCTCAAGACTGCGGAATGTCTTGGCGTAGGCCTGAAGCATTGCGCCCATGGCCAGCCGTATCAGCCCGGCGATCCAGACATCGATCCGCGCCAGTTTCGGCGCCAGCGTGACAAGCTGCGAAAGCGTCGGCTCCCCGCCATCCGGACCGGTCAGCCCGTGCCAGTCGGGCGGCGCATAGATGGGCCATTTCTTCAACTTGCCGGCATCCATCTCATAGCGGACCACACCGGACATGCCGTGAAAGGCGTGATCGAAATCCGGAACCGGGTGATCTTTCGGCCGGTCGAGAGAATCAAAGACCCGTTTCATGACGGTCAGCGCATTGAAATAGCAGCCCAGAAACCCGTGAATGCCGTGTTCATAGACACGCTTGGAACGGTCCAGATCGCGCCCGGTCGCGCATTTTCCGCCGACGCGCCAGCCCTGCTGGTAGATGGTAATCTCGTATTTCTTCGCCCAGTCCTTTTCCTCGGTCAGACGGTATGCCGCGACCAGCGCCGAAGGACCGGCGCCGAGGACGGCGATCTTTCTGACTTTCCTGGATTGTTTCATAGGTTCCTCCGGATGAAATCGTCAGAGCGCGAATGAGCCCCCCGCCTTGTTCAACGCCTGTACAAAACGCTGGTGAAGCGCCCGATCGCGAAACGGGTGTCCGATTCTGAGGGCAGCGTCGGAATAAGCCCCCATCAGCTTCTGGCCGCGGAGGAACGCCCCCTTCGCCGGGGCGTCCTTACCCTGCTCGATCAGGATCGCCGCGCGAAGGTAGTGATTCTGGAACCAGCCCGGCCGGATGATCAACGCGAAATCGATCAGTTCCAGCGCGGCGGAAAGATCGCCGTCGATCCAGCGGGCGAAAGCCTTGCTCCGAAGCCAAAGCCCCGCATGAACGTCGTAAGGCGAGAGCGCCAGCGCCTCGTCCGCCAGCCGCGTCGCTTCCGCCGTCTCGCCGTCGAAAGCGTGAAACCGCGCCATTTCCCCCACCGCGACGACGAGCGATGGCGACAGGCGCAGCGCATGCGCGACGCGGCTCTTGGCCTGGTCGAGCGTGTCAGGCGTCGAGCAGGCGACGCCGAGCGTCAACTGCGCCCAGCCGTCATTCGGGGCGATCTGGACCGCGCGCCCCGCCCAGCGTTGCGCCTCCCGCACGGAGCCCGCGACATCATCGGTCCAGTCGCTCCAGGCGTCGAGCATGTGTGAGAAACCGAGGATGCAATAGGTCGGCACGTCGAGCGGGCTGATCTTCAGCGCCTTTTGCAGCAGGCGCTGCGCTTCCTTGTTGTTGCTCGGCCGCGTGGTCCAGAACAGCCAGCGCGCCCGCATCAACAACCGCCAGTGGTTCACATCGTCCGGCTCGCGCCATTCCTCGGCGGCTTCGCGCTTGGCCTGATCGTCGATGATCATCGGCTCGAAGATCGAAGCGATCCGGCGCGCCACATTGCGTTGAAGCGACAGGATATCGTCGCTCTCATCCTCGGATTCGGCGGAAAAGATCGTCTCGCCATCCGCCACACGGCTCAAGGTGGAGAGGATAGCGACCCGTTGGCGATGCGCACGCACATCGACGCGCAGGATATAATCCGCGTAATCGCGGAGGTCGCGCTGACCGCGATCAATTGCGTCGCCACCCGGCGCGAATGGCGCCGAACTCAAAGCGGCGACACGAATCCAGGTTGATTTGGAGAGACTAGCGACCAGTTGTTCAGCTACGCCATCGGCCAGATACGCCCGATCGGGCGGCAAATGCTTGGTTACATTCAACACGGCGATGGTCGGCCGCGCGCCGCCCGCCTTCGCCGTGGGCGCAATCGCCGGCTTCGCAGGGCCGGCAGCCGCGCCGGGGGTTCCGGCCGGGGCGCCGGGCGCCACGAGATCCGCGATCTCACGCATCGGCTCCGCTCCGAATTCCTGCAGCATGGTGGCGCGGAACCGCTCGAAATGCGCCCGAGCCTCTGCGCGCCTGCCGGAGGCGATATGACAGCGAATCAGAAGTTCATGACCCTTTTCATGGAGCGGATCGATCGCGATGATCCGCTCCGCTGATCTCTGCGCCCGCTCGACCATCGTCGCGGCGATATCGGAATCGGAAAGGCGAACGAGCGCGGCGATCACACGCTCGTTGAAGTGGACGCGCCGCCCGCGCGCCCAATCCTGAAAGCTTTCGGCGCGCGCGGCGTTGTCGACCAGGAATTCGCCGGTATGAAGCGTCAGGAGGCTCGCCAGAGTTTCCGGATCCTTGGCGTCTGCGGCGAGCGATATCTGCTCGCCGTCATAAAGCACAGCACCCTGATATATGCCGACATGAGTGTCGCTGACGCTGAAAGCGCTGTCAAACACCGCCGCGCCAAGCGATTTCTTTATGCGCCTGATCTCCTGGCGAAGACTGCCTTTGCCCTGCGTGGGGCCGACCCGTTCCCAGAAGAGCTCCACCAGCGCGTCCCGCGTCGCGGGGCGCGGCGCCTGATCGACCAGAAAAGCGCAGAGCCCGAGCGCCTTCATACCCAGCGGCAGGCTCGCGCCGCCGGGAGGAACGGAGACGGACGTCGCGCCGAATGCGCGAATCTCCATCACCGGCTCTCTCGATTCTCCACCAGCCACCGCACCCCCAGCGCCGCGCTACGCGGCAGGTCGCATTAATAAATATGTATAGCAGGTTGAACGCAGCCTCCAAGCTTCTCAACGCAGGGTGGTCAAGCGCGATTGAGCGTGGCGCGACAGCGAGGAGGATAGACAGACGCGCGCCGCGCTGGTACCCGCGCACCATGTTGCGGCGCCTCTACGATTGGACCATCGCCTTCGCCGAGTCGCCTCATGCGATCTGGGCGCTCGCCATCGTCAGTTTCATCGAGAGTTCGGTGTTTCCGATACCGCCCCATGCGCTGCTGATCCCGATGGTCATCGCCCGTCCGGCGTCGTGGGCGAAGTTCGCCTTCGTCTGTTCGGTGGCCTCGGTCCTGGGCGGCGTCCTCGGCTATGCGCTGGGTTCTTTCGCCTTTGACAGCATTGGCGGGCCGGTGCTGGAGTTTTACGGCTACGCGGAGCGGTTCGATCTCTTCGCCGCGCGCTACAATGAATATGGCGCCTGGGCGGTGCTGTTCGCCGGGCTGACGCCGTTTCCGTTCAAGATCATCACCATTCTTTCGGGCGCGACGGCGCTGAACTTTCCGATTTTCCTGCTCGCGTCGGTGATCGCCCGGTTCGCGATCTTTTTCGCCATCGCGGCGCTGCTCTGGAAGATCGGCCCGCCGATACGGGTCTTCATCGAAAAGAGGCTGGGGCTGATCACAACGATCTTCATGATCCTGCTCTTCGGCGGTTTCGCCGCCGCGAAGTATCTGGCGTGAGCGCGCGCTGGCTTCCGCTCTGCGCCCTTCTGGGGCCGGCCGCCGTGCTGGGCGGCGCGCTTTTCAGCCAGTATGTCGGCGGCCTCATGCCCTGCCCGATGTGCATATGGCAGCGCTGGCCCCATGGCGTGGCCATCGCGCTCGCGGCGCTGGCGCTCCTCGTCGGGCCGGGGCGGGTCGGGGCGGCTTTGCTATGGTTTGGCGCGGCGGCGCTGTTGATTGGCGCGGGTCTCGGCGCGTTTCACGCCGGGGTGGAGCTTCAGTATTGGGAAGGGCCATCGAGCTGCACCGGCGGCGCCATCGGCGGGCTGACGCCGCAACAACTGATCGAGCAGATCATGGCCGCGCCGCTGGTGCGCTGCGATGAGATCGAGTGGAGCTTTCTCGGCGTCTCGATGGCGGGTTGGAATGCGGTTCTCTCGCTGTTTATGGCCGGGCTGACCGGCCTCGCCGCGCGTCGTTACGCGTCCAGCTCCGCATCCCAGTAAAGAAAATCCATCCAGCTTTCATGCAGATGGTTGGGCGGGAACTTGCGGCCGGTGTTGCGCAGCGCTTCGGCCGACGGGCGGTGCGGAGGTTTGCGAAGGTTCATCCGCGCTTCCGCGACCGTGTGGTTCGCCTTGACCAGATTGCAGGGCGAACAGGCGGCGACCACATTCTCCCATGTTGTGCGCCCACCGCGAGAGCGGGGAATGACATGATCGAAGGTCATCTCACCACCGGCGCCGCAATATTGGCAGGCGAACTCATCGCGCAGGAAAAGATTGAAGCGCGTGAAGGCCGGGTAAAGCGCCGGGCGGACATATTCACGCAGCACCACGACGGAGGGTATCCGCATCTCGATCGAGGGGCTCCGCACCACCTCGTCATACTCGGCGATGATCTGCACCCGATCCAGGAACGAAGCCTTGATCGCCTCCTGCCAGGGCCAGAGAGAGAGCGGGAAATAGGAAAGCGGTCGATAGTCGGCGTTCAGGACCAGCGCGGGGTGATCCCGCAACCGGCCCGGCGAACGGACGAAACTCATCGCCGCCGCGCCGGTCATCTCGCGTATCGCTCCCTCAGGTCCTGAATTCGTCCGGGTATGTTCATGCACCGAACTATATCTGGGCGCCGAGGCCGATCAAGCACCAAGATCAGGCGGGAGTGCGAAATAATCATGACTTACCCACGGGGCGGTGCTCGCCACGGAAACAGTGAAAAAGGGCGCCACCAAGGGCGCCCTTTTCATTCTGAACGAACGTGGTTCAGGCCGCGCGGCGCGCGCGCAGGAAACCGATGCCGCCAAGCGCCGACACCAGGAAGAGGATCGAGGCCGGAACCGGAACCGCCGAGACGCTGACCGCATCGACGTCGAAGCCGTCGCCAGCCTGGAGGCTGGTGTCGACCAGCGCGAGGAAGGAGAACGGTCCGCCGATGGCGACGGTGGCGCCGCCGGTCTGGTTCGCGAGGCCGTTCGGAACGCTCGCCGCGTAGGTGAAGCCGAGCGAGGTGAGGTCGGAGAGGCCGAAGCTCGTATCGAACGGCGTGTAGGCGCCGTTGAACACGTAGACATCGACCGACTCATTGAAGTTACAGCTGCCGCCCGGATTCTGGGGGCCGTTACAGTTGAACGTCACCTCAAAGATCGTCGCGTCGATACCGAAGCTGGTGCCGAAGCCGAAAACCGCGACAGCGTCCCTGCCGAGGCTGAAGAAGCCGCCTTCGGAGTTGCCGGCCTGGTCGGGGGCGCCGAGCGCGTTGCCCGCATCGTCGCGATTGGTGTTGAACACCGGCGATTCCGCCTCGAAGCCGACGCCGGCGACGTCGGCGCGGCCCACATCGATCTGGGTCGCAAAAGTGGTGGCGCTCGCCGCGCCAGCGGAAAGAACAGCTGCCGCAAAGGCAGCGCCTGCGATCATGGAAATTTTCATATCAGTCCCCATCACTCCGGCGAACAACATTCGCCGGCACGCGCGCGCTACATGCGAAACAGGCGCGTAATTGTTTCAACATAGCGCTGAGGAAAGCGTAAACTCGCCAGCGCCCCACAGTCGTCACTCACATCGCAGTGTCAGGACCACGAGTTCCCTTTCACTGCATGGTCTATCTACAGTGTTTGAAACGAAATTAAACCCAATTATGTGAGTTTCTTCACAAGCTGCTTGGGTATTAGCGACGATTGCAACCATACGTGGCGCGCAGGCCGGCCGACGCACCTGAATTCTGCGCTGATCGTGACGCGATTGCTGCTTTGAGTTGCTTGATGGACAGAAACGCAACCGAACGAATGCGATTCACCCAGAATCAGCTTCTGGCGCGGTCCTGCGCGCTCAGTATGAATTCGAGCGCGAGGCGCAGTCCGTCAGGGGCGATTCCATGTCCGATCCCGCGGCTGACATGCGAGGCGACCACGACGCCGGCCGCTTCCAGACTTTCGCGCGCTTCATGGACCGCCGCGACCGGGATCACCTCATCCTGATCACCGTGAATCAGCTGCACCGGCGGCTTCGAGGTCACCGGGCCAGCCTCTTCATCAGTCACCAGCCTGCCAGAAAACCCGACGATGCCGCCAAGCGTTTCCGCGCGCCGGAGCCCGACAAGCAGGCTCATCATCGTACCTTGCGAAAACCCGACCACCACGGTCTGCGCCGGCGTCACGCCCTCTTCGGCCATCGCCTCGTCGAGATATGCGTGAAGCGTCCTGGCGGCGCGACGCACGCCGTCGCGCATCGCCTCCTCGGGCGAGCCGTCGATCCAGGAGATCGGGAACCATTGCCGCCCCCTCGGATTCACCGCGCAGGGCTCCGGCGCGTCGGGAGACCGGAAGACGGTGTTCGGCAGATGCGGGGCCATCGCTTCCGCAAGCCCGAAAAGATCATTGCCGTCCGCGCCATAGCCATGAAGAAAAATGACGAGACTATCCGGCTCGCCCGAGCGCGCATCCGCTCTTGGTCCGTTCAGAATGCTCATGGCGCGCCCTCCCTGCCCTTGTCGACCCGGTAGTAGGTGAAGAGAATGCGCGCGGCAACGCCCCGCCACGGCCGCCAGTCGAGCGCCATCGTCTCCAGCTCGGGAATCGTGGGCCGCTCCGGCAAGCCATAGAGCGAGCGCGCCGCTTCACGCAGCGCCAGATCGCCCGGCGCGAAAACATCCGCATGCCCGACAGCGAACATCAGGTAGACTTCCGCCGTCCAGCGGCCCACGCCCGGAACGCTGGTCAGCATCGCCACCGCGACGTCTTCTGGTGTCTTCCCGAGCCCGGCGTAATCCAGCCGCGCTTCAGCCAACGCCCGGGCGTAGCGGGCCTTGGCGCGGGAAAGGCCGGCGGCGCGGAGGTCTTCATCCGTCGCGGCGCGCACGATATCTTCATCGTCAAACCCCGCCGCCTGCATGCGCGCCCATATTCCGGCGGCCGCGGCGGTGGAAACCTGCTGGCCGACGATAGCGTTGAGAAGGGAGGCGAAGCCCTCCGCCCGGCGGCGCAGCGGCGGCGCGCCGATCAGGTCCAGCGCCGCCGCCATGCGCGGGCAGCGCGCCCTGAGCCAGGCGGCGCCTTCGGCCACGTCGGCTTGCGTTTCGATGATCCTCATGGA
>JBBDTD010000012.1:0-4608 GCA_040904645.1 Paracoccaceae bacterium
TTGAAATCAGCCGAAAGAGCGGGCGGAAAGCCGGTCGAGCGCCGCGACCACCTCATCCTCGCGCGCATGGTGCGGCATGTGGCCGACGCCTGGTAGAACCGTCAGGCTGGCGTCCTGCGCCGCGCTCGCGAGGCGCCGGGAGTGGATCTCTAGCCCTACGGTTGTGTCGGCGTCGCCATGGACGATCTCCATCGGCATGGCGAGTTCGCCGTAGCGCGGCGCCTGCGCCGCAAGATGCTTGTTCAGGCTGTCGATATCTTCAGCGTTCCAGAGAAACGTGTCGGGCCTGAGCGCGAGCGGGACGCCGATATACTCGACATAGCCGGCGGGAACCGGGTTCGGCTCGAAAACCCCTTTGACAAAATCTTTTGCACGGTCGCCGGTGACATAGCCGCGAGCGATCGCGCCCACGACCGGGCTGAGCGGGCCGGAGCCAAGCCGATAAAGCAGCCCGCCATCGCCGTCCCAGGAATAGGTCGCGCCGGCCAGCATGCCGACGCCCGCGACCTGCTCGGGCCGCGCCAGCGCCCAGGCGGCCGCCACCGCGCCGCCATAGCTGTGGCCGACGATCATCGTGCGGTCAGCGCCGAGCATGGCGGCGCCTTCGGCCATCAGGCGGGCCTGAACGGCGGGATCGCCGCCATTGAGCGCGGGGCGCTCGCTATAGCCGTGGCCGGGCCTGTCGATGGCGACCACCCGGAACCGGTCTTTCAGGCGCGCGACGAGAGAGAATGTGAAATCCCGAAGGTTGCCGTTCGCGCCATGAATCAGCACGATCGGCGGGCCTTCGCCCTCCACTACATAATGGAGGCGCACGCCCTCGACGGCGATGAAGTCGCCAATCGGCGGATACGCCGCCTCCGGCCCTTTGGCGACCGCGCCGCCGGCGCAGCCTGATAGCGCGGCCAGCGCGGAAAGCGACGCGGCGGCGCGTTTCATCATGTCGCGTCTGGTCATCGTTGGCTCCCGGTTTCGTGTGCGGAAGCCGTCGCCCCCCTCGGTCGAGATCACTAAAGCATGAGGCGCGCTGACGCATATAAATATTTCTTGCCAAAATAGGTCAGTTTTCCTTACCTTGATTAAAAGAGCGGTGCGCGACGACGAAGGATTCGCGCACGCTCTCGTGCAACCTTGGAGGAAGCGATGAAACACAGCACTGTGAGCCTTGGCGACAGATTCGATCTTGGCTGCGATCAGGTGCTGTTGAACGGCACGCAAGCGCTCGTACGGCTGATGCAAACCCAGAAGTGGCGGGATCGGCAGGCGGGTCACAACACCGCCGGGTATGTCTCCGGCTATCGCGGCTCTCCGCTTGGCGGCGTGGACGGCACTTTCCTGGGAGCGCGCAAGGCGCTCGACGAATATGACATTCGCTTCGAGCCGGCGCTGAACGAGGATGCGGGCGCGACCATGATCTGGGGCGCGCAGCAGGCCGGCTTGCGCGGCGACGGTCTTTTCGACGGGGTGTTCGGGCTCTGGTACGGCAAGGGGCCGGGCGTCGACCGTTCGGGCGACGTGTTCCGCCACGCCAACCTCGCCGGCGTCGCGGCGCTTGGCGGCGTGCTCGCGGCGATGGGCGACGATCACACCGGCGAATCCTCCACCACTGTCCATCAATCCGATTTCGCCTTTGTCGACGCGCAGATGCCGATCCTCGCCCCCGCCGGCGTGCAGGAGATCATCGACCTCGGCGTGCATGGCTACGCCATGAGCCGCTTCGCCTCGGTTTGGGTCGGGATAAAATGCCTCAAGGACACCATTGAATCGACTGCGGTGATCGACGGGCGCCCGGACCGTATCCAAACCGTGATTCCCGCCGATTTCGAAATGCCGGCCGATGGACTTTCGATCCGCATGGTCGACGACCGCATCCCGCAGGAAGTCCGGATGCAGCGCTACAAGCGCTGGGCGGCGCAGGCCTACGCCCGCGCCAACGGCATCGACAAGCGGGTCCGCGGCGAGAAGGGCGCGAAGATTGGCGTCGTTTCCGCCGGCAAGAGCTGGCTCGACGTCGCGCATGCGCTCGATCTTCTCGGCATTGACGAGGAAACCGCGAAGCGCATCGGCGTCACCGTCTACAAGCCCGCGATGATCTACCCGCTGGAGCCGACCGCGCTGAAAGCCTGGGCGGAGGGCCTCGACCTGATCGTCGTGGTGGAAGAAAAGCGCAGCCTGATCGAGAGCCAGATCAAGGAGCTTCTCTTCGACGAAGCGCACCGCCCGCGTGTGATCGGCAAGCGGGACGAGGCCGACAAGACGCTGTTCCCGGTTGAAATGGGCCTCAGCCCGGTCGACGTGGCGCTGAAGCTCGGCAAGATTCTCTTCAACGAGGGCGTCGCGAGCGAATTGAACACCCGCCGGATCGAGGCGCTGGAATCAGCCGCCAATTCCGCCAATGTGGAGGCGACGCCGGAGCGCACGCCGTGGTTCTGTTCCGGCTGCCCGCACAACACCTCCACCAAGCTGCCGGACGGGTCGATCGGGTTCGCGGGCATTGGCTGCCATTTCATGGCGCAATGGATGGATCGCGGCGTCATCGGCTACACCCATATGGGCGGCGAGGGCGTCAACTGGGTCGGCGAGAGCCGATTCTCCAAGACCAAGCACGCCTTCCAGCAGCTTGGCGACGGGACCTACACCCATTCCGGGGCGCAGGCGATCCGCGCCGCCGTGACGGCGGGCGCCAACGTCACCTACAAGATTCTCTATAACGACGCGGTGGCGATGACCGGCGGCCAGACGCTTGAAGGCGGGCTGGACGTTTATCGGATCATCGAGGAAGTGAAGGCCTACGGCGTCAAGAAGCTGATGGTCGTCTATGACGAAAAAGAGGCGTTCGATCCCGCCCGCGTGCCCGCTGGCGTCGAGACCCGCAAACGTGCGGAGCTGGACGCCGTCCAGCGTGAATTGCGCGAGATCGAAGGCGTCACCGCGCTGATCTACGTTCAGACCTGCGCCGCCGAAAAGCGCCGCCGGCGCAAGCGGGGCAAGTTCCCGGACATCGACAAGCGCATCTACATCAACCCCGAAGTTTGCGAGGGCTGCGGCGATTGCGGCGTGAAGTCCAACTGCGTCTCCGTGGCTCCGCTCGACACTGAGCTTGGCCGCAAGCGCCAGATCGACCAGTCTTCGTGCAACAAGGATTTCTCCTGCGTCAACGGGTTCTGTCCATCCTTCGTCACGCTTCACGGCGCGACGCCGAAAAAGGAAAAGGCCGCCGGGCTCGACCTGCCGGACCTGCCGGAGCCAACCTTGCCGAAGATAGATGGTGTCTGGAACACCGTCACCACAGGCGTCGGCGGCACCGGCGTCGTCACCATCGGCGCGCTCCTCGGCATGGCCGCGCATGTGGAGGGCAAGGGCGCCGGGGTGATGGAGATGGCCGGGCTGGCCCAGAAGGGCGGCGCGGTGCAGATCCATTGCCGCATCGCCGAGAAGCCCGAGGACATCACCGCGATCCGCGTCGCCACCGGCGAGGCCGATGTGGTGATCGGCGGCGATCTTCTGGTCACCGCCGGCGCCAAGACGCAGGCGCTTATGGCCAATGGGCGCACCGCCGTCGTTTGCAACACCTATGAGATCAATACTGGCGAGTTCACCCGCGATGGCGGTTTCCGCATTCCGGCCGACCGGCTTCGGCTTGGCCTTGAGGCCCGCGTCGGCGCTGACAAGGTCGTCTATCTGAACGCGACGCGCCTGGCGGAGAAACTGCTTGGCGATGCGATCTTCTCGAACGTGCTGGTTCTTGGCGCGGCCTGGCAGATGGGACGCATTCCGATCGGCCGCGAGGCGATCATGAAAGCGATCGAGCTGAACGGCGCCGGGATCGACGGCAACAAGATGGCGTTCGAGATCGGCCGCTGGGCGGTGGTTCACCCCGCCGAGGCGGAGGCCGCGGTGGCGCCGAAGCAGGTGCTGGCCAAGAGCTACGACGACAAGATCGCCTTCCGCCGCGCGCGCCTCGTCGCATGGGGGAATGAGGCCTGGGCCGTGCGCTGGGAAGCGTCGGTCAGGGCGGCCGAAGCGGCGGAGGCCAAAGTGCGCGAAGCGACCGGCGGGCGCGCCGACGGTTTCGCCGAAGCGGCGGCGTTCGGGCTCTTCAAGCTGATGACCTACAAGGATGAATATGAGGTCGCCCGGCTCCATACCGAGACGCTGGATTCCCATATCGCCGAGCGGTTCGACAATGTGAAGAAGATCGAGTTTCACATGGCGCCGCCGATCCTCGGCAAGAAGGACAGCAAGGGTCATCCGGTGAAAACCACCTTCGGCCCGTGGATGCAGACGGCGCTGAAGCACATGGCGAAGTTCAAGGGCCTGCGCGGCGGCGCCTTCGACATCTTCGGCTACAGCGCGGAGCGCAAGTCGGAGCGCGCCGCGATCGCCGAGCATGAAGCGTTGCTAGCGGAGCTTTGCGCCGGTCTGAAGCCTGAGACGCATTCTGTCGCCGCCCAGCTCGCCGCGCTGCCGTTGCAGGTGAAGGGCTTCGGCTATGTGAAGGCCGCCAACGCGGAAGCGACCGCCAAGCGCAGGGCGGAGCTTCTGGCCGAGTTCCGCGCCGGCGGCGCGCCGGCTCTGAAGGCGGCGGAGTAAGCCCCCGGGGCCCTT
>JBBDTD010000012.1:4618-13472 GCA_040904645.1 Paracoccaceae bacterium
CCCCCGCCCTCGATCACCGGGAACCAATCCTCGCGCAGCCTCTCCCCCGGTTTCATGTCGTGGCCGGGGAAGGGGGGCGAGGTGCGGCCCGGCCGCTCGACATAGCGCGCGTCATCGCCGACCCAGCGCAATGAGAGCGCCCGGCGGCGCGCACCATGCGGATTGCCGCGCGCGCCATGCGCGGTGCGATAGTCGAAGAGTACGCAATCGCCGGGTTGCATCGGCCATTCCAGCACTTTCGTGTCGCCCGGATCAGCGTCCGGGTCAGGCACCGGCGTCCACTCCTGCTTGTCCTTGTAGAAATCGCTGTCATCCGCCCATGAGACGGGGCGGACCATGCGCGGCCAACGGTGCGAGCCGGCGATCAGGCGCAGCGTCGCGTCCTGAACCGGGTCGATGGGAATCCAGAAACTGACGGTCTGCCGCCCCTCGACGAAATAATAAGGGGCGTCCTGATGCCAGGGGGTCGGTTTGGCTGTGCCCGGCTCCTTCACCAGCACATGATCGTGGAAGAACTGCGCGCTGTCGGAGCGCATCGCCGCCGCCGCGATTTTCGCCGCCGGGCTTTCGCGCACCACGCGCTCGAACTCGGGGATGCGCGTCCAGTTGCAATAATCGTCGAAGAAGCGCCCCTCGGTCACCGCGTTTTCCGAGGCGTAGGGGCCGGGTTCCGCCATGTTGCGCCCGATCCCCGCAGCGATCACCTCCACCCAGTCGGCGAAGACGCCGCGAAGGCAGACCGCGCCGTCCTCCTGAAACCGTTCAATCTCCTCTGGCGTCATCGCGTTTTCTCCCCTGATAGGCGTCGAATCATTCCTAGCCTTGCGCCTTCGCCGCGTCATCCGCCATTCTGGTGGCGGCGCGAATTTCCGATCCGCCGCTTGCCGGGCGGGCGCCAAACCCGCAGGTTGAAGAAAAACCAGAGGAGCGGCCGATGAGCGATATCATTCTTCATGATTACTGGCGGTCCTCCGCCGCCTACCGGGTGCGGATCGCGTTGAACCTGAAGGGAATCGCCTATCAGGCGCGGCCTGTGAACCTGCTGACCGGCGAACATCGCGGGGCGGAGAACCTGGCGCGCAACCCGCAGGGCCTTGTCCCGACGCTGGAGATCGACGGGCTGGCGCTGACGCAATCGTTGCCGATCATCGAATATCTTGATGAGACGCGCCCCGCCGTTCGCCTCATCCCCGAAGACCCGGTCGCCCGCCAGCGCGTGCGCGCCATCGCCGCCGCCATCGCGATGGAGATCCACCCGGTCTGCAATCTTTCCGTCGCGCAGCATGTGACCGGCGGCGACAAGGCGGAAATGACCCGTTGGATGGGCCATTTCATCCCCAAGGGGTTGAAGGCGCTGGAGGCGATGGTCGCCGCCGGCCGGAGCGGCGGCTTCATTCATGGCGACGCGCCCGGCCTCGCGGAATGCTGCCTGATTCCGCAACTCTACAACGCCCGCCGCTGGGAGGTGGACCTCGCGCCCTATCCGACGCTCCGCGAGGTGGAGGGGCATTGCGCGGCGCTCAACTCGTTCGAGGCGGCGCACCCGGACGCGGTCGGGGCGCCGTGAGAGGCGGCTAAATCGCGGACGGAAACCGATCGGCAGCGGTCTGCATGTCGGCCAATGCCTGTTTTCGACGAGCCAAAGTCTCGTGCCATTCTTGAGCTTCGCGATCTTTGAAGAAACTCGCATCTGGTGCGAGCCGCCTTACTGAATCCTCAACTTCTTGCAGATTTACTCTGAAGAATTCGTTCCTCGTATTGGCCGCGTTAATTCGTCGATCCGGAGATCGCCCGTCGATCAAAAATTTTCGCACATCTCAGCGAGTTTCTGCGATTTTGGTTCGATGAGCAACCATCGGTCGGTAATGCATTCTGAAAGATGCTTTGGATTCAGGTATCGGAGATACACTGATATTTCAGAGGTTTATAACCAATATGAGCTCTTGAAGGTGGGAGATTGCGCGGGGGGACGCTGGGCATCCCCCTAAAGCGCCAGCGCTCGCGCCAGCAGCGCCCTGATCGCCGGGCGGGCGGGCGGGCCGCCTCCGATGGCCTCTTCGACGATGGCGCGGGCTGCGTCCATCTCGATCGCGCGGATGGCGTATTTCACCCGACCGACCGAGGCCGGGCGCATCGAGAGCGCGCGAAAGCCGACCGCGACCAGCGCCACCGCGTCCTCCGTCCGGCCCGCGGCTTCACCGCAAAATGAGATCGGCGTGCCGGCGACATCCGCCCGCACCACGATCTTGCGCAGAAACCCGAGGAAGGGCGCCGAAAGCGGATCATAGCGCCGGCGCACCCGCTCATTGCCGCGATCCGCCGCAAAGAAGAACTGAAGGAGGTCGTTGCCCCCGACGGAAAGGAAGTCGACATCCCTGAAGAACCGGGCCGAGGCGTAGGCGAGCGAAGGCGTCTCCAGCATCGCGCCGACCTTCAACTCGTCCGTCACCGTGTAGCCGAGTTTCCGGAGCCGGGCGTGCGTTTCGATCAGAATGGTTCGCGCCGCGTAGAACTCGCTTTCATCGGCGATGAAGGGGAACATGATGCTGAGCGGGCGCGCGCCGGCGCCCCGCAGCAGCGCCTGCGCCTGCATCTTGAGCGCGAAGGGCTTGTCCAGTCCGACGCGGATCGCCCGCCAGCCGAGCGCGGGGTTTTCCTCATCCGGCCGGCGCATATAGGGCAGCACCTTGTCGGAGCCGATATCGAGCGTGCGGAACACCACCGGCGCGCCCTGCGCCGCGTCGAGCACGCGGCCGTAGAGCGCCGCCTGATCGGCGCGGCGCGGCAGGGTGGGGCGGGTCAGGAACTGAAGCTCCGTTCGGTAAAGCCCGACGCCATCGGCCCCTACGTCGAAAAGATTGGGCATGTCGGAAAGCAGACCGGCGTTGATGTTCAACGATATGCGCACGCCGTCGCGGCTGTCGGCCGGCTCGCCCCGGATGGTGCGATAGCGGGCCTCGGCTTCCTGCGTGTTGGCGATAGTCTCACGGTATGCGTCGCGCAGATTGTCGGGCGGGCGCAGGAACGCCTCCCCCCGGTCGCCGTCGATGATGATCCGATCGCCGTTTTCCGCTTCGGCGACGATCCGCTCCGCGCCGACCACCATCGGGATCGCCAGCGCCCGCGCGACGATGGCGGCGTGCGAGCCGACGCCGCCCTCCTCCATCACCACGGCGGAGATCTTGCCGCCATGCTCCAGCAACTCCCCCGGCCCGATCGACCGGCCGACAAGCACCGCGTTATCGGGAATTTCGACCCCGGCGCCGCCGTTCAGCCGCCGCAAGAGCCGGTTGGCGAGATCGTCGAGATCATGGAGCCGGTCGCGCAGATAGGGATTGGCGGCGCGCTCCATCCGGCTGCGCGCGGCGGATTGCACCCGCTCCACCGCGACCTCCGCCACCACGCCTGAGGCGACAGCTTCATGAAGGCGCCTCAGCCATCCCTTGTCATGGGCGAACATCCGATAGGTTTCCAGCACCTCGCGATATTCCACCGGCGCGCTGGAGAGGTCGGAGGAAACCAGCGCGTCGACCTCGTCGCGCAGATCGACCATGGCGGCGTCCAGCCGCGCGCGCTCGCCCGCCACATCGTCGGTGAGCGGCCTGGAGATGGCGAGTTTCGGCTGATGGAGATGGACCACGCCGATCGCCGCGCCTTCGGAGGCGCCGACCCCGGCGTAGTTTCTCGGCGCGGCGCGCGCGAGGTCGAACCCTTCGCCGGTCAACTGCCCGGCGTCGGCCATTTCCGCGATCACCATGGCGATCACTTCGAGCGCGTCGATCTCATCCTCGGCGTAGGCGCGCGCGGCGGCGTTCTGCACCACCAGCACACCCATGACCTTGCCCAGCCGCTGGATCGGCACGCCGCAAAAGCTGGAGTAAATTTCCTCACCGGTTTCGGGCCGGTATTCGAAGCCGGGCGCGCGCGGCGCGTCGGTGGTGGCGAAGGGTTCCGCCGCCGCCGCGATCCGCCCGACGAGGCCCTGCCCGAAGCGAAAGCGCGTCCGGTGGACGGCTTCCTTGCGCAGACCCTCGGTCGCGCAAAGCTCCAGCGTCGCCTCGTCGCGGCGCAGATAGATCGAACACACCTCCGCCACCATGTTGGTGGCGATGACGGTGACGATCCTGTCCAGACGCGCTTCTGGCTCGCCGGGCTGGGCCATCACCTGGCGCAGCCGGCGTAACAGGACGCGTGAGCCTATGTCCGCCGGTGGCGGCATTCGCAGCCCTCCTTCGCGCCGCGCCGGTCGGCGCGGTTCAGAAAAAATCCGGCTCGGGCCTTGATCCGCCCCGTTCTTGATCCGCCCCCGTTTCAGTCCACCCAGTTTCAGCCGGCGTCCAGCCCGAAAGCGGCGTGCAGCGATTGCACCGCAAGTTCCAGATATTTCCGGCTGATCAGCACGCTGACCTTGATCTCGGACGTCGTGATCACCTTGATGTTGACGCCATCGGCAGCCAGCGCGCCGAACATCGTCTGCGCGACGCCCGAGTGGGAGCGCATGCCGACCCCGACGACGGAGACCTTGGCGACATCGTCGTCGACGACCAGCTCACGATAGCCGATCCGCTCACGCTCCGCCTCCATCAGCATTCGCGCGCGGGCGACATCCTCCTCCGCGCAGGAGAAGGTCATGTCGGTCAGCCCTTCTTCGGAGATGTTCTGGACGATCATGTCCACATTCACGCCACCATCGGCGAGCGGGCCGAAGATCGACGCCGCGACGCCCGGACGGTCCGCGACTTTCAGGAGCGTGATCTTGGCCTGCCCGCGCTCGGCGGCGATGCCCGAAACGACATTCTTTTCCACGATTTCCTCCTCTGGGCAGACCAGCGTGCCCGGGCTATCGCTGAAGCTGGACCGGACCATCAGCTTCACGCCGTGATTCATCGCCATTTCGACCGAACGGGTCTGCAACACCTTCGCGCCGAGTGAGGCGAGCTCAAGCATTTCCTCAAAGCTGATACGCTCCAGCTTGCGGGCCTTGCGCTCGATTCGCGGGTCGGTGGTGTAGACGCCATCCACATCTGTGTAGATGTCGCAACGCTCCGCGCCAAGCGCTGCGGCGAAGGCGACGGCGGAGGTGTCCGACCCGCCGCGGCCGAGTGTGGTGATCCGCCCCTCCGGGCTGACGCCCTGGAACCCGGCGATGACGGCGTGCATGCCTTGCGCGAACCGCGCTTCGAGCTTGGTGGTGTCGATCCCGGTTATCCGCGCCGCGCCATGCGCCGCGGTGGTGTTCACAGGCACCTGCCAGCCCGCCCATGAACGGGCGGGGACGCCCATTTCCTGCAATGTGATCGCCAGAAGGCCGCTTGTGACCTGCTCGCCTGCGGCGGTGACGCTGTCATATTCGCGCGCGTCATAGAGGCCGGGGCTGTTGGAGCCGGGCGTCTCGGACGCTTCGCGAACATAACCGACAAGGCGGTTGGTCTCTCCCGCCATGGCGGAGACGATGACCGCGACGTCATAGCCTGCGTCGACTTCGCGCTTCACGCGCGCCGCCGCGTTTCTGATCCGGGACATGTCGGCGACGGACGTGCCGCCGAATTTCATCACCAACCTGGGCGCTGATTGGGGGGCGGCCATCGCTCAAAGCTCCTTCTCGCCGCCCGTTTCGGGTCGGCGCGGCCGCTATATCGCCGGGACAGAGGCATCGCAAGGCGAGAGGCCCCGGCGCGGCTCGCCCGCCCGGCCACCTGCCCGGGGGGTCAATCGTCGCGGCGCGGCAGGAAGGGCAGCGGGGCGACCGGCACGCCCTCCTCCAGAAGCGCTTTCGCCTCCTCTCCGGTGGCTTCGCCGTGAATCGGGCGGGCCTCGGCGTCGCCGACATGCATGGCGCGGGCCTCAGCGGCGAAGCGGCGGCCGACATGTTCGGATTTCGATTCGATTTCGCGGCGGAGCGCGGCCAGTTTCTGCATGATCTCGGGGGGAACCGGGCCCGAAAGCATGGGCCCCGCGCCATTGGGCGCGGCGGGCGGGCGGGCCGGCGTTTCGGCGGCGCGGTTGCTTCTGGCTGGCACGCCCGGCGCCATCAACGCCTTTTCGACCCTGGTCGCGCCGCAGAGGGGGCACGCGACGAGGCCGCGCGCCGCCTGTTCGTCATAGGCGGCGGCGGAGCCGAACCAGGCTTCGAACCCGTGGCCGTCAGCGCATTTCAAATCATATCGGATCATGGATCGTTCCTTAGCCCCCCACTAGATATAAGACAGGACCGTGAAGGCAATGCCGCTTCTTTCACCGGCCCGCATCGGCTATGAGCCGGATTCATGGCGATTTCCGGTTTTCTTTCCCGTATCGAACCGCCGCCCGGCGCGGTTCCGGCCGCGGCCGGCGCAGCCGCCGGCGCGTTGGCGGGCTCGTCCATCGGCGTGGCTGGCGCGGCGCTCGGCGCGGCGCTTGGCGCGGCGGGCGGGTTGCTGGCCGGACGGAAACGCCCTGACCCCGCCCGAAGCCCCGCCCGAAGCCCCGTCGCCGTCGCGCCCGGATCGATCCCCGCGCCGACCGATTCCGAGGTGCTGGACCGGCTTCCCGCCGCGCTTGTTCTCGTCGATGCGGAACAACGGGTCCGACGCATCAATCCCGAAGCGCTGCGGCTGATCGCCGACGACACGGAGCCGGACGAAGAGGCCGCCATGATCGGACAGCCGCTGGTGGCGCTGATCCGCGCGCCCGGCCTTATCGACGCGGTTGATGACGCGCTGACCGATCAAGGGCCGCGGAGCCTCAGCTTCACCCTGATGCGCGCGCGGGTCGAGCGGGCGCTTCAGGCGCATATCCGCCCGCTCAAGCCGAATGGGCCGCGCGGCGCGGCGGCGCTGATCCTGATCGAGGACCGGACCCGCATCCGGCAGATGGAGGAGATGCGCCAGGATTTCATCGCCAACGCCAGCCATGAGCTGAAAACGCCGCTCGCCTCCATCATCGGGTTCATTGAAACCTTGCAGGGTCCGGCGAAGGACGATGACGCCGCGCGCGTGCGCTTCCTCAAGATCATGGCGACGCAGGCGGAGCGCATGAAGCGGCTGGTCGAGGATCTGATGTCGCTCTCCCGGATCGAGATGAACGCGCATGTGCGCCCGACGGCGTTGGTCGATCTCGTCGCGCTCGCGCAGGCCACCGCCGCGGCGCTGGAGCCGTTGGCCGCCGAAGCCGGCGCCCGTATCGTGGTCGTCGCGCCGGCCGCGAAAGTGGTGGTGTCGGGCGAGCATGACCAACTTGCCCAGCTTCTGACCAACCTGATCGACAATGCGGTGAAATATGGCGGAGAAGGCGTCACCGTCACGATCCGCGAGGCGGCGGCGGCCCCCGAATGGCCGGGGATGGTCGGCCTTACGGTGGAGGATGACGGGCCCGGCATCCCGCGCGAACATCTGCCGCGCCTGACGGAGCGCTTCTACCGGGTCTCCGCCGCCCGCAGCCGCGCTGTGGGCGGCACCGGGCTCGGCCTCGCCATCGCCAAACATATCCTGCAACGCCACCGGGGCGAATTGCAGGTGCGCTCGACCTTGGGGGAAGGCGCCGCCTTCACCATCTGGCTGCCGATGCGCGCCGAGTCGCCGCCCAGCGTCTCTTGATGTCGTCCTGCGCCCGTCGCTGATGTTCTCACGCGGGCTGCGTTAAAAATAATACAGCAATTACAATAGATTGTAGTGTCACAAAAGTGTTTCCACTGTGTCATAGAAACTCGTTCAGCGGCGCGTAGCAACATGCTGGAGACAGGGCGCGGGGCGTCCTGCTCGTCACATCGCAGAAACGATCCATGATATGGAGAGAATTCACATGAACAAGCGCATCGCAGCCGCCGCGATCGCCGTAGCGGCGATCGGCGTGGCCGGGGCCGCCTCGGCCCGTGACCAGATCCGCGTCGTCGGCTCATCGACGGTGTTTCCTTACAGCCAAGCCGTGGCCGAAGAGTTAGGCGCCCGTATGGGCGGCGCGGCTCCGATCGTCGAGTCGACCGGCACCGGCGGCGGCATGAAGATCTTTTGCGGCGGCGTCGGCGAAGGCCACCCGGACATGACCGGCGCCTCCCGCACCATGAAGAAGTCCGAATATGAGCTCTGCGCCTCGAATGGCGTGGCGGACATCACCGAGATCCTCGTCGGTTATGACGGGCTCACCGTCGCCATCTCCCGCGAGGCCGACGACCTCGCCGTGACCGAGGCGCAGCTCTATCTCGCCCTCGCGGCGCAGGTTCCGGTCAATGGCGAGTGGGTGGACAACCCCTACATGAAATGGTCCGAGATCGACCCGTCGCTCCCGGATCACGAGATCCTCGCCTACGGCCCGCCGCCGACCTCCGGCACGCGCGACGCCTGGGTCGAGCTGGCCATGCATGACGGCTGCAAGGCGCTGCCCTATGTGAAGGATGGCGGCTTCGACGGCGACTGGGTGGACGAGAACTGCTCGCGCATGCGGCAGGACGGCCCCTTCGTCGAGGCCGGCGAGAATGACAACCTGATCGTGCAGCGGCTCGAGGCGGACAAGAACGCAGTGGGCATCTTCGGCTATTCCTTCCTCTATGAGAACGCCGACAGGCTGAAAGGCGCCGCGATCAATGGCGTCCTGCCGAACGAGGACACCATCGCCGACTTCTCCTACGGCGTCGCCCGCCCGATCTTCGTCTATACGAAGAACGCGCATCGCGGCGTGATCCCCAACTTCAACGAGTTCATCGAGGAATACACCTCGGCGGCCTCGATGGGCGGCGGCGGCTACCTTCAGGAGCGCGGCCTGACCCCGCTTCCGGCGGCGAAGCTGAAGGAAGTGCAGGACGCCGCTGCCGAGGGCGTCAACATGAACGCCCCGGGCAGCTGAGGCTGACCTGATCCGGCGCCGCCCGCCTCGCGCGGGC
>JBBDTD010000013.1:0-13422 GCA_040904645.1 Paracoccaceae bacterium
CTTGCGCTCGCCCATGACGGCGCCATCGGCCGCCAGCAGCCAAAGACGGAAACTGGATGTGCCCCAGTCGGCCGCAGCGAAAGAAGGCGCAGGCATCGCGTGCTCCCAAGGGGTGAGGCCGGCCCGTCGCGGGCGGCCGAGTTTCAGGTTGTGCGCCGAATTTCCACCCAGGGTCGGGCGGCGTCAAGGCGCAAACGTAGCCACTTGACCCTCCAGCAACGGGAAAGATTACATTGCGCGCAGTACGAAAACGAGATCCATGCCGCCGAGGTGCAAAATGTCCGAAACCACAACGACCCGCGATCCGGTCTGCGGCATGACCGTCGATCCCGCGGCGCGAAAACCGACCTTCGAGCACGGTGGCGAGACCTATCGTTTCTGCGCCGGCGGCTGCCGGGACAAGTTCGCGGCCGATCCCGAGGCCTATATCGAAGCGAAGGATCCGGTCTGCGGGATGAGCGTCGGTCGCGCCTCCGCCGCCCATCTCGCGAAGCATGGGGGGGAGCGGTTCTATTTCTGCTCCGCGCGGTGCAAGGACAAGTTCGAAGCGGCGCCCGAGGAGTATCTCGGCGACCGTCCGGCGCCGCCGCCCGCGCCGGCAGGCACGCAATACACCTGCCCGATGCATCCCGAGATCGTCGAGGATTATCCCGCCGACTGCCCGATCTGCGGCATGGCGCTGGAGCCGATGACGCCTTCCGCCGATAGCGGGCCGAACCCGGAGCTGGTGGATTTCCGCCGGCGGCTATGGATCGGCGCGCCGCTGGCGCTGATGGTTTTTGCGCTGGAGATGGGCGCGCATCTGGGCCTGCCGATCGCTGACTGGCTTGGCCCGAAGAATGCGCAATGGGCGCAATTCGCGCTGACAGCGCCGGTCGTCGGTTGGGTCGGCTATCCGTTCTTCAAGCGGGGCTGGGCCTCCATCGTCACGCGCAATCCCAACATGTGGACGCTGATCGCCATCGGCGTCGGCGCGGCGTTTCTTTTCAGCGTCGTCGCCGTATTGGCGCCCGGTCTCTTCCCCGCCGCGCTGCGCGATCATCACGGGCTTGCGCCGATCTATTTTGAGGCTGCGGCGGTCATCATCATCCTGGTGCTGGTCGGGCAGGTGATGGAGTTGAGCGCGCGGGAGCGGACCGGCGACGCAATCCGCGCGCTTCTCAACCTTGCACCCAGAACCGCGCGGCTGGTGGCTGAGGGCGCTGACAGGGACATCGCCCTGGATGAGGTCAGGGCCGGCGACCGGCTGCGGGTGCGGCCAGGCGAATCGGTTCCGGTGGACGGCGTGGTGATCGAGGGGCGCTCCTCCGTCGATGAGAGCATGCTGACCGGCGAGCCTATCGATGTGGAGAAAACCGAAGGCGCGACCGTCACCGGCGGCACGATCAATCGCAGCGGCGGCTTCGTGATGGAGGCGACAAGCGTCGGCGGCGATACCGTGCTGGCGCGAATCGTCAACATGGTTTCCGCCGCGCAGCGCAGCCGCGCGCCGATTCAGGCGGTGGCGGACCGCGTGGCGCGGTTCTTCGTGCCGGCCGTCGTCGGCGTCGCCGCGGTCGCGTTTGTCGCATGGATTGTCTTCGGGCCGGAGCCGGCCTTCACCTACGCCCTGGTCGCGGCGGTCAGCGTGTTGATCATCGCCTGCCCGTGCGCGCTTGGCCTCGCAACGCCGATGTCGATCATGGTGGCGACCGGGCGCGGTGCGCAATCAGGTGTGCTGATCCGCGACGCGGAGGCGCTGGAGCGCTTCGCAAAGGTCGACACGCTGATCGTCGACAAGACCGGGACGCTCACCGAAGGTCGCCCGACGCTGACCGATGTCGTGGCGACTGAAGGCTTTGAGGAGGAGGAAGTCCTTTCCCTCGCCGCCGCGCTGGAGCGGGGTTCGGAACATCCGCTCGCCGCCGCCATCGTGGACGGCGCGCGCGGGCGGGGCGTTCCGTCGACGGAGTCTGAAGGGTTCGAGGCCATCACGGGCAAGGGCGCGAAGGCGGTCGTGGCCGGGCGCAATGTGGCGATTGGCGACCGGGCGATGATGGAGGCGGTCGGCGTGGATGTGGGCGCGCTTTCGACGCAGGCCGGGGCGCTTCAGGATGAGGCCAAGACCGCGATGTATGTGGCGGTCGACGGCGTGCTCGCCGGGCTCGTCGCGGTTCAGGACCGCATCAAGGAAACCACGGCGGAGGCGCTCGACGCGCTTCGCGCCGAAGGTTTGCGGATCATCATGGCGACGGGCGACAGCGCACGGACGGCGCAGGCGGTGGCGCGGCGGCTCGGTGTGGATGAAGTGCACGCCGGGATCAGCCCCGAGGGCAAGCATGACCTTGTCGAAAAGCTGAAGGCGGAGGGCCGCAAGGTCGCGATGGCGGGGGACGGCGTGAACGACGCGCCCGCGCTGGCGGCGGCGGATGTGGGCGTCGCCATGGGCGCCGGCGCGGATGTGGCGATGGAAAGCGCCGGCGTCACGCTGGTGAAGGGCGATCTGCGCGGCGTGGCGCGGGCGCGGCGGCTGTCGCTGGCGACGATGCGGAATATCCGTCAGAATCTCTTTTTCGCCTTCGCCTATAACATGATTGGCGTGCCGATCGCGGCGGGCGCGCTTTATCCGGTCTTCGGGGTGTTGCTTTCGCCGGTGGTCGCGGCGGCGGCGATGAGCCTCTCCTCCGTTTCCGTCATCGCAAACGCGTTGCGGCTGAGGGCGCGAAAGCTGGACTGAGGGCGGCTTATCTGCCGTTCGTTTTCCGCCACGCCGCGAACTTTTCGAGGTTCTCGTTCTTCGTCGCGGGATAGAGGCCGGTGATCGTCGCGCCAGCCTTCACCTCGGCGAGGACGAAATCCTCGTAAGCGGTCATTTCCACGGCTTCGTCGGCGACCTCGTCCGCGATGGCGGCGGGGATGACGATGACGCTGTCATCGTCGCCGACCATGATGTCGCCGGGAAAGACCGCGACATCGCCGCAGCCGATGGGCACGTTGATGTCGATCGCCTCGTTGATGGTCAGATTGGTGGGGGAGGACGGGCGATGGTGATAGGCGGGTATCTCCAGCTCTCCGATCCGCATCGCGTCGCGAAAGCCGCCATCGGTCACGACTCCGGCGCCGCCGCGCATCATCAGCCGGGTGATGAGGATATCCCCGGCGGAGGCGGCGCGCGCGTCCTTGCGGCTGTCCATGACCAGCACCGCGCCATTCGGGCAGGTCTCGATCGCCTTGCGCTGCGGGTGCTCGGGATTTCGGAACTCGGCGAGGGTGTTCCGATCTTCGCGCGCCGGCATATAGCGGAGGGTGAAGGCCGGGCCGACCATGTTGCGCTCTTTCGGCGCCACCGGCCGAACGTCCTGGATCACCTGATTGCGCAAGCCCCGCTTGAAAAGCGCGGTCGCCAGCGTTGCGACAGAAACGTGCATCAGTTTCTCGCGGGTATCGGCGTTCATCGCCATCATCTCAGAAAATCTCTGGCTCGGGCGTCGGGGCGCCGAATTCGGTCAGCAGGAAGTTGAAATCGCAGCCCTTGTCCGCCTGCTCGATATGCTTGGAGAAAAGGTGCCCGTAGCCGCGCTGGTAACGCGGCGCGGGGGCGGTCCATTCGGCGCGGCGGCGGGTGATCTCCTCATCGCTGACGCGCATGTTCAGCGTCCGGTTCGGGATGTCGAGGTCGACGATATCGCCGTCGCGCAACAGCGCCAGCGGCCCGCCGACGAACGCCTCCGGCGCGACATGAAGGACGCAGGCGCCGAAAGCGGTGCCCGACATCCGCGCATCCGAAAGCCGGACCATATCGCGCATGCCCCGCTTCAGGAGCGCTTTGGGCATTGGCAACATGCCCCATTCGGGCATTCCCGGCCCGCCCTGCGGCCCGGCGTTGCGCAGAACCAGCACCGTGTCGGGCGACATCGGGTGATTCTCATCGTCGATGATCTTTTTCAGCTCGGGATAGCTGTTCGCGATCAGCGCCGGCCCGGAATGGACGTGATAGGCCGGATCGCAGGCGGCGGGTTTGATCACCGCGCCGTCGGGCGCGAGATTGCCCTTCAGCACAGCGAGCGAGCCTTCATGATAAACCGGGTTCGAAAGCGGGCGGATCACATCGTCATTATAGACTTGGGCGTCTTTCAGCCCATCGCCCAGAGTTTCCCCCGTGACGGTGACGGCGCTGAGGTCGAGCTTGTCGCCAAGCTGCTTCATCAACCCCAGAAGCCCGCCGGCGTAGAAGAAATCCTCCATCAGGTATTCCTTGCCGGAGGGGCGGATATTGGCGATCACCGGCGTCGTCCGGCTGGCGCGGTCGAAATCCTCAAGCCCGATCGGCGCGCCGGCCCGGCGCGACATGGCGATCAGGTGGATCAGCGCGTTGGTCGAGCACCCCGTCGCCATCGCCACGGTCAGCGCGTTTTCGATCGCGGCGCGGGTGACGATCTTGTCAGGCGTCAGATCCTCCCACACCATATCGACCGCGCGGCGCCCGCACGCCGTGCTCATGCGCTGGTGATTGGCGTCGGCGGCAGGGATCGAGCTTGCGCCCGGCAGCGTCACGCCCAATCCTTCCGCGATGGCGGTCATGGTGGAGGCGGTGCCCATTGTCATGCAATGCCCGTATGAGCGGGCGATGCCGCCCTCGATCCCGGTCCATTGCTCTTTCGTGATGGTTCCGGCGCGGCGCTCATCCCAGTATTTCAGCCCGTCTGTGCCGGAGCCGAAGATCTTGCCGGCGTAATTGCCGCGCAGCATCGGCCCGGCGGGCAGATAGATGAAGGGAAGGCCCATGGACAGCGCGCCCATGATCAGCGCCGGGGTGGTCTTGTCGCAGCCGCCCATCAGCACCACGCCGTCGACGGGGTGGGAGCGCAAAAGCTCCTCCGTCTCCATCGCCAGCATGTTGCGGTAAAGCATCGTCGTCGGCTTCACATAGCTTTCGGAGAGCGAAAGCGCCGGCAGCTCCATCGGGAAGCCGCCCGATTGCAGCACGCCGCGTTTCACCCATTCCACGCGGTCCTTGAAGTGCATGTGGCAGGGCTGCGCGTCTGACCATGTGTTGATGATCGCGATGACCGGCCGGCCCTCCCAGTCTTCCGGGCCATAGCCCATCTGCATGGTGCGGGAGCGATGGCCCGAGCCGCGGAAATCATCCGGCGCGAACCAGCGCGCGCTGCGAAGTTCCGAATATTCCTTGCGCTTCATGTCAGACCTCGTTTTCCGCCTTGGCGCGGCGCTTCTGGCCGCTGTTATCCTTGGTGCGCCATCGGGGGCGCAGGCTCATGTGCGAAGAATAAGCATGGCCGGCGGGGGAGGGATAGCCCGGCCCCGCCCTTGCGTTGCTTCAAGCGCCCTGAAACCGGTGAACTGGCGCGCCGGGCGTCTCCACCCGCATCTCGAAAACCGAGCCCGACATCGGCTTCGCGGCGAGCGCTGCTTCGGTCATGCGCTGGCGATGGCTGGTCAGATACAACGTGCGCATGTCGGCGCCGCCGAAGCAGGGCATGGTCGGGTGCGCCGCCGGGGTCTCGAACTTCCGAAGCAGGGTTCCGTCCGGTGCGTAGCAGTTGAGAACGCCGGCGGAGACGCCCGCGCTCCAGAAGTTCCCGTCCATATCGACCGCCGCACCGTCGGGCCGCCCGTCTTCCTCGGCGGGGGAGATAAAGGGCCGGGCGCCCGACATCGCGCCGGTCCCGGCGCTGAAGCGGTGGCGCTTAACCCACGAGGCGATGGAGTCGCCATGATACATGATCGAGCCATCCGGCGACCAGGCGAGGCTGTTTGAAACCTTCAATCCGCCGTCCAGCACTGTCTCCACGCCGCCGGGCGTGACGCGGTAGAGGCTGGCGACCGGCTCCATTTCGGCGAACGGAACGCCATGAACGGCCCCGACCCAGAACGCGCCGTCCGGGCCGACCTTGCCGTCGTTGAGCCGCCCGGACCACTCCGGCGGCGTGATGCTGGCGATGGTTTCGCGCGTGCCGCCAGCGGGATCAAAGAGCAGGACCGACCAGCCGCAGGCGACGACCAGCTTTCCGCTTTCGGTCAGGCCGATGCTGCCGACATCGGCCTCGAAATCGTATTTGCGCGTCTCGCCGCCATCGACGGCGCGCGCGTAAACAGCCCGTCCCGGAATATCCACCCAGTAGAGTAGGCCCGTCCGGGCGTCCCAGACCGGGCTTTCGCTCAGCTCGCATCGGCAATCATCGAAACAGGTGAACGGGCTGGGCGTCGTGGCGGGAGGGGGTGTCAAAGAGTGGTCCTTCTTGAAAAAATGGCCCGTGGCCGAGCCGGGCGCGCGGTTCAAATTCAGCGGCGTCATCAGGATCGCGGCTTCGCCTCGCCCCCCAAAGGCCCGCTGCCGGGATGCATCAGCCCGATTGCGCCTCGGCCACGCCGCGCTCGCGATAGGGGGTGCGGTCGTAATTGCTGCGATAGCATTTCGAGAAATGCGAGGGCGAGGTGAAACCGCAGGCCAGCGCGACGTTGATGACCGTCATGTCGGTCTGGAGGAGAAGGCTGCGCGCCTGCTGAAGCCGCAGTTCCATGTAATAGCGCTTTGGCGAGCGGTCGAGATAGCGCCGGAAAAGTCGCTCCAGCTGGCGGGTCGACATGCCGACCTCCTCCGCCAGGATCGAGGGGCTGATGGGCTCCTCTATGTTCTGCTCCATGCGGCGGATCACGGCGGTCAGCTTCGGGTGCCGCACGCCCATGCGCGCCGGCACGGAAAGGCGCTGCTCGTCCACCGCGGAGCGAAGCGGAGTCAGCGCCAGCTGATCGACGACCAGGGCGGCGAGCTCGCGCCCCTGCTCCTCGTTGATCATGTGGAGGATCATGTCCGCCGCCGCTGTACCCCCGGAGGAGGTCCAGCGCGCGCCGTCACGTTCAAAATAGCGGTTGGAGAGTTCAAGGTCGGGAAATTCTTCGCGCAGGCTGTCGCGGTTTTCCCAGTGGATCGTGCAGCGGACGCCATCCAGCAACCCCGCCTTCGCGAGCACATAGGCGCCGGTGCAGACCGCGCCCATGGCGACGCCGCGCCGTTCCTGCTTGCGAAGCCAGGTCAGCACGCCCCGCGTCGTCATCCGGTTCACGTCGACGCCACCGCACACCATGATCATCGCGTTGCGGTCGAGATCGACAAAGCCGCTATCGGCCACCACCCGCGTGCCGTTGGAGCAGGTGACGACGCCGCCGTCTTCCGAGACGACCCGCCAGGAATAAAGCTCCCGCCGAGCCATGCGGTTGGCGACGCGCAGCGGCTCCATCGCGGCGGCGAAGGCGATCATCGAGAAGCTCTCGATCAGGAGGAAAGCGAACTCGCGCGTTCTCGGGATTTCAACTGGCGCCATTTCGCGTTCGCTCTTCCTGCTTTTGCGCTTATCGCAACTCATTCTCTTCACGTATGTGGGTCAAGGGCGAAACAGTGACGGCGCCGGGGCCGAGCGATCTGGAAATGCCGGCCTTCATGCCCTAGAAGGCCTCAACTGCGCGGCGCGCCGCGCGCTATTCGCGACGGAGAGACGAGATGACCGCTCCCTGGTCCCGCGCCAGCTGGCGCGCCAAGCCGGCGCTTCAGATGCCGGAATATCCCGATGAGGCCGCCGTCGGCCGGACGGAGGCGAAGCTCGCCTCCTATCCGCCGCTGGTTTTCGCTGGCGAGGTGCGCTCGCTCCGCGCCCGGCTCGCCGATGTCGCGAAGGGGGATGCTTTTCTGCTCCAGGGCGGCGATTGCGCGGAAAGTTTCGCCGAATTCACCGCCGACAATATCCGCGACACATTCCGCGTGCTCCTGCAGATGGCGGTGGTGCTGACTTTCGCCGCGAAAAAGCCGGTGGTGAAGGTCGGGCGCATGGCCGGCCAGTTCGCCAAGCCGCGCTCCGCGCCGATGGAGAACGAAGGCGGGGTGGAGTTGCCCTCCTATCGCGGCGACATCATCAACGACATCGCCTTCACACCGGAAAGCCGCATTCCGGACCCGGAGCGGATGTTGCAGGCCTATCTGCAATCTGCGGCTTCGCTCAATCTGCTGCGGGCCTATGCGCAGGGCGGTTTCGCCGATCTTCAGCGCGTGGCGAGCTGGAATCTCGGCTTCGCCAAGGGCAGCCCGGGCGCGGACCGCTATATGCGGATCGCGGAGCAGATTTCCGCCAGCCTCGAATTCGTCGAGGCCTGCGGCGTCAATTCCGCCAATACGCAGAAGATGCGCGGCGTCGATTTCTACACCAGCCATGAGGCGTTGCTTTTGCCTTATGAAGAGGCGTTGACCCGCATCGACGCCTCCACCGGCGACGTGGTCGCGGGGTCGGGCCACATGATCTGGATCGGGGACCGGACCCGCCAGCCCGACGGCGCGCATGTTGAATATTGCCGGGGCGTCTCCAACCCGATCGGGTTGAAATGCGGCCCGTCGATCACCGATTCAGATCTGCTGAAGCTGATCGACATCCTGAACCCCAAAAATCAGCCGGGCCGGCTGACGCTGATCGCTCGTTTCGGCGCCGGCAAGGTCGAAGCGCATCTGCCCCGGCTGATCAAGGCGGTGGAGCGTGAGGGTCGATCGGTGATCTGGTCGTGCGATCCGATGCACGGCAACACCATCAAGGCGGAGTCAGGCTACAAGACCCGGCCCTTCGACAAGATTCTGGCCGAGGTCCGCGAATTCTTCGACATCCACGAAGCCATGGGCACCTATGGCGGCGGCGTGCATTTCGAGATGACCGGGCAGGACGTGACCGAATGCCTCGGCGGCATGCACAAGTTGCAATCGGCCGACCTTTCGGACCGTTATCACACCGCTTGCGATCCTCGGCTCAACGCCTCTCAGGCGTTGGAACTCGCGTTCCTTCTGGCCGAGGAACTGGAGAAAATCGCACCGGCCAGTCGGGCGGAAGCGATCTGAGCGCCTTGGACGCGGTTCTTGTCCTGACGGCGGCCGGGCCGCTCGGCGATGATATCGTCGCGGCGGCGGCGGGGGCGTTGGCGCGCCCCGGCCCCGCGCGCCGGCTTGCGCCCGAAGCGGTGGAGATCGGCTTCAACGGCCCCGCCGCAGAAGGCCGCGCCGCCGTTCGCGCCGCGCTCGCCGCCGCGCCGGTGGACGTGAACGCGCTGGCGGCCGAGGGGCGCGAAAAGCGCATTCTCATCTCCGACATGGACAGCACCATCATTCCCGTCGAGTGCATCGATGAGATCGCCGATTTCGCCGGCATCGGCGCGCATGTCGCCGAAATCACCGAGCGGGCGATGCGGGGAGAGCTGGATTTCGAGGCGGCGCTGAAGGAACGCGTCGCGCTCCTCGCCGGCTTTCCGGCCTCGGCCCTGCAAGCCGTCTATGATGCGCGCGTGACGCTGAACCCCGGCGCGGCGGCGCTGGTCGAGGCGATGAACGCGCGGGGCGCGCTGACCGCGCTCGTCTCCGGCGGGTTCGATTTTTTCACTGACCGGGTCGGCGCGGCGGCGGGATTCGCGCGGAGCCGAGCCAACCGGCTGATCCTGGCGGAGGGGCGCCTCACCGGCGGTGTCGAAGAGCCGATCCTGGGGCGGGAGGCGAAGCTGGAGGCGCTGAACGCCATGGCGGCCGAGCTGGGCGTCACGCCGGCCGAGGCGGTCGCCATCGGCGACGGCGCCAACGATCTGGCGATGATCGCCGCAGCCGGGCTTGGCGTCGCGTGGCGGGCGAAGCCGGCGGTCGCGGCGGCGGCGGGCGCCGCGCTCGACCATGCCGACCTGACCGCTGTTCTGCGGTTGCAGGGGATCGCGGCGCCGGGCTTCGTCTGACATGCTGCGCCGGCTGGCGCGGTCGTGATTGGACGCGCGCGCGCATCGACCCTATTTTGTTCGTCAAAGTACGATCCAAGGGAGCGAAGCGATGCGATTGATCCGGCGACCGGACTGGTGGCTGCCCGAAAGCCGGGCGACCTCTGAAGCGACCTATCTCAACCGCCGCGCGCTGCTCGCGGCGATGGGCATGGGCGCGATCGCCGCCGTTGCCCCCCGGGCCAACGCCGCCACGCCGTATGAGGGCGCGCCCGCCAACCCTGATTACAGCGACGCCGGCCGGCCGGTCACGCCCGAGGAGCTGAACGCGAATTATAACAATTTCTATGAGTTCGGGCCTCACAAGCAGATCGCGAAAGCATCGAAAAGCCTGAAGACCGATGGCTGGACCGTGACGATAGACGGATTGGTCGAGAAGGAGATGACGTTCGGCACCGATGATCTGATCTCGCGCTTCGGCCTTGAAGAGCGCGTCTACCGGCATCGCTGCGTCGAAGCCTGGTCGATGGTCGCGCCGTGGATTGGCGTGCCGCTGGCCAAGGTCGTGGCCATGGCGGCGCCGCTTTCCGGTGCGAAATACGTTCGGTTCGAGACGTTTTATGACCCGGACGTGGCGCGTGGCCAGCGTCAGAGCTGGTATCCGTGGCCCTATGTCGAAGGGGTGACTATGGCGGAGGCGACAAATCCGCTGCCAATGCTGGTCATGGGCGCCTATGGCAAGGTGCTGGACACGCAGTTCGGGGCGCCGATCCGGCTGCATCTGCCATGGAAGTTCGGTTTCAAGTCGATCAAGTCGATCAAGAAGATCAGCTTCGTCGCCGAGCGCCCGAAAGGATACTGGGAAGAATTGCAGGAATCCGAATATGGGTTCTGGGCCAACGTGAACCCCGAAGTTTCGCACCCGCGCTGGTCGCAGGCGAGCGAGCGCGACCTTGAAACCGGGGAATACCTGCCGACACAGCTCTTCAACGGCTACGGCGCCACCGTCGCTTCGCTCTATGACAACAATCTCGAGGCGCAGGCGGCCGGGGATCGCCTCTGGCGGTGAGGTGCGGGCCTCGCTATCTCCGGTTGCACCGGGCTCGTCACTGAGCGGCGGGGCGGCCCAGCGCGCCAGCCGTAATGTGATTGAACCGCATTTGGGCCGCTCATGCGCGGCGGGTGTTCAATAAGCCTGATACGTCGCTTCATTCCTGGTGATGAAATCTGCGCTGCTTGGCGGCGGGCGGATAATCGTCGCCCCGCTGCCTTCATATAACAGCCGAGAATCGCAGCTGGCGCGGCGATCTGCCGATATTGATCGGCTGGGCGCAATAAACCGTAGCTGACGATGGCGGCGTTATATGCCTCTTCAACAGCGAATTGTTCCACCTGCTTGGCGTCGTGCGCGTTGATGTCGCAAATATTGCCCCGGCTCCGCCGACGGCTACCGTGAGCGCGCATCGGCTTCTTGCACCAAAAAAAAGGCCGAGCTTTCGCCCGGCCTAGTCCAACAGGGAGGTAGACGGTGCAAGTTAGCAACAGTGTCGCCCGTTTGCGCCGCCTATTGCCTAGATAGTCGTCACATCGGGGTGCTTCAAGGGAAAAACCGCCGGCGACGTGCAGATCCGCCATGCATTATGCGCATGGCGGATATTCAATCGAAGGTAGAGTCAGCGCCCGCCTACTCGGCGGCGCGCAAGGAGGCGAGTTCGCCGAGAACAAAGTCCCTGAACGCCAGCACCCGGCGAGAGCGGCGAAGCTCCTCCGCGTAGGCGATGTAGATGGTGAATGACGGGCTGACGAGATCGGGCGCCACCTGCACGAGATCCGAGTTCAGCGCCGAGAGATAATCGGGCAGGGGCGCGACCCCGATGCCGGTCTCGGCCGCCTGCATCACGGCGAAGTAATTGTTCACCGAAAGGTCGCTCTTGTGTTCGATTTCAGTGGTCCGGGCCAGCCAGTCGGTGACGGCGGGCGGCAGCGGCGATTTCTGCTCGGCGCGATAGGAGATGAGCCGGTGATTGCAGAACTCCGCCGCCGTCTTCGGCGCGCCGAACCGCTCGACATAACTGCGCGACGCGTAAAAGCGGATCGCTGATTCGGTCAGCGGCCGGCGGATCAGCTCCGCCTGTTCAGGCTCGCGCAGCATTATCGCCACGTCAGCCTCTCGCATCGGCAAGTCGAGGACCTGCTCGGTCAGCACGAGGTCGATGGAGATATCTGGGTATTCGGTGAAGAACCGGCCGAGCCGCGGCGCCAGCCAGAGCGAGCCGAGCCCATGCGTGGTCGAAACCCGCAGATCGCCCCCGTCATGGTCCTTGGCGTCGCGGATGCGTGCGGCCGCGAGGTTGAGCCGGGAGGACATGTCCCGCGCCGCGCCGTAGAGCAGCTCCCCCTGCTCGGTCAGGATCAGCCCGCGCGCATGGCGGTGGAACAGGGTCGCGCCGAGGCTTTCCTCCAGTCCGCGGATCTGGCGGCTGACGGCGGATTGGCTGAGATGCAACGCCTCGCCGGCGTGGGTCAGGCTGCCTGCCTCCGCCACTGCGTAGAAGACGCGCAGCTTGTCCCAGTCGGTTGCCATGCCGCTCCCTTTTCGCCCGGATATCGCAGTGACGCCTTTCGCGGGCGTCGTCGCTACGATAGAGCCTTATACTGGTCATTGCAGAAAGGGCAAAGCATGCTGATGCGGATTGTCGCTGGACTCGCGCTGATCGCGCTCTTTTCGCTGTCCCGCCCGGCGATGGCGGAGCTTTCGGGCGTCTATATCGGGCTCGACGAGTCGCAAGGCGCGCGTCTGCAGTTCCAGCCGGGCGGAAACCGGCTCCAGGTCAGCCTCACCGGCTTGCCCGGCGCGCCGTCCTCGTTCAGCGCCGACAAGCTGGAGACGGGCGCGGAGGCGACGGTCAACGCCGACGGGCGCAAGCTCACCTATGTTTTCACCGAGGAGGCGCTCGGGGTCTCCCTGATCATCTTTCCGCTCGATGCGAAGGGCCTGCCCATCGCGGCTGAGACCGTGGCCTATGGTTTCGTGCGCGAAGGCCTCTCTCCGCCGCCGCGCCCGGCGCGTTACGTGGACCCGCCGGAAGGGCCGGGCGGCACAATCGACCCGCGCGCCTTCGTCGAAAGCTACGCCTTCTGGCCCTCGCGCAATGTCGCCTATGGGTATGGGATGGTGCGCGGCCGGTACCGGACGCTTATCCGGCTGCATCCGGTGGTGCAGGCGGATATCCTCTGGAAACTTTGCCGGGCCGACGCGTCCTCCGCGGCGCTCGCCGATGCGCTGCGCGGACAGGGCGTCGGGTGCGACGCGGTTCTGGCCGCTTTCGGGCGGATGCTGAAACCGGGCGGCGCTGTCGCCAAGTTCAACGCGTTCCGCCGCGATGTGGAGGCGCAGAAAGCGGCGCTGGTGGAGGCGATCGTCTGTTCGGTCGATTACCGTCGCAGCGATCCCGACTGCAAACGCGCCGGCGCGCGCGTGGCCAAGGCTGCGGTGTCGCTGGAGACTGTGAAGACGGTGCTTTCCCGCTATTGAGCGGCATGCCTGCTTCGTTTTGAGCGATGCGCGGGCCTTGGCGGCCGCCACGGTTTCCCCGGCCCGGCGTCCGCCGCGCCGCCTGGCGCCGGCGATCGAGCCTGAATGGAAACCGCCGCCCCTTTCGGAGCGGCGGTTTTCTTTTGAAATCAGCCGAAAGA
>JBBDTD010000014.1:0-2173 GCA_040904645.1 Paracoccaceae bacterium
GCTGGAGCTGGGCTGGCTGCCCGCGGGCAACATGTACACGATCGGCGACGCATCGGTGCTCGACTACGCCATTCACCTGATCCTGCCCTCGGTTGTTCTCGCGCTCGTCAATGTCGCGATATGGTCGCGCTACATGCGCTCTTCGATGCTCGACGTGATCGATCAGGATTATGTGCGCACCGCCCGCGCCAAGGGGCTGCCGCGAAGCCGGGTGCTCTATTCCCACGTGATCCGCAACGCGCTGATCCCGATGATCACCCTCGCGGGGCTCCAGTTGCCGACGCTGCTGTCCGGCGCGCTGGTGACGGAGACGGTCTTCACCTGGCCTGGCATGGGGCGGCTCTTTCTCGATAGCCTTGGCTATCAGGACTATCCTGTCGTCATGGGGCTTCTGATGTTCTCGGCGATCCTTGTGCTGATCGGCAATCTGGTGGCGGATCTCCTCGTCGCCATCGCCGATCCGCGCATCCGGCTGGAGTAACGCCATGACCGCGACATTCGATATTGCGACGCCCGAGCCGCGCTGGTGGCGCGCACGGGCGCTGCGCCGGTTCTTCCGGCACAAGCTCGCCGTCACCGGGCTGGTCATGATCCTTGTCCTGCTGGCGGCCTGCGTCATCGGCCCGAACCTTCTGCCTTACGATATGCTGCATATCGATCTGCGCGGAAGGTTCGCGCCGCCGATGACCGGCGATCATTATCTCGGCACGGACCCGCTGGGCCGCGATCTCGCGGCGCGGCTGCTGATGGCCGGGAGGATATCGCTTCTGGTCGGCTTCGCTTCGATGGTGCTTTCCACGCTGATCGGCGCGACCATCGGCATCGTGGCGGGCTATTTCGGCGGCTGGACCGGCACCGCGTTGATGCGCTTCACCGATTCCTTCCTCTGCTTTCCGCAGATATTTCTGCTCCTCGCGCTCGCCGCCTTCATCGAGCCGAGCGCGGTGATGATCACCATCATCATCGCCATCACCAGCTGGATGGAGATCGCGCGGATCGTCGCGGCGGAGGTCCGAAGCCTGCGTGAGCGCGACTTCGTCACCGCCGCGCGGATGAGCGGCGCTTCGCCCGCCTGGATCATGTTCCGCGAGCTGCTGCCGAACGCCGCCGGGCCGATCATCGTCGCCGCGACGCTGACCGTCGCCCGGGCGATCCTTATCGAGGCCTATATCAGCTTCCTCGGCTACGGCATCCAGCCGCCGCTGCCGAGCTGGGGCAACATGCTCAACAACGCCCAGCAATATCTCGACACCGCGCCCTGGCTCGCGCTCGTGCCCGGCTTCGCGATCACCGCGGCCGTCACCGGATTCAACTTCATCGGCGACGGGTTACGCGACGCACTGGATGCGCGGAGCGACCTGCGATGAGCGTCCGGCTGAGCGTAGACAACCTCAACGTCGCCTTTCAGGGCGCCGGCGGGCCGGTGAAAGTCGTCCACGACGTCAGCCTCACGCTTCGCGATGGGGAGACGCTGGCCGTGGTCGGCGAAAGCGGTTCCGGCAAATCGGTCACCAGCCTCGCGGTGATGCGGTTATTGCCGCCGCCGCCGCGCGCGGTTCTCTCCGGGCGGGCGGTGCTGCATGGGGATGAGGATATCGACCTCCTCGCCCTGCCTGAGCGCCGGATGCGGCGGCTTCGCGGCGACCGGATCGCGATGATCTTTCAGGAGCCGCTCACTTCGCTCAACCCGGTGCACAGGGTCGGCGCGCAGATCGTCGAGTCGATCCGCTGCCACCGTGACGTGACAAGGGCCGCGGCGCGGCGCCGGGCGCTCGATCTCATGGAACAGGTCGGCATACCGGAGCCGGAACAGCGGCTTGAAAGCTATCCGCATGAACTTTCGGGCGGCATGCGCCAGCGGGTGATGATCGCCATCGCGCTGGCGCTGGAGCCGGAAGTCCTGATCGCGGATGAGCCGACCACCGCGCTCGACGTCACCGTGCAGGCGCAGATCCTCGAACTCCTGCGCGAATTGCAGGAGCGGACCGGCATGGCGATGCTGTTCATCACCCATAATTTCGGCGTGGTGGCGGAGATCGCCGACAGGACGATGGTGATGTATTCAGGCCGTGTCGTCGAAGAAGGCGGCGTCGCCGAAGTGCTGGAGCGGCCGCTGATGCCTTACACCGGCGGGCTCATGCGTTCGGTTCCCCGGCTCGAAACCGCCGGATTG
>JBBDTD010000015.1:0-13300 GCA_040904645.1 Paracoccaceae bacterium
CGGGAATCATCAGGAACTCAAGCCGCGCGCCAAGCCCGTAGCCCGCCAGCGCCGCCTCTCCGTATCGCCCGACGAGGGCGACCATCAGCGCGATGGTGAGCACCGTCTGAACCGCGTTGACCGAGGCGATCAGGCCAACCCTCAGGATGTCTCCGAAGAAAGACCGCTCAAGATGTCGAAGCGCGCCTTTCAGCGAAAGCCCGGCGTGGCCCGTCAGCACCGCGCCCATCGCCACCAACGCACCGCATCCATGCGCGATGATCGCGCCTCCGGCCAAACCTTGCATCCCGAACGCGGGAAACGGCCCCCAGCCCAGCGACAGCGCGCCGGAGAGCGGAATCGAGACGAGTGAGACGATGGCGAGCAGCAGAGAGGGCGACAGCATGTTCCCGGTTCCACGGAAGACGCTGAGCGTCGAATGGCACAGCCAGAGCGCGGCGCAGCCCGGGAAGAAAATACTGGAGTAATCGAGCGCGGCGGCGACCGCCTCCCCTCCCCCGCCCAGCAGCGCGAAGAGCCGGGGGCCAAAGAGGCCGATCAAGACTGCGGACGCAAAAGCTGCGCAGAGCGCGATCAGCCACGCCGCCACGACCAGCCCCGCAGCGCGGGACGCCGACCCCGCGCCAAGCGCGCGCGCGACAGCGGCGGAAATCGCCCCGCCCATCGCCCCGGCGGACAGCATCTGCGTCAGCATCACCAGCGGAAACACCAGCGCCAGGCCGGCGAGCGCGCTGATCCCCATGCGCCCGGCGAAATAGCCTTCGGCGATGCTCATCGCCGCCGTCACCGACATGGCGACGACATTTGGCGCGGCCAGCCGGGCCAGCGTAGGGCCAATCGGCCCCTCCAGCAGCCGGCGCATGCGCGCGGCGCGCTTGGCCGCCGCAATGTCAGGCCGAAGCCCGGTGGTGGCCATGTTCGACACCCGATCCGCCGCGATGCTCATTCGCTTCCGCCCGCCGCCGCACCGAGTGGAAACAGAAAGCAGGTGGTCGCGCCATGTGCGTAGAGCTTGCCATCGCCGGCGCCCACTAACCGCCCCTCCTCCGTCGTATAGCCGGTGGCGGGCGGCGATGCGGTGTGAACTGCGCCGCCCATCACCGAATCGAGCAGCGTCGCGGCAAAGCCCCCGCGAACGAATCCCAGCGGGTTGAGCAGGAAATCGGCCGGCGTCACTTCGATCACCGCCTTGCCGCACGCAAGCTCGCTCGGCTCCGACATCCCCATCGTGTCGATGATCGAGGGCCGTGCGTCGATGCGCCCTTCGACAGGAGCGCGCATGTAATCGAGGCCGCTCATTTTCTTCGCCCCCGCCGCGTCGAACCCGACGGGGGAATATTCGTAACTGCGTGTCTTTCGGAACCCAGGGTTTGATACGTCCAGCATCGGTTGGTGTGCTCCTGCGTGGCGGCCGCACATGGACGTGCCTAGTTGGTTCCTAATTGGAACCCGACAATGAATAAGTTCCCTTTCAGAACCTGTCAAGTTGCGTTAGGGTGCCTCCATGCGTTGGAACGAACTCGCCGATGAAGCCTGCCCTGTCGCCCGCGGCCTCTCCGTGATCGGCGATCGGTGGACAATGCTGGTGCTGCGCGACTGCTTCCTGGGCGTCCGCAAATTCGAGTCGTTCCAGCAACGCCTCGGCGTCACGCGCCATGTCCTCTCCGATCGGCTGCGCAAGCTGGAGAGTGCGGGGGTCTTGAAACGCACGCCTTATCAGCAGCGTCCGCTACGGCTCGAATACCGCCTGACAGAGAAGGGCAAGGCGCTGCATCCGGTCCTGATCACGCTGATGGAATGGGCGAACGCCAATGTTCCCGCAAAGTCGGAGCCGACGATCCGGCTGCTCTCCCGCAGCACCGGCGCGCCGATAAGGCCGATGCTGATCGACGCGGAAACCGGGGAGGAACTCACCCACCGCGCCGTCAGCGCGGTTGCAGGCCGAGGCGGCGACGGATCGCACCCGCCCGATGACGACGACGCCGACCCAAGAGACTTAGAGCTTCAGTGACGAAGCGTTGGAAGCGACCGCAACCTTGGAGCGTCAAGGCCTCGCTTCAGGACTTGCGCGCCATCGCGCCTACGGCTAAACCCCGGCGTCGTCGGCTGGAAGTCGCATCATGGAGAGATGCCGGAGTGGTCGAACGGGGCGGTCTCGAAAACCGTTGAGCCTTCACGGGTTCCCAGGGTTCGAATCCCTGTCTCTCCGCCACCGACCCCTGACACTGTTCTCAGCACTGCGACTGCGCAGCCAAGCGCCCGGAACAGGGCGGTTATTTCGCGTCAATCCCGATCCTGGTCGTCGATCTGAGGCTGTCTCCCGGCGGCTACGGGACGGTTTTGGCGCGCCGGTCTCCGCCTGTCCGCTGCAAGGGGAGGTTTCCCTCGGAGGGGATGGGCCTGAAAGACAACCTTCTCCCGGAGCGGGTGGGATTCGAACCCACGGAGCCCTTGCGGGCTCTCCAGTTTTCAAGACTGGCGCCTTCGACCGCTCGGCCACCGCTCCTCACGCGCATCCTTATGTTCATTGATCTCGCGCGGTTCAACCCTGCGCGCTCCTTTGTCAGGATCGTGCGGCGCGCGGCGTTGAAGCGCATGCGGTGCGGGGGTTGGCGCACCGCGGCTCTCATGCGTTTATCGCAGCGTCGCGCGCTCGACCCTGGCCAGCCGCGCATCTTGCTCCGACCAATGGTTGTGGTTGAGCACGCCGCCGTCGAGTCGTACGAGAGAGACCGCGTCCAGGCGGCAGTCGGCTATCACCCATCCCGGCGCATCCCGCTCGCCCAGTGCGGCGACGCCGGTCGCGGGAAAGCCGAGATCGGGCGGCCCGTAGATCGCCGCGGCGCCCGTGTTGGTTTCGACCATTTCCGCCCAGTCATTGCCGCCGATCAGAGGCGCATGGACTGCCCAGCATTGATTTTCCAGCGCCCGCGCCATCGCCCCGATACGCACCCGCCAATAGCCGGCTTCGCTCTCCGTGCAGGAGGGCGCAAGGATGATCTCCGCCCCCTCCTCCACCATCGCGCGGGCGATGAGCGGGAACTCGCTGTCATAACAGATGGCGACGCCGATCCGCCCGAGCGGGGTTTCGAAAAGCCGCGCCGAGGCGCCGCCGACCATGCCAAGCGCGTCGCGCTCCCAGCGCGTGGGGATCATCTTGTCCTGCCAGCCGATTCCGCCTTCCGGACCGATCAACGCCGCACGGTTCAGGATCTTGCCGTCCTCACGAATTGGCGCTGAACCGGACAGCATGAAAACGCCATGCGCCGCCGCCAGCCGCGCAAGAATCGCCTCCGCCGCGTTGCGATTGGCCGTTATGGCTTCGATGGCGCCGAAATGATCTTCACCCCAGGTGGCGCCGCCGAGGCTCGCCAACTCGGTCCCGCCATATTCGGGAAAGACCAGAAGCTCGGCGCCCTGGCCGGCGGCGTCCGCGACCCAGGCCGAAAGCTTCGCCTCATAAGCCGCCCAATCGGCGAGCGGAGAAAGCGGATAGGCGGCGGCGGCGATCCGGGGCATCAGCGACCTTTCATCCTGAATTGCGCGTCTTTCGTAGCCTTGGCCGCTCCGCTCACACCGCGCTTGCCGCGTAATCCCAGTAAAGCGCGCGGGCGCGGCGCGCGAGCGGCCCGTATTGAAGATGGCGATCCTCAAGCTGGGTCACATGCATGACCTTCATCGCGTTGCCGGAGGTGAATATCTCATCAGCCGACATGAAATCCGCCATGGTCAGGGTCTTTTCATGGACGATCACGCCGTCCGCGCGCAGCAGCTTGATAACGCGCTGGCGGGTGATGCCATTGAGAAAACAGCCCGACGGGATCGGGGTCAGCACCTCGCCGTCGCGCGCCATGAAGATGTTGGAAGTCGCGGTTTCCGCCACATTGCCGATCGCGTCACGCACGATGGCGTTCTGGAGGCCGCGCGCCGCCACCTCGCGAAGCATCCGCGCGTTGTTGGGATAAAGGCAGGCGGCCTTGGCGTCGACCGGCATGCAATCTGGCGTCGGACGTCGGAACTGCGTCGCGCCCATGGTGATGCCGGTCGGCTCGGCCATCGGTCGCTCCTCAAGGCAGAGCGCGAAGGCGGTGCTTTCGGGATCAGCCAGGATCATCGACTTGCCGCCGGTCCTCGCCCAGATCATCGGGCGGATATAGAGCGGCGTCCCGGCGGGGAATTTGGCGATCCCTTCGCGGGCGAGGCCGAGAACTTCCTCGTCCGTCAGCGTCGGCTTCAGCCCCATGCGCCGGGCGCTTTCATTGGCGCGCGCACAGTGGAGGTCGAGATCCGGCGTCATTCCGTCAAAGGCGCGGGCGCCGTCGAAGATCATCGAGCCGAGCCAGGCGCCGTGATCAGCCGCCCCGAGGATCGGCGCGTTGCCTTCGCGCCATTCGCCTTCATACCAGGTCCAGATCTGGGGTCCGTTCATCTTTCTCTCCCGCCGTCGCGCCGGAAATTCCTAGAGCGGGGCGGCGGCGGGGGCAAGGGTCGGACGGTTCCGCTCAAACGAAGTCGAAGCCGTCCTGATAGCCGGCGGGTGAGATTGCCTACATCGCCAAGTGGAAGGATGGCGCGCGAACTCAGGAGGGCGTCGTCATTTCCAGGCGTTTCACGCGCCTCTGTGTCCACGCCGACCCGGCCTCAGCGCTTGAGGCCGACGCCACCGACCCGGCGGAGGGGCGGGGCTCCGTCACGCGCACGGCGCGCGGCGACGAGCGCGGAGACAGCGGGCGGGAACGGCTCCGCGCGTGGCCCGCCGGCCTGATCGACATGGAGGAGCACGCTTTCATTGACCGCCAGCGGCGCGCAGGTCGCCTCGTTCAGGATCTCGGAATGAAGATGGAGCCGCTTCGCGTCGGCGTCGATCAGGCGCATCCTGACCAGCAGCCTGTCGTCCTCATGCGCTTCCTTGAGATAATTGATGCGCGTGTCGAGGTTATAGAGCGTACGCCCGGTCAACGAGAGATAGCGCGGCCCCATGCCAAGCTCGTCCATCGTCTGGTCGTTGGCGAAGCTGACCAGCAGCACATAATAGGCGTCCCGCATGTGGCCGTTGAAATCCACCCAGTCCGCCGGGCATACCCGTCTCAGCTCCAGCATGCTCACCCTCGTTGCAATCGCGCGCCCCCCCGACTATTTACCGCCGACGCGCGCCACGCCAGCCCGGAAGGCTTCAGGGACGTCATGAACTGGATTTCGAACTATGTCCGCCCGAAGATCAACTCGCTGTTTTCACGGCGGGAGATGCCGGAGAACCTCTGGTCGAAATGCGACGCTTGCGGCCAGATGATCTTCCATCGCGAGATGGCGGAAAGCCTCCATGTCTGCCCTTCCTGCGATCATCACATGTCAATCAAGCCGCGCCAGCGACTGGCCGCGTTTTTTGACGGCGGCGTCTTCGCGACCGTCAAGACGCCCGAAGCGGCGACGGACCCCCTCCAGTTCCGCGACCAGAAAAGATATCCTGACCGGCTTCGCGAGGCGCGAAAGGCCACGGGTGAGGCTGAGGCGATGCTTGTCGCCCAAGGGCTCCTCGGCGGCGTCACGGTCGTGGTCGCGGCGCAGGATTTTTCTTTCATGGCGGGCTCGATGGGCATCGCGGTCGGCAATGCGCTCATCGCGGCGGCGGAGGCCGCGGTGAAGGCGAAAGCGCCGCTGATCGTCTTTTGCGCGGCGGGCGGCGCGCGGATGCAGGAGGGGATCCTCTCGCTGATGCAGATGCCGCGCACCACGGTCGCGGTCGAGATTGTGAAGGAGGCCGGGCTGCCGTTCATCACCGTCCTGACCCATCCGACCACCGGCGGCGTGACGGCGTCCTACGCGATGCTGGGCGATGTGCAGATCGCGGAGCCGAACGCCCTGATCTGCTTCGCCGGGCCGCGCGTGATTGAACAGACCATCCGCGAAACCCTGCCGGACGGTTTCCAGCGCGCCGAATACCTGCTCGATCACGGCATGCTCGACATGGTGGTCGACCGGCGGAAGATGCGCGACGAGATGGCGACGCTGATCCGGCTGCTGACAAACAAGCCGCCGCGCAGTTTCGGCGGCCTGCCGGCCCCTGCCCCGGAGCCGGACGCCGGAACCGAGCCCGCCGGATCGGAAGAGCGCACGGCGTGAGCCCCGCCTCCGCCGGCTCCGACATTCTGCTGGAGCGGCTCCTGACGCTGCATCCGAAGATCATCGACCTGACGCTTGAGCGGCTTGAGCGGCTGCTCGCCCGGCTCGGCCACCCTGAGCGCGATCTGCCACCTGTGGTCCATATCGCCGGCACCAATGGCAAGGGCTCCACCCTCGCCGTGATTCGCGCCGGGCTGGAGGCGGCGGGTTTGAGCGCGCATGCCTACACCTCTCCTCATCTCGCCCGCTTTCATGAGCGCATCCGCATCGCGGGCGAGGTGATCGAAGAGGATGCGCTGGCGGCGCTGCTCAGCGAATGCGAGACGGCGAACGGCGGCGCCCCGATCACGTTTTTCGAGATCACCACCGCCGCCGGCTTTTTGGGATTCGCGCGGGCGAAAGCCGATTTCACCCTGCTGGAGGTCGGATTGGGCGGGCGGCTGGATGCGACCAACGTCGTGGCCCGGCCCCGCCTCACGGTGATCACGCCGGTCTCCATCGACCATCAACAATATCTGGGCGAGACGCTCGCGGAGATCGCCTTCGAAAAAGCCGGCATCCTCAAGTCCGGAATTGCTTGCGTCGTCGGGCCGCAGAGCGGCGCCGCGCTCGGCGTCATCGAAGCGCGCGCGGCTGCGCTCGGCGCGCCGCTGCTGGTCTCGGGGCAGGACTGGACTGTGGGGATCGAGGCCGGCCGGCTGATCTTTCGCGATGGCGCCGGGCTTCTGGACATGGCGCCGCCCAGCCTGCGCGGCGCGCATCAGGTGGAGAACGCCGGCGCCGGCGTCGCAGCGCTTCGCTCGTTGGGGATCGACGACGCGGCGGTGGAGGCCGCCCCTTCCCGCGCGGCATGGCCGGCCCGTATCCAGCGGCTGACCAAGGGCGCGCTGGCTGAGGCGGCGAAGGCGGCGGCGGCGGAGCTTTGGCTCGATGGCGGCCACAACATCGCCGCAGGCGCGGCGCTCGCGGCGCATTTCGCGGGGCTGCCGAAAGCCAGGACACATCTCATCTGTGGAATGCTGGACACCAAGGATGCCGAGGGCTTCCTCCGCCCGTTCAAGGGCGTCGCATTGCGGCTTCACGCGGTAGACATCCCGGATTCGTCAGCCGCCATTCCGGCCGAGCGGCTCGCCGCCGCCGCGCGGGCGGCGGGGCTGGAGGCGGATCAGGCGGTGAGCGTCAGCGCCGCGCTCTCCGCCGCGCTTTCAGCCGGCGCGAAGCGTGTGTTGATCTGCGGCTCCCTCTATCTCGCCGGGTCGGTCTTGAGGGACGGCGCCGCCTGATCGGCGGGCGCCCTGACCATCCCGTGGACGAAGCGCCGCACGAGCGGGCCGACCAGCAGTATCGCCGGGAAGGCGACCGACCACGCCGGAAGCCAGGCGGAAAGCCAGAGTTCGGCGAAATTCTCCACCGGCCCGACGGCGCGCAGCGTCGCGATACAGGAGACGAGGAACGACATCATGCCTGACACAAGCAGACCGAAGAGGAATGGCGCGTAGCGCGGGTGCATCGGAAGATCCTGAATGTTTCGCACCGGTTAGCCGAGCGACGCGCGCGGCGCAACCGCCGAGATTGCGTGACAAGCGCCCGCCCGGTATTCGGAACTCATGCCTCAGGATCGCCCCCTTCTCGGCATCATGTTGATGCTCGGCTTTTGCGCGCTGGCCCCGGTGGGCGACGCGCTGGCCAAGGTGCTTGGACAGACCTTGCCGTTGCTTCAGATATTGCTGGTGCGCTTCGCGGTTCAGGCGGCGATACTCTCTCCACTGGTGCTGACGCAGGGCTGGCCGCAGCTTTCGGCGCGCGTACTGCGGCTCACCGCCATTCGAACCTGCCTCCATATCGCTGGCGTCGGCGCGATGATCGCTTCGCTGCGTTACCTGCCGCTTGCGGACGCGGTCGCCATCGCCTTCGTCATGCCCTTCATCATGCTGCTGCTGGGGAAGTATATCCTCGGCGAAGAGGTCGGCCGGCGCAGGCTCGCGGCCTGCGCGGTCGGGTTTGTCGGCACCATGCTGGTCATTCAGCCGAGTTTCGCCGCCGTCGGCGCGCCGGCGCTGCTGCCGCTGGGCTTCGCGGTGATCTTCGCTTTCTTCATGCTTGTGACGCGGCAGGCGGCAAAGGAAGCGGGGCCGCTTCTGCTGCAGTTCACCAGCGGCCTGATGGCCACGATCGGCCTTTCGCTCGTATGGGCGATTTTCGGCGGCAAACTCTTTGACCTTGGCATGGTGGAGGTCGGCCGAACGGAGACAGAGCTTTTGCTGGCGGTCGGCGTCGTCGGCACCTTTGCGCATCTTCTGATGACCTGGTCGCTGAGATTCGCGCCTTCGGCGACGTTGGCGCCGATGCAATACCTGGAAATTCCGATCGCGACGCTGGTTGGGTTCCTGATCTTCGGCGACTTGCCCAATGGGCTCGCGGCGATCGGCATCCTGATCACCATCGCCGCCGGGCTCTATATCATCATGCGCGAGCGGACGACCGCCCGTGCGCTCAGCCGCCCGGCGCCGCCGGCCGTCTGAACGGACTGGCGCCGCGAAGGGCTGCGGGCGCAGAGGCGAGGCGGCCTGAACGGCGGGGCGAAGTCCCGCATGAACCCGCGGCTCGCAACGATTTGTTCGCCGCGGGACAGGGCCGCAGCGACGCTTACCGGCGCAAAGCTATTTCGGGCTACGCTTGGCGAGAATTCGTTGCAGAGTGCGGCGGTGCATGTTGAGCCGGCGCGCGGTTTCCGAGACATTGCGATCGCAAAGCTCGAACACGCGCTGGATATGCTCCCACCGCACGCGGTCGGCGGACATGGGGTTTTCCGGCGGCGGCGGCTTCACCGACGGCAGCGCAAGCAGCGCCGCGGTCACGTCGTCCGCGTCCGCAGGCTTGGAGAGATAGTCGGTCGCGCCGATCTTGACCGCCGCCACGGCGGTCGCGATGGCGCCATATCCCGTCAGCACCACGATCCGCGCGCCCTCGCGCGCCGCCCGGAGCGCTTCGACCACATCGAGCCCGTTGCCATCCTCAAGCCGCAGATCGATGACCGCGTAAGCCGGCGGCGCGCTCGCCACCAGGCCGAGCCCCTCGGCCACGCTTTCCGCCAGCAATGGCTCGAAGCCGCGTTTCTCCATCGCACGAGCGAGACGACGACGAAACGCTTCGTCGTCATCAAGGATCAGCAATGTCTTGTCTGGGCCGATATCGGCTGCGAGATCATCATCCATGCGAAGGTTCCCAGATGCTGCGGCCTCACCGCCCTTTTCCAGCTTCATAGCAACAGCGTTCAACGCTGGCAAACCGCGTGATCGCGTCGGGAGTGTGCAACCCTGCACTTGGCCTCCGTCGGGCCGGGCCTGATACAGGTCCGCTGCGCGAGAGGCTGATGAAAATGACAGACGTGAACGGGCTCCGGCGGATAGCCGCGCCGCTTTTCGTGCTCTTGTGGAGCACCGGGTTCATAGGGGCCGAATACGGCTTGCCGCATGCGGAGCCTATGACTTTTCTCACGCTGCGTTTCGCGATGGCGGCGCTGGCGCTGGGGCTGTGGGCGGCGCTGGCCGGGGAGTTCCGGACGGAAGGGGCGCCGGGGCGCGTCGATTATTCAGGCGCCGTCGTGGTCGGCGCGCTGATGCACGCGATCTATCTCGGCGGCGTCTTCACGGCGATCTGGCTCGGGGCGGGCGCCGGGCTGACGGCGCTGATCGTCGGGTTGCAGCCGGTCGCGACTGCGCTGATCTCCGGAGCGATGCTGAACGAGGCGCTGACGGCGCGGCAATGGCTCGGCATGGCTCTGGGCCTCGGCGGCGTGGCGCTGGTGGTCGGCTGGAAACTTTTCGACGGCGGCATCGGCTTTGTCGGCGTCGGGTTCTGCCTGATCGGCCTGATTTCGATCTCTTTCGCCTCGATCCTGCAAAAGCGTCGCGCGGTGCGCACCCGCCTCGCGGCCGATAGCGCGGTCCAGTTCGCGGCGGCCGCGCTGATCACCGGCCTCGCCTCCGCATTCTTTGAGGATCAGCGGGTCGATTGGTCGGTGGAGTTCATCGCGGCGCTTGGCTGGATGGTGGTCGGGCTCTCTCTCGGCGCCGTGTCGCTCTATTACGTTCTCCTGCGCCGCGGCGCCGCGGCGGAGACGGCCAGCCTCTTTTTCCTCGTCCCGGGCGTAACCGCCGCGATGGCCGCCATGATGTTCGGAGAGCAGTTCGGCCTGACGGAGATCATCGGCCTTTCCGCCGCCATGCTGGGGGTCTGGCTGGTGAACGCGGCCACTCAGGCGCCCGCCGCAAGCGCGTCCAGATAGCAGGAGGCTGTTTCCGCCATGTCCTGCGGCGCCGCGCCATGGCGGAAGATGGTCAGGAACCGATCCGGCGCCGCCATCAGATAGATGAAGGCGCTATGGTCCATCAGATAGAATTCGGGGTCGTCCCCCGCCGCCTTGGCCCCATAGACCTTGTAGGCTGATTTCGCCGCCTCCACCGCCTCGACCGGGCCGGTCAGCCCGATCATGTCGGGATGAAGATTGTCGGTGAAATCCGCCAGCACTTCGGGCGTGTCGCGCTCCGGGTCGATGCTGATGAAAACCGTCTTCACCGGCGTGCCGCGCGCGGCCAGCATATCCGCGGTCTCAGCCATCATCGCCGCGTCTACCGGGCAGACGTCCGGGCAGAACGTGTAGCCGAAATATATCAGCGCCGGCCCGTCGATCACCTCCGCCGCGGTCACGGTGGCGCCGGTTTCGGAGACGAGCGTGAACGGCCCGCCGATGGAGGCGGCCCCGGTGGCGACGCCGCCGCCGCAATCGGCGAAGGTGTCGTCCTTCAGGGCAGTGTAGAGTCCGCCGGCGCCGAACCCCGCCGCCGCCAGAAGAATGGCTGAGATCGCATAGGTTTTCTTGCTCGGCATCGCTCTGGTTCCTTGTTTCGTCCCGCCCAGATACGCTGCCGCGCCTTTTCGCGCCACCAGGGCGCGGCGATATGCGCTCCATCTAGGCGTTCGCTCGCGACGATGTTACCTCTGGCGCATGGTCGGGATATTCACCGAGTTGATGCGGGGCGAAGCCTCAGGCCGCTGGGTGCGGCTGGAGACGCTGACCACGCTGCGCTGGCTGGCCGTGGTCGGGCAGGCCGGGGCGGTGATCGCCGCCGATCAGCTTTTCGGGGTGCAGGTTCCGCGCGCGCTCTGCGCGCTCGCCATCGCCGCCTCGGTCATCTTCAACATCATCTCGATGCAGCTTTTCCCGGCGACGACCCGTCTCAGCCAGCGGGCGGCCACGCTGTCGATGCTCTTCGATCTGGGGCAGGTTTCGACGCTGCTGGCGCTGACCGGCGGGCTCTCGAACCCGTTCGCGATGCTGCTTCTGGCGCCGGTGACCATCTCCGCCTCGGCGCTGACGCTGCGCTCGACGCTGATCGTCAGCGTCGCCGCGCTGGGGCTGGTTTCGCTCATGGCGCAGGCGAGCCTGCCGCTGACTTACGCGTCGGGCGAAATTCTGACAGCGCCGCCGATCTATATTTTCGGGATCTGGTCGGCGCTGACCATCTCGATCTTTTTCATGACCTTTTACGCGCGGCGGGTCTCGGTGGAGACTTACCGCATGTCGCGCGCGCTTCGCGAGGCCGAGGCGGCGCTGGCGCGCGAACAACGGCTGACCGCGATCGGCGGGCTGGCCGCCGCCGCCGCGCATGAGTTGGGAACCCCGCTCGCCACGATCAAACTGGTTTCGGGGGAGCTGGCTTCGGAGCTGGCGGACCATCCCGAGCTTCGCGAAGACGTGGAGTTGATTCGTTCTCAGGCCGACCGCTGCCGCGACATTCTCGCCGATCTGGCGCAGGGCGGCCGCGCGGATGAACATATGCGCCGCATGCCGGTCTCGGCCGTGATCGAAGAGGCGGCGGAGCCGCACGCGGATCGCGGGCGGCGCATCATCCTCAGGATCGAGGGCGAGCTGGCGGAGGACCGCGGCGCCGAGCAACCGATCGTCCGGCGCAGTCCCGAGCTGATCCACGGGTTGCGCAACCTCGTGCAGAACGCCGTCGATTTCGCTGAGTCCACGATCTGGATCGATGTGACGCGCACCGGCTCCGGCGCGGCTGGCGGGCTGAGAATTACGGTTGGAGACGATGGCCCGGGGTTTCCGGCCGACCTGCTTCAGCGGCTTGGCGACCCCTATGTCACATCCCGCGCGCGCGTCTCCGCGATGCCGGGCGGCGGGCGTAAGACGGGCGAGCCGCACAGCGGCATGGGACTTGGGCTTTTCATCGCGAAGACGCTGCTGGAGCGCACCGGCGCGCGGGTTTCCTTCGCCAACTCCGATCGCAGCGCCGACCCCGCCAACCTGGATCGGTCCCTGGAACGCCGCCGTCCGACCGGCGCGGTCGTCGCCACCGTCTGGCCCCAAGGCGCGATCATCGCGCCTCGGGAAGAAGTCCGTGGCCGACTCGGGCCGAATGAGCGGTTTACTATCGACAACGTATAGATGATTTGACTTGGGGTATTTTCGTTCATAGGTTTAGTTTTGCGTAGCGGAGACGGGGGGTTTCGGCTGACGCGATGTGAGTGGGGGCGCTCGATGAGTGGTTTTTCCGGCCTTGAGGCGCTGGGAGCAGTGTTTCTGGCCAGCGCAGCAGTCGGTTTTTTTTCCTTATACACCATGGCCAATCCGTGGCGCGCGCTGGGGCGCCGCGCCAATGGGCGACGTGAGCAGAGGCAGAGCCGGGAATCGGCGCTCGCGGGCAATCCCGTCGCGCTGCTCTGGTTTGGCGCGGATGGTCTGATCGAGGCGACGAGCAGAGCGCGCGCGCTGCTGGGGCTCCGCGAAGCCGGCGAACTCGGCGGATCATCGCCTTTCACAGCGGTGCGCGAAGGCGGCGGGGAGCTTCAGCGCGCGCTCAAGCGAAGTCTGGCGGAGGGCGCGGCTTTCAGGACCGTGTTCGAGACGACGGACGGGAGGGTGCTGGCGGCCGAAGGCGCGCCGGCCGGCGTGGAGATCGCCGTCTCCCTTCACGATCAGACAACGCTCTGGCGACGCGCAGACGAGGCGGAGCGCCGCGCCGCCGCGGCGGAGCGGACAGTTGAAAAGCTGCGCGCCGCGATGGACGCTACCGGGCTGGTCGTCTGGCGGCGAGACGGCGTCGGCGCCCTGGCCGAGCCCGGATACGCCGCGCTCGACCCGCGCGCGCAGAAGGCGCTCATG
>JBBDTD010000016.1:0-13075 GCA_040904645.1 Paracoccaceae bacterium
CGAAAGCACGGCTTATGAAGCCGCGGTCACGGAGATCCAGGGCCAGATCAAATCAGCCGAAGCCGAAAAGACCCTTTCTGACATCGAATATGACAGGCAGAGCACGTTGTTCAAACAGGGCAACGTGGCGGAATCGGTCGTCCAGCGGGTTGAGGCCGAGCGCGGCAAGATCGAGGGATCGCTGCTCCAGCTTCAGGGCAGCCTTCAGCGAGCCGAGCTGAATCTCTCCTACACCGAAATCATCGCGCCAACCGCCGGCAAGATCGGCCTCGCGAGCGTCGATGTCGGCGATCTCGTGGCGGTGGGCGATCCGGCGCTCGCGATCCTCACCAGCGTTGACCCGATAAATGTCCTTTTCCCCATTGACGAGGCGACGCTCCTGGATGTCCGCGCGCGCTATCCCGAGGAAACGGCGAGCAAAGTGATCGTCGAGCTGACGCTCGCGAACGGTCAAAAATATGATGGGAACGGATCGCTCGATTTCATCGATGTGGAAGTTCAGCAGGGCACCGACACGATCACGCTCCGCGCCTCGTTCGCCAATCCAAAGGGCCGCCTGATCGACGGACAGCTGGTGAACGTGACGGTGCGCGGCGAGGCGGCTGAGACGTCGCTCACCATCACGCCGCAGGCGCTGCAAAAGGATCAGGCCGGCTATTTCGTCCTCGTGGTCGGTGATGACGGCGTGGTGGAGAAGCGGCCCGTCGAGCTTGGCCGCGTCGTTGGCGCGGTTGCGGTGATCGAGAGCGGCCTGAAAGCGGGAGAGAGGGTGATCACCGAAGGGCTGAACAAGGCCCGCCCGGGCGCGAAGGTGGATGCGGCGGAAACCGGCGAGAAGAACGGAACCGGCGGCGCGGCCCCTGCGACCGGGTCGGCGACCACGCCGGCCTCCAAAGAGTAGCGCGCCATGATCTCCAGCATCTTTATCTCCCGGCCACGGTTCGCGCTGGTCATCTCCATAGTGCTGACGCTCGCCGGGTTGATCTCTCTCACCCGCATGCCGATCGAGCAGTTCCCGGATATCGTGCCGCCGCAGGTGCAGGTCGCCGCCGTCTATCCCGGCGCCGACGCCTCGGTGGTCGAGGCGACCGTCGCCCAACCGCTGGAGCAGGAGATCGTCGGCGTCAGCGACATGCTCTATATGAGCTCGACGAGCGGTGCGGACGGCAGCTACACCCTGACGGTCACCTTCGAGTCGGGGACCGATCCGGACATAAACACCGTCAACGTTCAGAATCGCGTGGCGCAGGCCTCGTCGCTTCTGCCGGCGGAGGTCACGCAGGCCGGCGTCAGCACGAAGAAGAAGACTTCCGCGCTCCTGCAGGTGATCGCGATCACCGACAGCACAGGAACTTACGACAACCTCTTTCTGTCGAACTTCACCACAATCAATATCCTCGACAGCATCAAGCGAGCGGAAGGCGTCAGTGACGCGACCATGTTCGGCGCGCAGGATTACGCGATGCGAATCTGGCTCGACGTGGACCGGCTGACCGGCCTCGGCCTGACGCCCAACGACGTGGTCGTCGCCCTGAAATCGCAGAATGTGCAGGCCGCGGTGGGGCAGATCGGCGCGCAGCCGATGGCCGAGGATCCACTGTTCCAGCTCAACATCACGACGAAAGGCCGCCTGACGTCGGTCGAGGAATTCGAGAACGTCGTGGTTCGGGCGGAGGAAGACGGCTCCTTCATCCGCGTGAGCGATATCGGAAAAGTCGAGCTTGGCGCGGAAAGCTCCAGTTCGACAGCGCTTTTCAACGGCCAGCCGACGGCGATGGTCGGCGTCTATCTCGCGCCGGGGGCGAACGCGCTCAATACCGCCAACAATGTCCGGGCAAATGTCGAGCGGCTCGAATCCACCTTCCCAGAGGGGCTGCAGTGGCAGATTCCCTACGACACCACCGAATTCGTGACAGCCAGCATCGACGAGGTGCTGCTCACGCTGATCGAGGCCTTTATCCTCGTCGTCATCGTGGTGTTCCTGTTCCTCGGCAGCGCCCGCGCGACGATCATCCCGCTTATCGCGGTGCCGGTCTCGTTGATCGGCGCGCTCGCCTTCATGTTGGCGCTTGGGCTTTCGCTCAACACGATCTCGATGCTGGCGCTGGTGCTCGCCATCGGCATCGTCGTCGACGACGCCATCGTGGTCATCGAGAATGTCGAAGCGGTGATGGAGGCGCGGCCGGAACTTTCGGTCCCCGACGCGACGCGCGAGGCGATGAAGGAGATTACCGCACCGATCATCGCGATCACGCTCGTCCTCCTCTCGGTCTTCGTGCCGGTCGCCTTTGTGCCGGGGATCAGCGGCACCATGTTCCAGCAATTCGCGGTCGCCGTCTCTTTCGCGTTGGTGATCTCGGCGATCAACGCGCTGACGCTCAGCCCTGCGCTCTGCGCCATGCTTCTGAAGCCTCATTCCGGCCCGAAACGCGGCCCGCTCGGCTGGTTTTCGCGCCAGATCGACCGGACGCGGGACGGCTATGGAAAGGTCGCCGGCGCGATCGCACGTCGTGCGATCCTCGGGGTCGTGCTGCTCGGCTTCGCTCTGTTCGGTGCGGGCGCGCTCTTCAAGATGACGCCCTCGGGCTTTCTTCCCATTGAGGATCAGGGGGCCTATTTTGTCGAAGTCCGTCTGCCGGACGGCGCCTCGACCAACCGCACCAACGAAGTGATGACGGAAGTCAGCCAGATTTTGTCCGGTGCGCCGGGCGTTGCGAATGTCTTCACTGTCAGCGGCTTCAGCTTTCTCGACGGTATCGCCAAGTCCAACGGCGCCTTCGCCATCGCCATGATGAAGCCGTTTGATGAGCGCAAAGACCCGGCGGATTCGGTTGACGCCTCGCTCGCCTATTCCCACCGCGCCTTCGCGGCCGTGCGGGAGGCGCAGGCGATACCGTTCAACCTGCCGCCAATCATCGGCCTCGGCACCGGGTCCGGCTTTGAATACCAGTTGCTGGATCTTCAGGGCGGTGATGTGAGCGATCTTGCCGCCTCGGCGGGCGGCATGATCGTCGCCGCCAACCAGGATGAGCGCCTCGCCAACGTCTTCACAACGTTCAGCGCCGCTTCGCCGCAGCTTCGCCTCGATCTGGACCGTGAAAGGGTTCAGACGCTCGGCGTGGACGTGGGCGATGTCTTCTCAGCCATGCAGACCACGCTCGGCGGCTTTTACGTAAACGACTTCAACCTCTTCGGCCGGACCTGGCAGGTGCGGGTGCAGGCGCAGGAATCTGACCGCGCGGCGGTGTCTGACATCTCCCGCATCCATGTGCGCAACAAGAACGGCGAGATGGTGCCGATTGCGGCGGTGGCGAAGGTCTCCCTCGTGCTCGGCCCGCAGGCGATCACCCGTTACAACAACTACCGCACGGTGAAGCTCAATGGCGGGGCGGCGCCGGGTTTCTCCTCCTCCGAAGGGATCGCGGCGATGGAGGAACTCTCCGCCACGACGCTGCCGCCCGGGTTTGGCTTCGAATGGACCGGCACCGCGCAGCAGGAAAAGGAGGCGGCGGGCAAGACCACGGCCGTGCTCGTTCTCGCCGTGCTTTTCGCCTATCTCTTTCTGGTCGCGCTCTATGAAAGCTGGACCATTCCGGTGGCGGTGCTGCTATCGGTCTCCGTAGCGATCTGCGGCGCGCTTGGCGGGCTGCTGATTTTCGGGCTGGACAACAATCTCTACGCTCAGATCGGCCTCGTGGTTTTGATCGCGCTCGCCGCCAAGAATGCGATCCTGATCGTGGAATTCGCGATGGAGCGACGCGCCCAGGGCATGCCGATCATCGAAGCGGCGACAGAGGGCGCGAAAGCCCGTTTTCGAGCGGTTATGATGACCAGCCTGGCCTTCATCGCCGGTCTGATCCCGTTGGTGCAGGCCTCGGGCGCCTCGATGCTCGCGCGCAAGGGCGTCGGCGTTCCCGTCTTCGGGGGCATGATCGCGGCGGCGGTCGTCGGCATTTTCATCATTCCCGCGCTTTATGTCGTCGCCCAATGGTCGCGCGAAAAGGTCCATCGCCTGGTCGGAAAACCGATCGAGCCGGAAGCTCCGAAAGACGAATGAATGGCGATTGCGCCACCGCGCAGATTGACGCCGATAAAATCGAAATGCAGGCCAAAGGCGGGCGAGCCCTGATGTTTCGAGCCGGGCGATCTCCAACGCAGGCATCGAAGCGGGCTTCAGGCGCGGCGGCTTCGCCGAAGTCAGCGGCGGCGCACTGGTCAAGAGTCAGCAGGAATGATCGCCGCGTTTCGTCCGGGTCAGATCGTTGGAACTCCGGGAGACTTGGACTGTCATCGATAACTGGATGAAAGGCCGCAACCCCGCCCGCCCTCTCAGTGCTCGAGCTATTCACCTTTCCTTCTTTTCGCTCCCGTTTTGGAAAGCAGGACCCGACCGAGGGACGAGCATCGGGGGCGGTTGACCGAACGCAGCATCAGCGGGTCATTCTGAACCTGGTGATGAACGCGGTAAAGGTGATGCCCGAGAGCGGACCGCGCATTGTCGTTATCCTGAGTCCGGGGACGGCGACAGTTTCGCCCGTGTGAGCGTTCGCGATACCGGTTCAGGACTGGACGACTGTATTGCGGATCGGATCTTCGAGGCGTTCCTGAGCACGAAACCCGGCGGAATGGGAATGGGCTTGTCAATCTGCCGCTCGATCATCGAGGCGCATGGCGGCTCCATATCGGCATCCAGAAACACCACGCGCGGCAGCACCTTCAGCTTTACCGTGCAAATGGCGCGGAAGGAAATTCGCTGATGCCCGAACGCGCAGAGGAAGCGGCGACCGTCATCGTGGTCGACGATGACGAAAGCGTCCGTGAGGCATTGCGCGGACTCTTCGAAACTGTCGGGCTTCTTACCCAGACATTCGGGTGCGTCCAGGCGTTCAAATCGTCCCCGGAACCCACTGGACCCTGCTGTATCGTGCTTGACATCCGTCGGCTTCGTGGCTTCTGAAATTGAGCGGGCTTCGTTCCGATGACGATTAACGTGACCTGGAGCCCGGTAAACTCAGATCGAGTGCGTCCGACCGGTGACGCGACTCTCGATCAATTGCGCAGCGGCGAGGAGCCTCGGGACGTAGCGCTCCTCAATCTGCTCAAGGGAGACGGCGTTGCGCGCAACGATAATGTTGATGCAGCATCGGAGCGCCCCGTTGACGAACACGGGAATCCCCGCGCCGGCCTCATGCGAGAAGAACTCGCCGGATTGCAGTCCGTATCCGCGCCGCCGGGTCTCTGCGATGATGGAGTGGAGACGCTCGGGATTGCGCATCAGGTCGAGCGATTCTTCAGGATGCGGGTTTTCGAACCGGAGGATCCTCCTGCGGGTCGGCTCGTCGCAGAACGCGAGCCAGGCGCGGCCCGTCGCCGAGATGGTGAACGGGATCTGCGAGCCGGCTCCGCGCTGGCGGATGACCGAGAAAACTGCGTCACGGGTGTTCGTCTCTGCGATTACGAGTCTGTCGCCGGGGCAGAGGACAACATCCGATGGCCACCCCATATCCATGCGAAGATCGGCCAGGATTGGGCGCGCGATCGCGACAATCTCGTCATCGGCGTCGTAACCGCTCGCGAGAGCCAGCGATCGAAGCCCGACCGCGAATTCCCGATTATGAGCGTCGTAGGAGGCGAACCCGGCGAATTGCAGCGTTTCCAGCATCCTGAGCGTGGTCGCCTTCGGAATCCCCGTGCGTTTGTGGATCGCGGTCAGCCCGGCCGGACCGATCGAATTCAGCGCTTCCAGCACGGCCAACACCCTGAGCGAAGCCGTCACGGGCTTGTAGACCGACTCCGCCATCGTTCTGTCCTTCGTCAAGTAAAGCCTCCCGTTCCCAACCACTCACCCGTGATCGCCAGCCGGCCACGCTGCAGGCGGCTCGAAAGCCGATACCGTCGGCGCAGGTCCGGTCCATTTCTCGCATTGGACGCAGCACAATTGCCCGGTGGAGCCCTGAGCGAGACGCGAAGTCCCGCGATCGCGGGTCACGGCGTTCGGATTGCCATGAACGCAGATCGTTTCACCACCAATATGGATCGGATCGTACCATGCGCCAGTCGGCAGGTTGATCACGCCGGGCGCGATATCTTCAGTCAACTGCGCGGCGGCGAGACAGGCGCCGCGCGCATTAAATATGCGCACGATATCGCCGCCTTGAATTTCGCGCGCGGCGGCGTCCCGTGGATTCATGCGCATCACTTCCCGGCCTTGGGATTTCATCGCCTGGGAATGCGCGGCATAATCGAGCTGGCTGTGCAGGCGCGTCGCCGGCTGGTTGGAGACAAGCCAGAGCGGCGCTCGCGGATGCGGCTCCTCTTCTCTCTCCAGCCAAGCCGGGTGGCCGGGGCAATCGGAATACCCGAAGCCGGCGATGGTTTCGGAATAGAGTTCGATTCTGCCGCTTGGAGTCTTTAGCGGAAACGCCGCAGGATCCTCGCGAAAGGCGCGGAGTATCCCGCCATCATCGGGCTTGCGCGGCAGCCGGACTTCGCCTGCCGACTGGAACGCCTCGAAATCCGGCGCCGGAAGGCCCGCCTCCGCAAGCGCCCGCCGCGTCGGCTCATAAAGATGGCGCAGCCAGGCCTCAGGATTTCGGCCCTCGGTGAACGCCTCTTCGACGCCCATGCGCGCGGCGAGGGCGCGGAAGATCTCATGGTCGTCCTGCGCTTCGCCACGGGGGCTGCTCAGCTGCCGCATGGCGATCATCAACGGGTCAGTTCCGGCGGCGCCGATATCCTCCCGTTCAAGCGTCATGGTCGCCGGCAGCACGATGTCGGCATGGCGCGCGCTCGCCGTCCAGGCGGAATCTTGCACCACGAACGTGTCACAGCGCGACAGGGCGCGGCGAAGGCGTGTGAGGTCCTGATGATGGTGGAAGGGATTGCCGCCCGCCCAGTAGACGAGGCGGATGTCAGGATAGGTCAGCACCGCTCCATTGAAATCGAAGCGCTCGCCGGGATGCAGCAGCATGTCGGAGATGCGGGCGCAGGGGATCAGCGCGGCGACGCCGTTCTTTCCCTGCGGCATGGTCGGGATCGGTGTCGCCAGCGGGGTACGCCCGGTATGGCCCATGGCGCCGAGCGCATAATGGAAACCGGCGCCGGCTGAACCGATCTGTCCCAGCATCGCCGCCAGGGCCACGCCGGCCCAGACCGGCTGTTCGCCATGTTCGGCGCGTTGCAGGGCGTGGGCGACGGTGATGAGGGTCCGGCCGGATGCGGCGCGGCGCGCAAGGTCGGCGATGACCGAAGCCTCGACGCCGCTGATCCCGGCGGCCCAGGCGGGGGTCTTCGGCAACCCGCCCGCCTCGCCCCGCAAATAAGCCGCGAGCCGGTCCCAGCCGACGCAATGGGTTTCAAGAAATTTCGTGTCCGCCAGACCCTCGCTGTCGAGCACATGCATCATGCCCAGCATCAGCGCGGCGTCTGCGCCGGGCTTCATGCTGATCCATTCGGCCCCTGCGCTTGGCGGAAAATCGGTCCGCATTGGGCTGAGATTGACGAAGCGCGCACCGCGCGCCGCGGCGCACTCCATCGCGCCACGCTCAATATGACGGCTCATGCCGCCGCTGGCGATGTTGGAGTTCTTCAGCGCCATGCCGCCGAAAGCCAGAACCAGATCGGTGTGTTCGACTACCTGATCCCAGGTCACATTGTGGCGGGAGATGTCCTCGAAAGCGCCGATGACATGCGGCAGCAAAACCGAAGCCGCGCCGGCGCTGTAGCTGCCGACCGAGCGCACGTAACCGCCGAGCGCGGTGTTCAGGAACCTGTGGACCTGACTCTGGGCGTGATGAAAGCGCCCGGCGCTCGCCCAGCCATAGGAGCCGCCGAACACGGCCTCCGGCCCGTGCGCGTCGCGCACTCTGGTCAGTTCTTCCGCAAGCCGATCGAGCACTTCATCCCAGGGGAGCGCGACAAAATCACCGCCGCCGCGCCGCTCGCGCGGGCCCGGCCCGGCCTCGAGCCAGTCCCTGCTCACCATCGGCCGCGCGATGCGCGCGCGGTGGATGAGCGCGTCGGTGAAATTGCCGAGTATCGGCGACGGGTCCGGATCTTCGGGGTGCGGGAAGATGTCGAGCCCGCCTTTTGTGTTCAGCGCAGCTGAAAACGCACCCCAATGTGCGCTGTGCGGCCGGGCGGCGAGAGTTCCGGATTGTCTGGTCATCGCGCTTACACCCCCATCAGGCCCGGAAGCCAAAGCGAAAGGCCTGGAAATATGATCAAGAGCGCGACGATCACAACCTCGCAGACGAGAAACCAGGACAAGCCTCGAAAGATCTCGTTCAGCGAAACCGCGTCGCCGACAATGTTTTTCACCACGAAAGCGTTCAGCCCGACAGGTGGAGTCAGCAGGCCGACCTCAATCATCTTGACCACGAGCACGCCGATCCAGATCATGTTGATGTTCAGCTCGTCGAACATCGGCAGGAAGACCGGCAGCGTCAACAGCATGATGCCGATCGGGTCGAGGAACATGCCCAGCAGAAGATAGACGAGGATCATCGTCAAGATGACGCCGAGCTGCCCCAGATGCCAACTCGTCACCAGTTCCGACATAAGTCGCGGCACGCCGGCCATGGCGAGGAACCGGGTCAGCAGGATCGCGCCGATGGCGATGAAGAAAATCGACGCCGTGGTGCGCAGCGCCTCCATGAAGCTGTCGTGAAGGCTTTGCAGGGTGAGCCTGCCTGAAAAGAGCGCGATGAGAAGCGCGAACATCGCACCGACGGCGCCAGCCTCCGTCGCCGTCGCGACGCCGCTGAAGATGCCGCCGACGACGCTGAGGATCAGCAGCGGCAATGGCCATACATCGCGGAGCGCCGCGAATTTCTCCGCCAGACTGTATTTGACCTCGATGCGCGGCGCGAGAGCGGGGTTGAGCCAGCAGCGGATGACGATCATCACCGTATAGGCGCCGGCGGTCAGGAGGCCCGGGACGATGCCCGCGATCAGCAGCGTGCCGACCGGTTGCTGCGTGAACCAGCCATAAAGCACGAAGGCGATCGAGGGCGGAATGAAGGCGCCAAGCGTGCCAGCCGCGGCGATCGTGCCGGTCGCCAGCCCGCGGTTGTAGCCGTAGGACAGCATTTCGGGAATCGCCAGGCGGCCCATGGCGGCGGCGGTGGCGAGGCTGGAGCCCGAAGCTGCGGCGAACCCGGCGGAAGCGAAATTCGAGGCGACCGCGAGCCCGCCCGGCAGCGGATTGAACCAGAGCCGCGCCGCCTTGTAGAGTGATCTGGTCAGCCCTGTATGATAGGCGATGGAGCCCATCAGAAGGAACATCGGCACCGCCGAAAGCGACCAGGAGGCGGCGAAATCGAAGGGTAGCGAGCCAAGTACGCCGAAGGCCGGGCGTGTGCCCCGCAGCGTGATGATGCCGCCGATCGACACCATAGCCAGCGCGACGCCGATCGGCACGCGGCCGGCGAGCAGCAGCAAAAGGATGCCGAAGCAGATCGCGGCGACCGTGGGTCCGTCCATATTCATTCTCCGGTTGAAGGAACGTGCGCCGCGCGCCTTAGCGCTCGCCCGCGATTTCGCCGGTGTCGCGCCGGGCCGGCAGCGACCGCGCCCCTGTCGCGGCGAATCGGAAATCGTCGATCATCAGCAGCGCGAACCAGAACGCCATGGAGACGCAGCCGGTCGGGACAAGCCAGCGCGCCGGCCATATCTCGACATAGCCGAATGCGGTTTCCCACGTTTCACCGATACGGGTCTGATGCAGGGCTTCGGAGGTGGTGAACCATATCAGGAGCGCGGCGTAGACGACGCCGAGGAGACCGGCGAACCCGTCGAAAGCCGCCAGCCGCCTCTCGGACAGGTTCTTCGTGAAGAGATCGACGCCGACATGACCGCGCTCCTGCGTGACGAGACCGAGCGGCAGAAAGATCAACGCCACCATGTGGAAGCTCGCCACCGCCTCAAGCGTCAGCGGGATCGGATAGTTGAAGAGATACTTGCTGATCACGTCGAGCGAGACCTGAACCATCATTGCCGCGGCGGCCAGAATGGCGACGCCGACCAGCGCGGTATTCAGGCGGCTGAACCATTTGTGGGCCGTTAGCATATTGTCTTCCCGAAAAGGATGCGCCCGCCCTGCGTGCAGAGCGGGCGACGCGCGGGCTCTGGCTCAGAATTTCGCCTTGGAGAAGACTTCGCGATCAAGCGCAGCGATGAACGCCTCACGGTCGTTCTCACCGATCTCAGCGAGGATGCCGCGCCATTTCTCGACGAGCGAAAGATAGGTTTCGACCATCTCTCTGGGGTTCTTGACGCCCGCGGCTTCGGCGGTGGCGATCGTGTTCTCCACCTCGCCCTTCCGGAAAGTCTCGAGCGCGGCCAGGAATTCCTCGTCGGGCTGAACCAGTTCGACGCCAGCGGCGACGGCGTTCTCAAGGCCCGCGTCGCCCTCCTTCTTGTAGGCGTACATGACATCGACCACGAGCCCGGCCAGATTTGAGTTGATCGCGGCGCGCTCGCTCTCCGACAAGCCATGATAGACGTCGGCGTTCATCGACATGATGTTGGCATTGAAGAAGCTGCCCATCGGAAGATCGATCACCGTCTTCACAACGTCCTTCAGATTGTAGGAGTCGAGCCAGGCGGTGGAGGCGGCGGTGCAATCCGCCTGCCCGCGCTGAAGGGATTCGTAAACTTCCGAGCTTGGGATCGTCACGGTGGTGGCGCCGAATTCCTGCATCAGCACGCCGAGACGGCCGGTGGCGCGGGTCTTCTTGCTCTGCAGGTCGGCGAAGCTGCGGGTCCCGTCGCGGCACATCAGCCGGTAAGGATCCGGCCCATAATAGGCGAGACCGACGATATTCTGCGCCGTCCGCTCTGCGACACAGCCCGGGCAGGCGACAAGCTGGAACTCATTCGCCGCCGCGCCATAGACGATGAAATCGTCGGGAAGCGTGATCAGATCCGAGATGGTGGAAGTGACCGGAAGTTCCTGACGGACGAAAAGATCCAGGATCAGCCCGGAGTCGGTGACGTTGTCGCGCAGCATCTGCACGACTTCCTTCACGCCGCCCATCGTGCCGCCGGGCAGGATCTCCCATGTCACGACGCCGTCGGTGGCGTCGGCGACCCGCTTGAAGAATGGCTCAAGCGCTGCGTGGTGCGCAAGATGCGGCGCCGGCAACGTGCTGCCATATGTCAGATGGGTGTCGGCCTGCGCGGCGCCTGCGAGGGTGCCTGCGAGGGCGACAGGCGCAGACACGAAAAACATACGTCCAAGCATGATTCTACTCTCCCGGAGTTGGTGGCCCACTATCAGGTTCACTTGATGAACCTATGGTTCTTATATTGAATTTGAGCGGAGATCAGATGATTGTCAAGAATGTAGTTTGGGGCGAAGATAGTATCTTGTTTGATTGACATGACAGTCCGGTTGCTCCCATCATAATAATCCGTTGGCTCATTAGGTGAACCATTCAATTCCTCTACCGATGCGGAGCCATCGCCATCATGCCCACTCACCCCGATCATCACGCCTCCAACAGCGCGAACCGCATCAATTGCGACAAGGAACCGGCGACGGCCCGTCGCGGCATGGCGGTGACCAATCATCCGCTCGCCTCGGCCGCCGCTGTCGAAATACTGGCCGCTGGCGGCAACGCTGCTGATGCGACCGTCGCGGCGCTCTTCACGCTTACCGTGGTGGAGCCGATGATGGTCGGCATTTTCGGCGGTGGGGTGGCGCTCGTACGCATGGCCGACGGCCGTGAGGCGGTGATCGACGGGCTCTGCACCGCGCCGCTCTCGTGCCGGCCGGGCTGTTACACGCCGGTCTCGGACGATTGGCCAGACTATATGGAGACGGCGGGCCGCGAAAACCGCGTCGGGTACCGGGCGATCGCGACGCCGGGCAATCTGCGCGCCTGGTGCGAGCTTCTGGAGGGCTACGGCCGGCTGCCCCTGGAGGATGTCATGGAACCGGCGATCCGGCATGCGTCGCGGGGCTTCGCAATCACGCCCTATCTCGCCGCCTTCATTTCCGAATACGCCGCCGACCTGGCGCTCGATCCGGCGATCTCGGCGATCTTGCTGCCGGAGGGGCGGCCGCTGGAAGCCGGCGCGCGCCTCGTTCAGGCCGACTACGCGAAGACGCTCACGCGGATCGCGCGGAACGGTCCGGACGAGCTTTATCAGGGCGCGCTGGGGCGGGAGATCTGCGACGGAATCGAGGCGGCGGGCGGGCATGCCAGGCTTGCCGATCTTCAGGCCTACACGACCGAGCACCGCGAACCGGTGCGCGGCGCTTACCGGGGGTATGAACTGATCGGGCCGCCGCCGCCCTGCTCCGGCGGCGTACATGTGGTGCAGATGCTCAATCTCATGGAAGGCTTCGATGTCAGTGCGCTCGGATTTGGCACGCCCGAGACGCTGCACCTGACGCTGGAGGCGCTGAAGATCGCCGCCTCCGACAGGCGCGCGGCGACGGCGGACCCGGCTTTCGTCGATGTGCCGGTGGCGCGACTGCTTTCGAAAGCCTACGCTGATCGGCGTCGACCGCAGATCAAGCTCGACAGCGCAAGCGACTACAAGGCGGAGGTGCTGCTGAACGAGTCGGACAACACCACCCATGTCACCATCGCCGATGGCGAGGGCAACATCGTCACCTCGACGCAGACGATCAACAGCCTCTTCGGCGCCAGGGTGGCGTTTCCGGGAACCGGGATCATCCCGAACAACTACATGTATCTTTTCGACCCGCATCCGGGTTTCGCGCTGTCGCTGGAGCCCGGAAAACGCATCACCAGCGGCATTTCGGCGTTCATTGCACTGAAGGAAGGAAAGCCGGCCTTTGCGCTCGGGCTGCCTGGCGCGCACAGGATTCCGTCGTGCGTCTTTCAGGCGATGATGAACCTCATCGACCACGGCATGACTCTCCAGGAGGCGGTGGAAGCGCCGCGCGTCTTCACTCAGGGGCAGGAGGCGGAAATCGAGGGCGGCTTCCTGGCTGAGACCCGGATGGCGCTCGAACGGCTCGGTCACAAGACCGTCGAGGTCGGCCATGTCGGCGGCGGCATGTGTGCGATCCGCTTCGTCGAAGACGGATTGATGGAAG
>JBBDTD010000017.1:0-12810 GCA_040904645.1 Paracoccaceae bacterium
GCACGTTCCATTCCGAGCAGGCCATCGCCTACGGCACCAGGATGGTCGGCGGCGTCACGCCGGGCAAGGGCGGCTCCACCCATATCGGGCTGCCGGTCTTCAACACCGTGGCCGAGGCGCGCGCCGTGACCGGCGCCAACGCCAGCGCCATCTATGTGCCGCCGCCCTTCGCGGCCGACGCCATCCTTGAAGCCATCGACGCGGAGATCGAGCTGATCGTCTGCATCACCGAGGGCATCCCGGTTATGGACATGATGAAGGTCAAACGCGCGCTCGAAGGCGCCAAATCGATCCTGATCGGGCCGAACTGCCCCGGCGTCATCACGCCGGACGCCTGCAAGATCGGCATCATGCCGGGCCATATCCACCGGCGCGGGCGGGTCGGCATCGTCTCCCGCTCCGGCACGCTGACTTATGAGGCGGTCGGGCAGACCACCGCCGCCGGGCTTGGCCAGTCCACCTGCATCGGCATTGGCGGCGACCCGATCAAGGGTTTCGAGTTCGTCGACGCGCTGGAGCTGCTGCTCGCCGATGACGAGACCGAGAGCATCATCATGATCGGCGAAATCGGCGGCTCCGCCGAAGAAGACGCGGCGGCGCTCATCAAGTCGAGCAAGATCAAGAAGCCGATGGCGGGCTTCATCGCCGGGCGCACCGCGCCGCCGGGCCGGCGCATGGGCCATGCCGGGGCCATTATCTCCGGCGGCAAGGGCGGTGCCGAGGACAAGATCGAAGCGATGAAATCGGCGGGCATGACCGTCGCGGAAAGCCCTGCCGGGCTTGGCGCGGCGGTGCTGAAGGCGATGGGCCGCTGACGCGGTCCTGAAAGTACAGGCCGCGACCGCGGCCGGGGCGAAAACAGGCGGGGAAACGCCATGACCGAGCAGTCACCGAACGAGCTTTTCCAGAATTCGTCATTCCTTCAGGGGCATAACGCCCAGTATGTCGAGCAGCTCTATGCGCGCTACGCGAGCGACCCGGCCGCTGTGGATGACGCCTGGGCGACGTTCTTCCGCTCCCTCGGCGATGAGGACGGCGTGGCGGAAGCGGAGGCGCGCGGCCCGTCCTGGGCGCGCGCGGACTGGCCGCCAAGCCCCGGCGGCGATCTCGTCGCCGCGCTCGACGGGCAGTGGCCGACCGATCGGTCGCCCAAGGATATAGGCGACAAGCTCTCCGCCAAGGCGCAGGCGACGGGCGCCGCGCTTACCGATGCGCAGATCCGCCAGGCCGTGCTCGATTCGCTCCGCGCGCTGATGCTGATCCGCGCCTACCGGATCCGCGGGCACCTCGCCGCCGATCTCGACCCTCTCAAGCTGACGCCGCCGGCGCATCAGCCGGAGCTGGACCCGGCGAGCTATGGCTTCACCGGGGCCGACATGAACCGGCCGATCTTCATCGACCAGGTGCTCGGCCTGGAGATGGCTTCGATGCGGGAGATCGTGGCGATCGTGCAGCGCACCTATTGCGGCACTTTCGCGCTCCAGTACATGCATATCTCCGACGGCGAACAGGCCGGCTGGCTGAAGGAGCGCATCGAAGGCTACGGCAAGGAGATCGCCTTCACCAAGAACGGCCGGCGCGCGATCCTCCAGAAGCTGGTGGAGGCCGAGGGCTTCGAGAAATTCCTCGGCGTCAAGTATCTTGGCACCAAGCGTTTCGGCCTCGACGGCGGCGAATCTCTTATTCCGGCGATGGAGCAGATCATCAAGCGGGGCGGCGCGCTCGGCGTGAAGGACATCATCTTCGGGATGCCGCATCGCGGGCGTCTGTCGGTGCTGGCCAATGTGATGGGCAAGCCTTACCGCGCGATCTTCAACGAGTTTCAGGGCGGCAGCTTCAAGCCGGACGAAGTCGCCGGCTCCGGCGATGTGAAATATCATCTCGGCGCGTCCTCGGACCGGGAATTCGACGGCAACACAGTGCATCTGAGCCTGACCGCGAACCCGAGCCACCTGGAGGCGGTGAACCCCGTCGTCCTCGGCAAGGCGCGGGCCAAGCAGGAGCAGATCGGCGATACCGACCGGACGCAGGTTCTGCCGATCCTGCTGCATGGCGACGCCGCCTTCGCGGGCCAAGGCGTGGTCGCGGAGGGTTTCGGACTTTCCGGGCTTAAGGGGCACCGGACCGGCGGGACGATCCATATCGTCGTCAACAACCAGATCGGGTTCACCACCGCGCCGCATGCCTCGCGCTCTTCGCCCTACCCCACCGATATCGCGCTGATGGTCGAGGCGCCGATCTTCCATGTGAACGGGGACGACCCGGAAGCGGTGGTTCACGCCGCGCGCGTCGCCATCGAGTTCAGGCAGAAATTCCACAAGGACGTCGTGCTGGACATCTTCTGCTATCGTCGCTTCGGCCATAATGAAGGCGATGAGCCGATGTTCACGCAGCCGGAGATGTATCGCGAGATCAAGAAACACAAGACCACGCTTCAGCTCTACTCGGAGACATTGGTCGCGGACGATCTGATCGCCGAAGGCGAGGTAGACCAGATGAAGGCCCAGTTCCAAGCCCAGCTGAACGAGGAGTTTGAGGCTGGAAAGGTTTATCGCCCCAACAAGGCCGACTGGCTCGACGGGCGCTGGAAACATCTGGGCGCGGGGGCCGAAGAATATCAGCGCGGCGCCACCGGCGCCTCCATGGAGATGCTGAAAGAAGTCGGCGGCGCGCTGTCGCGGATTCCTGATGAATTCTCGGCCCACAAGACGGTTGAACGGATCATGGAGGCGAAAGCCAGGATGATCGAGACCGGCGGCGGAATCGACTGGGCGACGGCGGAGGCGCTGGCCTTCGGCACGCTTCAGCTCGAAGGGTTCCCGGTGCGCCTTTCCGGGCAGGATGTGACGCGGGGCACGTTTTCCCAGCGCCATTCCGGCATCATCGATCAACAGACCGAAGAGCGGTATCATCCGCTGAACCATATTCGCACGGGCCAGGCGAATTTTGAAGTGATCGATTCGATGCTTTCGGAGTACGCGGTGCTCGGCTTCGAATACGGCTATACTCTGGCGGAGCCGAACGGGCTGACCCTGTGGGAAGCCCAGTTCGGCGATTTCGCCAATGGCGCGCAGATCATGATCGACCAGTTCATCTGCCCGGGTGAGCGCAAATGGCTGCGCATGTCCGGCCTGGTGATGCTGTTGCCGCATGGATATGAGGGCCAGGGGCCGGAACATTCCTCCGCCCGGATCGAGCGGTTCCTGCAGCTTTCGGCCGAGGATAACTGGATCGTCGCCAACTGCACGACGCCCTCCAACTATTTCCATGTGCTGCGTCGGCAGTTGCACCGGAATTTCCGCAAACCGCTGATCATCTTCACGCCGAAAAGCCTGCTGCGGCACAAGCGCTGCATCTCGACGCTGGAGGAGATGGGCCCCGATTCCAGCTTCCACCGCGTGCTCTGGGACGATGCGGAGATGGGCGGAAGCGACCTGACGCTGAAGAAGGACGAGAAGATCAAGCGCGTCGTCCTCTGCTCCGGCAAGGTCTATTTCGACCTTCTGGCGGCGCGGGACGAACAGGGGCTGGACGATGTCTATATCCTCCGGCTGGAGCAGCTTTACCCGTTCCCGGCGCTCAGCCTCACCAAGGAACTCTCGCGCTTCAAGAAGGCGGAGATGATCTGGTGCCAGGAAGAGCCGAAGAACCAGGGCCCATGGACCTTCGTCGAGCCGAATATCGAATGGGTTCTGGGGCGCATCGACGCCAAGCATGGCCGCCCGCGCTTTGCCGGGCGGCACGCCTCGGCTTCCCCCGCCACCGGGCTCGCGGCCCAGCACAAGCATGAACAGGAACGGCTCGTCGCAGACGCGCTGACGGGCTGAGAGAGGATCTAGGCATGAGCATCGAGATTCGCGTGCCGACACTTGGCGAAAGCGTAACCGAGGCGACGGTTGGCAAATGGCTGAAAAAGGCCGGCGACGCCGTCGCGGCGGACGAGCCGATTTGCGAGCTTGAGACCGACAAGGTCGCCATCGAAGTGCCGGCGCCCGCCGCCGGCACGCTGGCCGAGATCGTCGCGCAGGAGGGGGAGACCGTCGGGCGCGACGCGCTGCTCGCCACCCTGACCGAAGGCGAGGGCGGCGCGGCCGCCAAGCCTGAGGCGAAGAAGGCCGAGGAGCCGAAAGCCGAGGCCGCAAAGGCCGAGCCTGCGAAAGCGGAAGCCGAGCAGGCCGAAGCCCCCAAGGCCGAGCCGGAAAAGGCGAAACCTGCGACCGCCGGCGGCGGCAAGTCGAAAACCGAAGTGCTGGCCGAAGCCGCGCGCGGCGTGCCCGCGCCCGCCGCCCCGGTGGCCACGACCGCTGCGCCCGCCCCCGCCGCCCCGACGGCGCCCCGCGCGCCGGTGCCGGCGGAGGATGCGGCCCGCGAGGAACGGGTGCGCATGACCCGGCTCCGCCAGACCATCGCGCGCCGGCTCAAGGACGCGCAGAACACCGCCGCGATGCTGACCACCTATAACGAGGTGGACATGAGCGCGATCATGGAATTGCGGAACGAATACAAGGACCAGTTCCTGAAAAAGCATGGCGTGAAGCTCGGCTTCATGTCCTTCTTCACCAAGGCTTGCGTCCATGCGCTGATGGAGGTTCCGGCCGTCAACGCGGAGATCGACGGCACGGACATGGTCTACAAGAACTTCGTCCATATGGGCGTCGCGGTCGGCACGCCGACCGGACTTGTGGTGCCGGTGGTGCGCAACGCCCATGAGATGGGCTTCGCCGATATCGAGAAGGCCATCAATGAGCTTGGCGCGCGGGCGCGCGACGGCAAGCTCTCCATGGCCGACATGCAGGGCGGCACGTTCACCATCTCGAATGGCGGCGTCTATGGCTCGCTCATGTCCTCGCCGATCCTCAACCCGCCGCAATCAGGCATTCTCGGCATGCACAAGATCATGGAGCGGCCGATGGTGATCGGCGGCCAGATCGTGGCGCGGCCGATGATGTATCTGGCGCTTTCCTACGATCACCGTGTGGTGGACGGGAAGGAGGCTGTGACCTTCCTCGTGCGGGTGAAGGACGCGCTGGAGGATCCGAGAAGGTTGTTGATGGATTTGTGAGTTTGGCTGTTGGACAACATCCAAAAGAGCGAGTTGATGATCGCCTGTCTCCTTCAAAAGCTGATGGAGACAGGTATCCAACATCGGAACCTCGGTTTTGAAGATATGGGTTTTTCACAGGACTATAGAGAGTTTTTCGTTCCTTGCCTCGAGTGGCTTGTGGCTGAAGGTGTCGTTCGGGCTGGCAATATTCGAAAAGCAATGGCGGTTACGCGCGCTGCTCCCGCACCAGTTCTCACGTCTCTTGGCTTTACATTGATGGGACGCCAAGTTCGTCTTGGTGAAGAGACGATGACTGTTGGTCAGGCAGTAAAGCAAGTTTCGGAGGAGCGGCGCTCGTTTTCGCAAGCTGGTGATTTCGTCGGCGGGCTCCTCGGTGGCTTCACGAAGTCTCTGAGTAGCAGCTAGCGCATGACCCCCGAACTCACCGCCCTCTCCCTCGCGGCCTTACTCCAGGCCATACAGTTCGCGCTGATGGCGGTTCCCGCCAACATGCAACTCGGGCCGGACAAGACGATGGGGCCGCGCGACGAGCCGCTGGCGCTCAGCGGCGTCGCCGGACGGATGAAGCGGGCAATGGACAATCACTTCGAAGGGCTGATCCTTTTCACCATCGCCGTCGTCGCGGTGACGCTCGGCGGCGGCGGGAGCGGGTTCACCGCCGTTTGCGCCTGGGCCTATCTCCTCGCACGGATCGCCTATATTCCCTGCTACGCTTTCGGGCTCGCGCCGTGGCGCTCGATCGTCTGGTTCATCGGGTTTCTCGCCACGGCCGCGATGCTGGTCGCGGCGCTGGTTCAAGGTTAAACGAAGGAGGCTGACATGGCCGAATACGACCTCATCATCATCGGCGGCGGGCCGGGCGGTTATGTCTGCGCCATTCGCGCCGCGCAGCTTGGGCTGAAGACCGCCTGCGTCGAAGGGCGCGGCGCGCTGGGCGGCACATGCCTCAATGTCGGGTGCATTCCGTCCAAGGCGCTGCTGCACGCCTCCGAAATGCTGCACGAGGCGGAAAGCAATTTCGCCAAGATGGGGATCAACGCCAAATCCATCTCCGTCGATCTGGAGCAGATGCACAAGCATAAATCCGGGGTGATCGACGCGAACACCAAAGGCATCGAATATCTCTTTAAGAAGAACAAGGTCGATTACATTCAGGGCTGGGGAGAGATTACGGCGCCGGGTGAAGTGAAGGTCGGCGAAGATACGCACAAGGCGAAGAACATCGTTATCGCGACCGGCTCCGAGCCGGCGACGCTGCCTTTCCTTGAGATCGATGAGGAACGGGTGGTTTCCTCCACCGGCGCGCTCGACCTTGCCAAAGTTCCGAAGAAGCTGGTGGTGATCGGCGGCGGAGTCATCGGGCTTGAGCTTGGCTCGGTCTGGCGGCGGCTTGGCTCCGAGGTCACGGTCATCGAATACCTGGACGAAATCACGCCGGGCGCCGATGGCGAAGTCGCGCGCGAATTTCGCAAGAGCCTGCGCAAGCAGGGCTTCACATTTGAGCTGGGCGCCGCCGTCACTGGGGTCGAAGCGCTGAAAACCAAGCTGAAGGTCGCCTTCACCCGGCGCAAAGACAGCAGCGAGCATGTGGTCGACGCCGATGTCGTGCTGGTCGCCACCGGTCGGCGCCCGTTCACCACGGGTCTGGGGCTGGAAGGGCTGGGCGTGCGGATGGAGCGCGGCTTCGTCATGACCGACGCGGAATGGCGCACCAATATCGCGGGCGTCTACGCCATCGGCGACGTGACCGAAGGCCCGATGCTGGCCCACAAGGCCGAGGATGAGGGCTTCGCCGTCGCGGAGCAGATCGCCAAGGGCCACGGTCATGTGAATTACGCGGTCATTCCGGGCGTCATCTACACCGCGCCCGAGGTCGCATCCGTCGGGTTGACCGAAGAGGCGCTGAAGGCGCAGGGCCGCGCCTACAAGGCCGGGAAGTTCCCTTTCATGGCCAATGGCCGCGCGAAGGCGAATCTTGTCACCGAGGGCTTCGTCAAGCTGCTGGCCGACGCCAGCACCGGGCAACTTCTGGGTGCGCATATCATCGGGCCGGGCGCCGGGGATCTGATCCACGAGATCTGCGTCGGCATGAGCCTTGGCGCGAGCGCGGCGGACATCGCCCACACCTGCCACGCGCACCCGACCTATTCCGAAGCCGTGCGCGAGGCGGCGCTGGCCCTCTGCGACGGGGCAATTCATATCTGAGCGATCGGAAATTTCATGACTTACCGGCTTCTCGGCATTTCGGGCGCCCTTCGCCGCGCTTCCTACAACACCGCGCTGGTGCGCGCGGCCGGGGCGTTGGCGGGCGACGATGTGGAATTCACCATCGCCGATATCGACCTGCCGCTCTATAACGGCGACGTCGAGGATCGGGGTTATCCCGACAAGGTCGTCGCCTTTGTGGAGGCGATCCGCGCCGCCGACGGGGTGGTGATTTCAACGCCCGAGTACAACAAGAACCTGTCCGGCGTGCTGAAGAACGCGCTGGACTGGCAGAGCCGATTCAAGCCGGTTCCGCTCGTGGGCAAGCCAGTGGCGATCATGTCCGCGACCGGGGGCGCCGCCGGTGGGCAGCTATCCCAATTCTCGCTCCGTCATTGCCTTACGCCGTTCGGTGCGAAGGTGCTTTCGCAGCCACAGGTCCATGTCGGGTCCAACACCACGACCGGGCTTTTCGTCGATGGCGAGTTGGCGGACCCGAAGATCCGCGACTATGTCGCGACGCTGATGAAGACGCTCCGCGCGATCTGATCCCCGGCGTCAGCCGATCTTGCCGCCGCCATCGCCGACCTGCCCGCGGTGCAGCAGGAAATGGTCGAGCAGCACGCAGGCCATCATCGCCTCGCCCACCGGAACGGCGCGGATGCCGACGCAGGGATCGTGGCGGCCCTTGGTGGAGATCGAAGTCTCCTCCCCCGCCTTGCTGACCGTGGCGCGAGGGGAAAGGATCGACGAGGTCGGCTTGACCGCGAACCGCGCCACCACGTCCTGCCCGGTGGAGACACCGCCGAGCACGCCGCCAGCATGGTTCGAGGAGAAGACCGGGCCATTCGGGCCCATCCGCATCTCGTCCGCGTTCTCCTCTCCGGTGAGTTCGGCGGCGCCCATGCCGGCGCCGATCTCAACCCCCTTCACCGCGTTGATCGACATCATCGCTGAAGCGAGATCCTGATCGAGCTTGGCGTAGATCGGCGCGCCGAGCCCTGCGGGAACGCCAGACGCGACGATCTCGATCACCGCGCCGATGGAGGAGCCTGCCTTGCGGACCCCATCGAGATAATCCTCCCAAAGCGCCGCCGCCTTGGCGTCGCCGGTCCAGAATGGATTCCGCTCCACCTCCGCCCAGTCCCAGTTTTCGCGGTCGACGCCGTGGGCGCCCATCTTCACCATGGCGCCCCGGATGCGCAGGCCGGGGACGAGCGATTTCAGCGCCTCGCGCGCGACGCCGCCCGCCGCGACGCGGGCCGCGGTTTCGCGGGCGGAGGAACGCCCGCCGCCGCGCGGATCACGGACGCCATATTTCACCCAATAGGTGTAATCGGCGTGACCGGGGCGGAATTTCGCGGCGATCTCCGAATAATCCTTGGAGCGTTGATCGGTGTTGCGGATCATCAACTGAATCGGAGTTCCGGTCGTGACCCCTTCGTAAACGCCGGAGAGGATTTCGACCTCGTCAGCCTCCCGCCGCTGGGTGGTGAAGCGATTCTGCCCCGGCTTGCGCCTGTCGAGCCAGTGCTGGATCATCCCGGGCTCAAGCCGCACGCCGGGGGGGCAACCGTCCACCGCCGCGCCGAGCGCCGGACCGTGGCTTTCACCCCAGGTGGAGACGCGGAAAAGATGGCCGAATGAGTTGATCGACATGGACTGGCTCCTTCGCGTCACAAAACGCCGCAACGTCAACGCGAAACGCTTTAGCGGAGGGGCGGGGCGAAGAAAAGCGCCGCGCCGCTTGGCGGGGCGTGATCTCCAGCACCACCTTGTCGGTGGCGGCGCGGTCGCGCAGAAGCTGAAGCGCCTCCGCCGCGCGCTCCAGGGGCAAGCGGTGGGAAATGTGCGGACAGAGGCGCCCCCCTTCCCCCCAGCGGAAAAGCCGCGCGATGCTTTGCGCAATCAGCTCAGGCGCGAGCTTGCGACAAGCCGACCAATAAAAGCCGTGCACAGTGAGATTCTTCACCAGAAGTATGTTGGCGGGAATCTGCGGAACCTCACCTGAGGCGAAGCCGAGCGGCAGAAACCGCGCGCCCAGCTTTGCGGCGCGAAGCGCGGCGACGCTGATCAACGCTTCCCCAACGCCGGAAACCGGACGGGGAACCTCCTCCGCGCTAAGATCGCCGCCGAGTTCATGGCGCCGCATCGCGCGCATCGCATCCCCCTTCATCAGTTTCATCCCGCCGCGAGCATCGCCGCGACGCGCGACGCCGCGCCTACCGGGTGGGCGAGGCTGATGGTCAGGCGGCGTTTCAGCACCGCGCGCTCTGGAAAAGGCGCGACGAGCCGGCCGGATTTCATCAACCCCCGGACGAGGTGGCCATGCCCGATCAACACGCCGCCGCCGCTCGCCGCTTCCTCCAGCGCCAGGGCGTAGAGTGAATGCACCGGCCCGGCGGGAGCGCGGCGCGGCGCAGCGGGCGCGGCTTCGGCCCAGAGCGACCAATCCTCCGGCCAGGCGGCGTCGGTTAGCAGAACCTCGCGCGCCAGATCGGCGGGGCGGCGGAGACGCCGGGCGACGGAGGGAGCGCAGACCGGGAAGATCACATCCGGGCCGAGGTCGACGATGCCGGCGGCGCCTTTCGCCTTCTCGTAGAAAATGGCGAGGTCGAAGGCCTCGCGTAGCAGGTTCGGCGCCCGTTCCATCGCCGTGACGGAAAGCGAGAGGCCGAGCGACGCGCCCCGGATCGCCGGCAGCTTGGGCGATAGCCATGCCTGCGCGACGCCCGGGAGCGCGGCGATCCGGACCTCGCGCGGGTCCGCCCCGGCGCGGAGCACGGCGGCCGCGACGCCGAGCGCGTCGAACGCAGCGGCGAACCGGCCGGCGGAGGCGGCGCCGAGCTTTGAAAGCGCGACGCCCCGCGCACGGCGCTCGAATAGCGGCGCGCCGATCATCGATTCGAGCGTCTTGATCTGCTGCGCGACGGCGCCGGGGCTGACGTTCAGCTCCTCCGCCGCCGCCTTGAACCCCCCAAGCCGCGCCGCCGCTTCAAAAGCGCGAAGCGCGGTGAGCGGCAGCCCAGAACCACGGGGAGGGGAGACGGACATGAATCAGGCGTAGTTTTTTTGATCCAGAATGGCAACAGAACTGATTTGCGCGCCGGGGCCGCGCGCGGTTCTCTGCCGCGAGCACCAATGGAGAGTTCGATGACCGCCCTGACCCCCGGCGCCTGGCTAAGCCCCGCTCCCGCCACCCTTATCGCCGCGCGCGCCGCGGAGACCGCGGCGGCGCCCGCCGCCGCAATCGCCGACCGGATCGAGGCGCTCGCCGCCAGAAACCGCGAAATCCACGAGCGGGACTGTTTCAACCTCAACCCCGCGACCAATGTGCTGAATCCGCGTGCGGAGGCGATCCTCGCGGCAGGGCTCGGCTCCCGCCCGTCGCTGGGCTGGCCGGGGGAAAAATACGAGACCGGGCTGGAGGCGATCGAAGAGATCGAAATCATCGCCGCCGCACTGGCGGCGGAGGTCTTCGGCGCGCACTACGCCGAAATCCGGCTGGCCTCCGGCGCGATGGCGAACATGTATGGTTTCATGGCGCTGACGAAACCGGGCGATGCGATCATCGCGCCGCCCGCCTCCATCGGCGGGCATGTCACGCATCACGGCGCCGGCTGCGCCGGGCTTTACGGGCTGATCACCCATCCCGCGCCGGTGGACGCCGCCGGATACTCCGTGGACATCGACGCGCTGGCCAGGCTGACGCGGCAGGTGCGCCCGAAGATCATCACCATCGGCGGCAGCCTCAATCTCTTTCCCCATCCGGTGGCGAAAGCGCGGGAGGTCGCGGATGAGGTCGGCGCGAAGCTGATGTTCGACGCCGCCCATCAATGCGGGATCATCGCCGGCGGCGCCTGGCCGAACCCACTCGAAGAGGGCGCGCACCTGATGACGATGAGCACCTATAAAAGCCTTGGCGGGCCGGCTGGCGGACTGCTGGTGACCAACGACGCCGAGATAGCGGAGCGGGTTGACGCCATCGCCTATCCCGGCCTCACCGCCAATTTCGACGCCGCGAAATCCGCCGCGCTGGCGATCACGCTGGCGGACTGGAAGGCCGCCGGCCCCGCCTACGCCCGGCGGATGATCGAATTGGCGGGCGCGATGGCGGCGGCCCTGGCGGATGCGGGACTGCCTGTCCATGCGGCGGCGCGCGGCTTCACCGCCTCGCACCAGTTCGCGCTTGAAGCGGCGCGATGGGGGGGCGGGCAGGCGTCGGCGCGAAGAATCCGCGCGGCGGGCTTCCTCGCCTGCGGCATCGGGCTGCCGATCGCGCCAGTCGCGGGGGACATGAACGGGCTGAGGCTCGGCACACCGGAACTGGCGCGCTGGGGCGTCGAGCTGCGCGACATCCCCGAGATCGCGGCGTTGCTGGCGCGGGCGCTGACCGAAGACGACCCGGCGGCGCTGGCGGCGGAGACGAAAACGCTCCGCGCCCGGTTCGGTGAGATCGGCTTTACCGCGGATCGGCCATGAGTCCTGCGGTCGAGGCGCATTTCACGGCGCTGGCGGCGGCTTGCGACGCGCTCGGCCACCCTTCATGACGACCCGGCTGCGCCGGCAGCCCGCCGCCTGCCCGCCCCCGGCCGGGGACCGGATGCGGCTTGCCTGGCGGCGGCGATCCGCGCCCATGACGGCTGGCTCGCGCCCTGGCTCGAAGCCTGCCGCAAGCCAACGAGGTCGCCCGCTGCTCGGCGGGTTGTTGACCCTCGCGGAGCGGCTCTCGCTGCCCGTTGCAGCTTCTGGAAATCGGGCCCTCGCCGGGCTGAACCTGATCCCCGACCTCTACGCCTATCGGCTAGGCGCGCATCGCCGCGCCGCAACCGGCAGGGCGCGTCCGGCTCGTGGTGTATTCGATCATGTGGATGTATTTGCCCGAGGCCACGAGGCGGACCAGCGACGCCGCCGGCGAACGGGCGACGACGGCGCGCCCGCTCGCCCGGCTGAAGCTGTAGCCGGATGCGAGCGGCGCGGCGGCGGAGCTCGCGCTCTGGCCCGGCCGCGAGATACTCCGCCTCGGCCGCGGAGATCACCACGGCCGGTGGGCGGAGTGGGCCTGAACCGCCCTCAGCTTTCGAGGAAGGAGCGGAGCTTGCGGCTGCGGGACGGGTGCTTGAGCTTGCGGAGCGCCTTCGCCTCGATCTGACGGATACGCTCGCGGGTGACGGAGAACTGCTGGCCGACTTCCTCCAGCGTGTGATCGGTGTTCATGCCGATCCCGAAACGCATCCGCAGCACCCGCTCCTCGCGCGGGGTGAGGGATGCGAGAACGCGGGTGGTCGTGTCCTTCAGGTTGCCCTGAATCGCCGCTTCGAGCGGCAGGACCGCGTTCTTGTCCTCGATGAAATCGCCGAGTTGACTGTCTTCTTCATCGCCGATCGGCGTCTCGAGCGAAATCGGCTCCTTGGCGATTTTCATCACCTTGCGGACCTTCTCCAGCGGCATCTGGAGTTTGGTCGCCAGTTCCTCCGGCGTCGGTTCGCGGCCGATTTCGTGCAGCATCTGGCGGCCCGTGCGGACCAGCTTGTTGATCG
>JBBDTD010000018.1:0-12804 GCA_040904645.1 Paracoccaceae bacterium
GAAAGCCGTCCAGCTCACGCTTCGCCAGTTCCGCGCGCAGCGCGGCCAGCCGCCGAGGCCCGGCGGCGCCTTCTTCCGGTGCGTTGAAATTCTGGTGCATTCGCCGCTCTCCACGTGTTGTCGAAAAAGATTGTCTCCGGCGCACGGCCGGGCGCAAGCCCCGCCCGCGCCGCCATCAGCGTTCGGCGTCGCGCGCCTCGACGCCGAGCAACACTGTCAGGTCCTCGCCATCCGGGCTTTTCAGGCGCAGGCGTTCCGCCAGCCGCCCGCGCCGATAGCCGAAGGGCTCCCGCACGCCAACATAGTGAATGTCTGGCGCGGCGGTGAAGACGAGCTCGGCCTCTTCGTCCAGAAGCACGAGGTGCGCGACCTCATCCAGCGCGTCGCGCAGGATCACCAACTCGGCGCGGCCCACCGGATGGAGCGCTTCCGCCACCAGACGGCGCGGCGGCCCCGCGCCGATCACCAGCGCGGAAACGACAGGCGCGTAGCCGAATTCCGAGAGCGGCGCGAGCAACGCCTCATCCGCCGCGACGAGGCGGCAGCCGCATGTCTCCGCCGCGCCGCGCCGCGCAAGCTGATCGAGGCAGGCGCCAAGCGCGCTTGCCGCCGCATCGCTTCGGGTCGAAGGAGCGGGGAGCGAGAGGGAGGCCGCCGCCGCCGGGCAGCTTTCCGCCGGCGCGCCGCGGGCCAGCGCGCGCGGCAGGCCGGATGCGAGGAACATAGCGCCTTCGGGAGAGGCGCGGAGCCAGGGGAGCGCGGAAATCTCGATACGGCGCGAGCGGGGCAGGGCGGAGATCCGGGTCGTGGAAGCGGCCTCCGCCGCGGCGGAGGCGGCGGCGATTCCCGCCTGGTCCGCGGCGACGATGCTCTGCGGCGCGGCCGTCGCCCATAGCCGCAAAAGGTCCTGCGTGGAGGGGCCGGAAAGCCTTGCGTCGGGATCGCTCGGGGCGCATCCGCCGAGCAAAAAGGCGAGCGTCAACACCGCGCGCATCACGTTCCGCCCCTGATATAGGGCCGGACCACCCATTCTCACCAACGCACCTCCGCAGCACGAGCTATTGACGCCACTTTAAGCCAGTAGGATTATTTTGCCAGAGGCGTGGCCGCAATGCTAACATATCGCGAGAAATTCATGGTTTCACGCAAGTGGGGTGGTGTTGTGGGTGCTGGGCTGATGGAAGAAACGGAAAAAGTCGAAGGCCAGGTCAAGTGGTATGACACCGGCAAGGGATACGGCTTCGTCGCTGCGGATGATGGCGGCGGGGATGTTCTTCTTCACGCCAATTGCCTGCGTCGATCCGGCTTGAGCGCGGCGCCCGATGGCGCGCGGGTATGGCTGGAGGCGGTGCGCGGCGACCGCGGACGCCAGGCGGTGCTTGTCCTGAAGATTGAAATCGATGAGCCGGAACCGGAGGTTATCGCGAAACCGACCGAGATTCTCCTCAATCTTTCGGGCGCCTCGGGGTGGCTCGCGGCGCGGGTGAAATGGTTCGATCGGGCGAAGGGATTCGGCTTCGCCAACGTCTTCGGCGACACCGAGGATATTTTCGTCCACATGGAATCAGTGCGCGCGGCCGGGTTGCCCGAACTCGCGCCAGGTGAAGCGGTGGCGATCCGGGTTGCGGATGGGCCACGCGGCAGGATGGCGGCGGAACTGAGGGCCTGGGACCTGATCGCGGCGCCCGAGGGCGCCAGGAAAGAGCCCCTGGACGCAGGAGCGGGGGACTGATCCGCCGTGCGCTGGCTGCGATCATCGGCCTCGCGGCTTCGCCTGCGCTCGCCGGGCCCTGCGCGCCTGGCGTGATCGACATCCAGACGGCCGCCGGCGGGACCGCCTTTGAGGTCGAGGTCGCGGACAATGCGGAAACCCGCGCCAGCGGGCTGATGTTCCGTGAGGAGATGGCCTCGGACGCGGGCATGGTCTTCGTCTATCCGCAAGCGGGAGAGGTCGCGTTCTGGATGAAGAATACGCCGCTTTCGCTCGACATCATCTTCATCAGCCGGCGCGGCGTTATCTGCTCCATCGCCGAAGCGACGACGCCCTATTCGACGGATAACATCCCCTCACGCTGCGCGGCGCAGATTGTGCTGGAGGTGAACGCGGGCCAGGCGGCGGCGCAGGGCGTCAAGCGCGGCGCGGCGGTGCGCCACCCGGCGATCCTCGATCCGGTCTGGGCTTGTGAATGAAGGGCGACGCGATCGCCGCCCATGTCCGCGCGATGGCCCGCGGCCCGTCTCGCGGCCGCGGATTGACGCGGGAGGAGGCGAAGAGCGCGCTCGGCGCGATCCTGGCGGGGGAGGCGGCGGCGGAGGCCGTCGGCGCGCTCTTCATGCTCATGCGCTATCGGGGCGAAAGCGCGGATGAAGTCGCCGGTTTTGTCGAGGCGCTACGCGCGCGACTTGTCCCATGGGGCGCAGTTGGCGCCGCTGTCGACTGGCCGTCTTATGCAGCCGGGCGGACACGCGGGCTGCCGCTTTTCCTCGTCGCGGCGCGGCTGGTGGCGGCTTCCGGCCGCCCGGTCATGCTGCATGGCTGGAATTCCCACCTGACGCATCCGGTCGGGACCGCGGCGGGCGCCGCAGCGCTGGCGATCCCCGAGGCGCGGACCCCGGACGGCGCCCGCGCCGCCCTCGCGGAGCGGGGCATCGCCTATGCGCCGCTTGCGGCGCTGGACGGCGAGGCGCTGCGGCTCTTGCGACTGCGCGAGGTGCTGGGCCTGCGCTCGCCGATAAACACGGCGCTTCGGGCGGTGAACCCGGCGGCGGCCCCAGTCACCGTGCAGGGGGTGTTCCATCCGTCCTATCGGGGATTGCAGACGGACGCGGCGCGGCTTCTGGGCCAACCTGCGGTGGGAGTGCTGAAAGGCGGTGGCGGAGAGTTTGAGCGCCACCCCGGCAAGATGGTCGAGCTTTGGGGGTACATGCCCGAGGGCGATTTCGAGCATGAGATGGCGCCGCTCGCCGAGATCGCGCCGCGGCGGATGCGCGAAGACGACGCGGCGCTCAGCCCGGACATGCTCTCGGCCTTCTGGTCGGGCGCGCTGGTGGACGAGTTCGCCGCTCAGGTGGTGATCGCGACCGCCGGCGCCGCGCTTCACGTCGCGGGCGCCGGCGATCTGCCGGTTTCGCAAGCGCTGGCGGCGGACCTATGGGAGGGGCGATGCAGGAACTTCTGATCTTCGTTGCGCTGGAGGATGAGTTTCCGCGCGCCTTGACCGGGCATGAGGTGATTTACACCGGGGTCGGCAAGGTCAACGCCGCGCTGGCGGCGGCGCAGGCGCTGATCGCGCGCCGCCCGGCGCTTGTCGTGAACTATGGCACCGCCGGCGCTGTGCGGCCGGGCGTCTCCGGGCTGATCGAATGCGGGGCGGCGGCGCAGCGCGACATGGATCTGCGCCCGCTCGGCCTGCCGCTCGGCGTCACTTTCGGGGACACGGCGCCTGCGCTGCTGCGCTGGGCGGAAGGACCTGTCGTCGGCACCGGCGACAGTTTCGCCTCAGCCGCGCCGGAAATCGCTTGCGATCTGGTGGATATGGAGGCTTACGCGCTGGCCAAGGCCGCCGCGCGGTTTGAAACATCATTTCGCTGTATGAAATACGTCACCGACGCGGCCGATGAATCGGCGGCGTCGGACTGGGCCTTCAACAAGGCGAAGGGCGCCGAGTTGTTCGCCGCCTGGCTGGCGCGGCTCTGACGGCCGGGCTTAGCGGCCGCTCATCGGCAAGTTGAGTACGATCTGAGGGAAACAGATCACCAGAAGCAGCGCCATGATCTGGATCAGGACGAAGGGCGCGACGCCGCGATAGATCGTCGAGATCGGCAGATCGGGCGCGACCCCGCGCAGATAGAAGAGCGCGTAGCCGAAGGGCGGCGTCAGAAATGACGTCTGCAGATTGACGGCGAGCACGACCGCGAACCAGATCATGACCTGACCTTGCGGGATCCCGAAATCAAGCGCGGCGATGACCGGCGCGATGATCGGCACGACGACGAGCGTGATCTCCACCCAGTCGAGGAAGAACCCCAGCGCGAAGATGATCGCCATGACGATGAAGAGCACCCAATAGGGATTGCTCTCATGAATGTTGAAGAAGTCGATGATCATGTCGTCGCCGCCAAGCCGGCGGAAAACGACCGAAAAGATCGACGCGCCGATCATCACGAAGACGATCATCGCCGTCGTCTTGCAGGTGTCGTGGAGCGCGGCGCGCAGCGACGGAAAGTTCAACGCGCCCGAGATCAGCGCCAGAACCATCGCGCCGGCCGCGCCGATCGCGGCGGATTCCGTGGGTGTGGCCACCCCGGCGACGATGGTGCCGAGGACCGAGAGGATCAGGGCCAGCGGCGCAAGCAAGTCGCGGACAAGAGCCCAGATCATTGCGCCCAGCGGCGGCTGCGCCACCTGCGCCGGCGGCGGCATCCTGCCCGGGGCGAAGACCGCGACCCCGGCGAGGTAAGCGAAATAGAGACCGGCCAGCAGCAGCCCCGGATAGATCGCGCCCATGAAGAGATCGCCAACCGAGATCCGCAACTGATCGCCGAGAATGATCAGCATGATCGAGGGCGGCAGCAGGATGCCCAGCGTTCCCGAAGATGCGATCAGCCCGCTCGCCAGCTTCATATCGTATTTCGCCTCCCGCATGGCGGGCATCGCCATGGTGCCGAGCAGCACGACAGAGGCGCCGATAATGCCGGTGGAGGCGGCCATGATCACGCCGATGATCGCCACGGCGAAGGCGTAGCCGCCCGGCAGCCCCCGAAAAAGCGCGGCGAGCGAGCGCATCAGCCGCTCCGCAATGCCGGATCGCTCCAGCATCAGGCCCATGAAGACGAAGAGCGGAATGGCGACGAGGAGCCAGTTGGAGAGGGTGCCGGAATAGATCCGCTGCACGCCCATCGAGAGGAAAAGCATCGGCACGTCCGCGAGCACCGAAAACACCACGCCGACGCCGGCGAGCACGAAGGCGACCGGGTAGCCGGTGAAGATCCCACAAACCAACGCGATCAGCATCGTGAGCGGCCATGCGTATTCGAACATCAGCGCGCCTCGTTCAGGGGTGGGTGGTCAGGCCCGTCGGGCGCGTCGTCGGCGCGCCGCGCGAGCTGGATCGCCGTCCCGAGGGCGCGCAGGGCCCCGAGCAGCCCGAGGAATCCGAACGCGACGGGGAGCGCGGCCTTGATCAGCCAGCGCCCATCGAGCCCACCCTGGGCGGAACCCTCGGATGTGCGCCAGGCGGTTTCGGCGAAGCTCCAGCCATACCAGGCGATGATCGCGCAAAAGGGGACCAGGAACACCATATCGCCGAGCATCCGGATCCATAGCTTTCGTCGGGGCGACATCTGGAGAGAGAGAAAATCTACCGAGACGTGATTGTCGTCCAGCAGAGCCCAGACGCCGCCGAAAAGCACGATGATCGCGAAGATATACCACTGAAGGTCGATCAGGCTGTTCACCGTCAGCGCCTGCCCGAGAATGGGCAGGCGGCCATTCCAGTCGAGCAGCGTCGTCCATCCATATTGCGCGGCGATCACCGAGAGGAGGACGGAGGCGACAAGCGGCAGGACGAGCCAACTCGCCCATTGGCCGGGCAGGCGGAACAAGGCGAGCATGCGGTGCAGAAGGCGCGGCATGGAGGGCTCCTCAGCCATGCGGAGGCGGCGGGAGATCCCGCAGGGTCGTCCCCGGCGCGCGTCAGCGTCGGGGACTGTCGTTTCAGCGCGCCGGCAGGGCCTGCAGCGTGCTCCATTCGCCGACGCCGTCCATATAGGCGTACAGCGACTCGAGCGCCTCGGCGAAGATCGGATCGGCCGCAGCCTGCTCCGCCAGCACCTCTTTCGAGGCTTCGCGAAGCGCCAGCAGCACATCGTCCGGGAAGCGCTTGACCTCGACGCCTGCGGCGCGGATTTCGGCGATGGCGCCGGCCTGCGCGTTGATCTGGTCATGCATGTTCCAGGCGATATTCGCCTGGCAGGCGTCGACCATGATCTCCTGCGTGCGCTGATCCAGGCCGTTCCAGACGTCCATGTTGATGATGATGCTGTCCCAGCTGGAGGGCTGATGCCAGCCGGGGAAGTAGTAATACTTCGTCACCCGCTGGAAGCCGAGCCCGACATCGAGCTGCGGGGCCGAGAATTCCGCCGCGGCGATCCGCCCGGTCTCAAGGCTGAGATAGATTTCGCCGGCAGGCACCAGCTGGGTGTTCGCGCCAAGCTTCGCCATCGTCAGGCCGCCAAGGCCGGCGATGCGCATGTTGAGGCCCTTGAAGTCCTCAACCGATTTGATCTCGCTGTTGAACCAGCCGCCGGCTTCAGCGCCGACCAGATGGCAGGGCAGGACCTTGACGTTGAAAGGGTCATAGGCCTTCTGGATGATCTCAAGCCCGCCGCCGTTGAACATCCAGCCGAGCGCGACTTCAGGCGTCGGGCCGAAGGGCATGGAGCCGACAAGGTTGGCGACCGGGATCTGCTGCGCCCAGTAGCCGATCCAGTCGAAACCCATCTGGAGGGCGCCGGAGCTGACCGCGCCGAAGACCTCATAAGGGGGCACGAAATCGCCGGCGCCGTGCACGTTGATCTTCACCTCTCCATCGGTGGCGCGGGCGACGCGATCCGCCCACATCTGCGGGCTCGGCCCGATCGAAGGGGTGTTGAGGCCGAACACGCTCTGCAGGTCATAGCTTTCGGCGTTGGCGGCGTGGGCGAGGCCCGCCGCCGTCAAAGCGGCCACTGTCATCAGGTTTCTCATGCATTCCTCCGGTTTATCGCCCCGTCTTCGGGCGGTTAACGCCGCGGTTTTCATCCATGGCTTGAAATATTCATTAGGTATAAGCAAACTTATTTGCAACATGCAAATAGATTGCGCTATGTGAAGGCAGGAATCTTCGGGGGCGGACGTCGCCCAGGCGACCGGAGGCGGGAGGAGCCATGAACGGAATTTCCAACACCGTATCGATTGTTACGGGGGCGGCGCAGGGCAATGGCCGCGCGATCGCCATCGGGCTCGCAGCGGCCGGATCGCAGGTTGTCTGCTGCGATGTTCAGGCCGAATCGGTGGCCGCCGTGGCGGCGGAGATCCGCGCGTCCGGGGGCGAAGCCATGGCGCTGACGCTCGATGTGACCGACATGGCCGGTTGCCTCGCGGCGGCGACGGCGGTCGAAGCGGAATTCGGCCTGGCGGAGATTCTGGTGAACAACGCCGGCATCATCCGCCGGACGCCGCCCGACGCCGACAGCTTCGCCGAGGATTGGCGCGCGATCATGGCGGTCAACGCCACCGGGACCATGCAGGTGATACGCGCCTTCCTGCCGCAGTTGCGCAAGACGCAGGGGCGGATCGTCAACCTCGGCTCGATCATGTCGATAGCCGCTGGGCCGGGGCAGGCCGCCTACGCCGCGTCGAAAGGCGCGGTGCTGCAACTGACCAGGGCGCTGGCGCATGATCTGGCGCCAGACGGAATCCGCGTCAACGCCATCGCCCCCGGCGTGATAGACACGCCGATGACCGTGGTGACGCGCGAAAACCCGGAGGCGATCGGCCGCTTCATGGCCCACACGCCGATGCGTCGCACCGGCAAGCCGGAGGAACTGGTCGGGCCGGTGCTGTTCCTCGCTTCCGACGCCTCCAGCTATGTGACCGGCGCGTTGTTGCCGGTCGATGGCGGCTATCTCGCCGCATGAGCAAGGAGAGAGAAAAGATGCAGCTCGCCCCGCAACAAGCTGGCTCCACTTTGAAAACGCCGGCGCCGCGCCGCATCGACACCGATGTTTTGGTGGTCGGATCGGGCGCCGGCGGCCTCGCCACCGCTGTTTGCGCCGCGCACAGGCGCCTTGACGTCATCGTCGCCGAAAAGGAGCCGGTGTTTGGCGGCACGACCGCCCGCTCCGGCGGCTGGATGTGGATCCCCGGCAACGCCCCCGCCCGGCGCGCCGGCGTCGAGGACAGCGCCGCGAAAGCGCGGACATATCTGGAGCATGAAGCGGGCGCGCATTTCGACGCCGCGCGCATCGACGCTTTTCTTGAATCGGGCCCCAAGGCCGTCGATTTCTACGAGAGCGAAACCTCGCTTCAGTTCGACCTCGGGCCGTTTTTCGCCGACTACCACCCGACCGCGCCGGGCGGGATGGATGGCGGGCGTTCCATCGTCGCGCGGCCCTTTGACGGGCGGGCGCTTGGTGCGGAAATCAACCGCCTGCGCCCGCCGCTGCGGGAGATCACCTTTCTCGGCATGATGATCGGGTCGGGCCGCGAGCTGCTGCACTTCTTCAACGTCATGCGCTCGCCGGTTTCGGCTTTTTTCGTCGCCAGGCTCTTGCTGAAATTTCTGCGCGACAAGGCGTTCCACGGCCGGGCGATGCGCCTGATGAACGGCAACGCGCTGGTGGCTCGGCTGGTGAAATCGGCTTTCGACAAGAATGTCCCGATCTGGACCTCTTCGCCGGTCATGGCGCTGATCCACGATGACGCGGGGCGGGTTCTGGGCGCCCGCATCAGCCGCCCCGGCGGGCCGGTGGACGTTTACGCCTCCAAGGGCGTGGTGCTGGCGGCTGGCGGTTTTCCGCAGGACCCGGTGCGCCGGCGCGAGCTGATGGCGCATTCGCCCTCCGGCTATGAGCATGTCTCGCCCGCGCCGCCGGGCAACACTGGCGATGGCTTGCGCCTGGGTGAAAGCGTCGGCGCTTCGGTCGACACGTCGCTGCCGAACGCGGCGGCCTGGGTGCCGATCTCTCGCCCGCTGATGGCGGATGGCGTGCCGGGGACCTTCCCGCATTTCGTCGACCGCTCGAAACCCGGCGTTATCGCCGTCACCCGCTCTGGCCGGCGCTTCGTGAACGAGGCGAACTCCTATCATGATTTCTGCCAGGCGATGGTGGCGCGCTGCCGCGAAGAGGGCGGCGCAGGGGCCGAGAACGCGGCATGGTTCGTCACCGATCACCGGGCCTTTCGCAAATACGGGCTCGGATACGCCAAGCCGGCGCCGGTGCCGTTCGGCAAACTGATCCGCGAAGGCTATCTGATACGCGGGCGGACCCTCGGTGAGCTTGCGAGCCAGCTGGGCGCCGATGCGACCGAGCTGGAGCGCACCGTTACGCGCTTCAACGCGGATGCGGAGCGCGGCCATGACGCCGAATTCGGCAAGGGGGAGACGAGCTATAACCGATCACTGGGCGATCCCGATCATGGGCCCAACCCCTGCCTCGCGCCGCTGAAGGCTGGCCCGTACTACGCCGTGCGGCTCCATGTCGGCGATCTCGGCACATTCGCCGGCCTCAAGGCGAATGAAAACGCGCAGGTGCTGGGCGCGAACGGCGCGCCGATCGCCGGGCTCTATTCCGCCGGGAACGACGCGGCTTCGATCATGGGCGGAAACTATCCCGGCGGCGGCATCACGCTTGGCCCCGCCATCACCTTTGGCTGGATCGCTGCGCGCCACATGGCTGGCGCCAATGACTGACCGGGCGGGCGGCGTTGGGGATCTGGCGTTTTCGCCCTCGACGAGAGCGCCCGGATGACGTTGCCCGAAGCCGAAGCGAAGTCGCGCAAATCCCGGCCAAAAGCGCAACGCGGGGTCCAGACCGTGGAAACGGCGGGCGCGATCCTTCGCGCCTTCACCGAAGCCGCGCGCCCGATGAAGCTGCGCGAGCTGAGCGACAAGGTCGGGATCGTGCCGGCGCAACTCCATCCCTATCTGGTCAGCCTGCGCGCCATCGGCATGGTCGAGCAGACCGACGCCGCGCTCTATGCGCTCGGTCCCTTCGCATTGTCGCTCGGGCTGGCGCGGCTGCGAGACCAGGACGCCTATGCCGAGGCCATCCGGCGCATCGGCGACCTCGCCGAAGAGACGCAGCTGATGGTCGCGATCTCCGTCTGGGGCGCGCATGGCGCGACGATCGTCTATGTGCGCAATGGGCCGCAGCTGATCCATTCCTATGTCCGCCCGGGCGGTGTTTTCGAGCTGGGCGTGACGGCCACCGGCCGGCTCTTCGCCGCGTTCCTGCCCGCCGCCCGCACCGAGGAGCGGATCCGCGCCGGATTCGCGCGCGAGGGAGGGCCGCAAAGCGCGAGCTATGGTATTGACGAAGACTGGTTCCGTGAGCGCCTTACGTGGATCCGGGCGAACGGCTACGAGACGACCTGCGGCATTCCCATTCCGGGCGTCAACGCGGTGACCGCGCCGGTCTTCGACCATACGGGCGGGCTGCAACTCTCCGTGACGGTGATCGGCCCTGGCCCCGCCGTCGACACAAAGCCTGACGGCGCCCTCGTGCCCGCTCTCCTGCGATTCACCGAGACCCTTTCGGCGGATCTGGGCTACTGGCGCGAGACTGCGCCTTAATCCAGCGCGCCCGTCTCGATCATGCGCCGGAGCGCGAGCCGGTCAGCCTTGCCGGTGGCGCCGAGCGGGATCGCTTCGGCGAAATGGATGTGGTCTGGAAGTTTCCAGGGCTCAAGCCGCCCGCGCGCCCAGTCGCGCAATTCGGCGGGATCTGGCCGGTTCGGGCCGGTGGAAACCACGACGAGGTGGATCGCCTCCCCCCGTTGCGCATCAGCCGCCCCGGTCGCGAGGCAGACGCGGACCGCCGGGTGCGCGGCGAAAACGCCTTCGACCTCCATTGGCGCGACCTTGTTGCCGCCCCGGTTTATCAGCTCCTTTAGCCGCCCGATGAGCCGCACGGCGCCGGAGGGCGCGATCTCGGCCATGTCGCCGGTGCGGAACCAGCCGCCCGAAAGGGCGGCCTGCGTCAGGTCAGGGCGGTCCAGATAGCCTTTCATCAGATAAGGCGTGCGGATCAGCAACTCGCCTGTCGCCGCGTCCACCTGCGCCTCCACCCCCGGGCCGGGGCGCCCGATCGTGCCCAGCTGGGCGGTGAACGCCGCGCCCTCGTTGAAAAAATCGCAGCTGGTCGTCTCCGAAAGCCCATAAAGATCGGCGATCCGCGCAGCAGGGAACGCCTCACCTAGCGTGGCGCCCACGGCTGGCGAAAGCGTCTCTCCGCCTGTGACCAGCAGGAAGGGCCGCGCGATCGGCGCCCCACGCTCGGCCAGAAGCGCGCGGAGCATGGTCGGCACGGCCGCAAGCCCGGTGATTTCACCCGCTCTCAACCGCGCCAGCGTCGCCGCCGGATCGAAGCGGGACGAAAGCTGGAGCGAGCCCCCGGTGATCAGCGTCAGAAATGAAACCCACTGGCCAAAGACGAAGGTGAGTTGCAGCGGCGCGAACACGCGCATTCCGCGGCGCCAGCCAAGCCGCGCCTCGATCTGCGCGAGCTTGGCGCGGAATTGCCCGGCGCCCACGACGACGCCCTTCGGCGCGCCGGTGGACCCGGAGGTGAAAACCACGAGCGCCGCGCTTTCGAGCAATGGCCGGGCCGGCGGCGGCGCGTCCGCGAGTTGCGTCAGCGTTGGGCCAGCTTCGGAAAGCTCAAGCGAGAACCGCGGTTTCACAAGGTCGAACGCCGCTTGCCGCGTCGTGGCGGCGGCGTTCCGGTGAAGCGGGACCGCGACGCAACCAGCCTGAAGAACCGCGATGAGCGACGCCAGATCGGCGCCTCGGTTCGAGATCGGCACGATGACCGGCTCCCACGGCGCGGGCTGCGCGTCGTTGAGCGCGGCCGCTGCATTCCTGATCGCGCCGCGAAAAACCGCGCCGTCCATCTCGCCTGAATCGTCGGCGATGCGGACCTGGGGATTGATTCCGGCGACGATATCCTCGTGAAGCACGACATTGCCCTTTCTTTCCCGCTGACGCAGCATCCTGCGTATCTGACGCCGGAGAAGGGGAAAAGCGGAATGGGATACGAAGCTGTCACGATGGAGCGCGAAGGCCCGGTTGCGGTGCTGACGCTGAACCGCCCGCGCCGCCTCAACGCGATGTCGAAGACCATGCTGCTGGAGATGCAGGAGGTTTGCGACGTCGTGGAGGACGACGCGGATATTCGCGCGCTGGTCGTGACGGGCGCCGGGGCCGCGTTCTCCTCCGGTTTCGACCTTCAGGATCAGGCGGCGTCGACGCCGGTGGGCGCTGCGGAGTGGCGCCCGGCGCTGCGGCGCGATTTCGACGCCGTGATGCGGTTCTGGCGGCTCTCCAAGCCGACGATCGCCGCTGTCGAAGGCCCGGCGCTGGCGGGGGGGTGTGAACTGGCTCTCGCCTGCGACCTCACCATCGCCGGCCAATCGGCGCGTTTCGGAGAGCCGGAGTTGAAGTTCGGCGCCGGCATCGTGGTGATGCTGCTGCCCTGGCTCGTCGGGCCGAAAAAGGCGAAGGAGATCATCCTGCTCGGCATGGACGACGTGCCTGCGCCCGAGGCGCTGGCGATGGGCATGATCACGCGCGTCGTCCCGGACGGCGAGGCGCTTGAGGTCGCGAAACGGCTGGCGCGCCATGTCGCCGCGATCGACCCGATGGTGGTGCGCCGGACCAAGGCCGCGATCAACGAAACCTTTGACCGGATGGGCATGACCGGCGCGCTGGAAGCGGCGCTGGAGGCTGATCTGGCGCTTGAAGGCGAGGGCAGCGTCGACAAGCGGGATTTCCTGGCGGCGCTGCGAAGCGGCGGGATGAAAGGCGCGCTCGCCTGGCGGGACGCGCGCTTCAATGTCTAGGGCGGGCAGGGCGTTTGGATTTGGGGCGCCTTGGAGTTGAACACCCAAAGGGCAACACTCAGCGCGCGAAACCAGCGCATTCCAGGTGCGACGCAGAGCTGTTGGCGGCGTTGGAGCGGGTGAAGGGAATCGAACCCTCGTCACTTGCTTGGGAAGCAAAAGCTCTACCATTGAGCTACACCCGCATGCCTCGTCCATGT
>JBBDTD010000019.1:0-12724 GCA_040904645.1 Paracoccaceae bacterium
CAAGGCTTGACGCAAAATCGTTCAGCCGCGCCCGGCGCGGCGCGCCATGATCCCGCGCGACGGATCGTAAGCGAAGATCGCCGCGCCGAAAAACGCGGCGAGGCAACCGGCGACAACCGCGAGCGAAATCGGCTCAAGCTGGAGATAGAGCGCAAAGCGGATCAGCTCCGCCGCATGGGTGAACGGGTTGAAAAGCGCGATATCGTGGAGCAGTTCGCTGCCCTCGCTGAGCCGCCACAGCGGATAGAGCGCGGAGGAAGCGAAGAACATCGGGAAGATCACGAAGTTCATCACCCCGGCGAAATTCTCCAGCTGACGGATCGCCGACGACATCAGGAGGCCGAGCGCGCCGAGCATCAGGCCGGAGAGGATCAACGCCGGCAGCGCCGCCAGATAGCCGAAGGCTGGCGGTCTCACCCCCCAGGCCCATGCTATGGCAAGAAACGCATAGACTTGGAAAAGCGAGACGACAACCGACGCGATGAGCTTGACCAGCAGCAGAAACCAACGCGGGAACGGGCTGACCAGCAGCGTGCGCATGGCGCCGGTTTCCCGGTCGTGAACCATGCTGAGCGAAGATTGCATGCCGTTGAAGAGCTGGATCATCGCGCAGAGGCCCGGCACGACATAGGCTTCGTAGACGATATAGGTGCTGTAGGGCGGGGTGATCGACAGGCCAAGCGCGGCGCGAAACCCTGCGGCGAAAATGAAGAGCCAGACCAGTGGCCTGACAAGGGCGGCGAAGAACCGCTCCTTTTGCTGAAAGAAGCGCAACGCCTCACGCCAGATGATCCCGCACGCGCAGATCAGCCAGCCGTTCACGCCGCTTCCGCTCCGGTCAAGTCGAGGAACGCGGCCGAAAGCCCGCCCGGCCCCGCGATGTCGGCGGCGCGCGCCGCTTTCAGCACCCGGCCCCGGTGCAGGACGACGACCGGATCTTCCGCGCGCACCTCATCGACAAGGTGCGTGGCCCAGAGCACGCCGACGCCCTCTTCCGCCGCGAGGCGATGCGCATCCTCCACGATATCGGCGCGCGCCTTGACGTCGAGCCCGACCGTCGCCTCGTCGCAGAGGAGGAGCGCGGGGCGATGCAGAAGCGCGCAGGCGATCTCCGCCCGGCGCGCCTCACCGCCCGAAAGCGTGGCGACGCGGGTGTCGAGCGCGTCAGCCATTCCAACTTTCTCCAGCGCGGCGATCCCTCTCGCGGACGCCTCTTTTCGGGGGATGCCGCGCAGCGCGCCGTGATAGGCGATATTCTGCGCCACTGTCAGCGCGGCGTCGAGCGAACGGCTCTGGAAGACGACGCCAAGCCGCGCCAGCGCCCCGCCCGGATCCCCGGCCAGGTCGACGCCGCAGACCGAAATTCGCCCCGAGCGGCAGGCGTAGAGGCGGGTGATGAGGTTGAAAAGCGTCGTCTTGCCGGCGCCATTGACCCCGAGGAGCGCGGTGAAGCGCCCCGCCTCGACGGTCAGCGACACATCGTCAAGCGCGACACGGGGGCCAAAGCTATGGCCGACGCCCGCGACGACCAGCGCGGCGGCCCCTCCCTGAGGCGTATCGTTGGCGATGGCTCGGCTCCGTCCTTCGGATGTGGCGCGCATTCGGCGGATGGAGCGAGCATGCGCGCGGCGTTTTGAGCGGTCAACCGGAAGTGGAACCCGTCTGCCGCGGTTCAGCGCCCAAGCGTTGGGCATCCGTGCCGCGAAATGGGGCAAATCCGCCGTGAATATGCTAAGCTGATATGTATATCATGTTTAACGATTTTAATTATCATTAATGTCGCCAGACCTTCATAAACATATGTTCCGTACAGGAGCCGACCCGGCGGGATTCATGGTATCAACGAAAGTCGGAGCCGCAAAAAGCGGCGAAACAACAGAGGAGGTGCGAATGCACACGAGGATTATCAGAACTCTCATGCTGGGCGCCGCTGCGACCGCGCTGCTCTCGTCCGCCGCCGCCGCGACCGACCTGACAGTCTACACCGCCGTCGAGGCGGAAGACCTGTCGCGCTACGCCGCAGCGTTCAACGCCGACCACCCGGACATCACCATCAACTGGGTGCGCGATTCCACCGGCGTCGTCACCGCGAAGCTGCTGGCCGAGCGCGACAACCCGCAGGCCGACGTGATCTGGGGGCTGGCGGCGACTTCGCTTCTGCTCCTGAAATCCGACGGCATGCTCGAAGCCTACGCCCCCGCCGGGGTTGAGAAGCTGGACCCGAAATTCGTCGACAAATCCAAACCGCCCTTCTGGACCGGCATGGACGCCTGGATCGCCGCCGTCTGCTTCAACACGGTCGAAGCTGAAAAGCTGGGTCTGCCGGCGCCGAAGAGCTGGAAAGACCTGACCGACCCCGTCTACGCCGGTCATGTCGTGATGCCGAACCCGAATTCCTCCGGCACCGGCTTCCTCGACGTCTCCAGCTGGCTGCAGATGTTCGGCGAGGAGGATGGCTGGGCCTATATGGACGCGTTGCACCAGAATATCGCGGCCTACACCCATTCCGGCTCCAAGCCCTGCAAGATGGCGGCCGCAGGCGAGACGGCGATCGGCATCTCCTTCGCCTTCCGCGGCGCCAAGTCCAAGGCCGAAGGCGCGCCGATCGAGATCATCGTCCCCGAAGAAGGCGTCGGTTGGGACATGGAGGCGACCGCGATTGTCGCGGGCACCGACGAGATGGAGGCGGCGCAGACCCTCGTGAACTGGACCATCACCGAGAAGGCGAACAAGCTCTATAATTCCGGCTACGCCGTCGTCGCTTATCCGGGCGTCGCGGAGCCGGTGCCGTTCTTCCCGGAAAACCTCGCGGACAAGATGATCGACAACGATTTCGAGTTCGCAGCCAATAACCGCGCCAAGATCCTCGCGGAATGGCAGACCCGTTACGACGGGAAGTCCGAGCCTAAGGGCTGAGGCGAGAAAGCCGGCGCTCCGCAAGCGGGGCGTCGGCCTTTCCCTCCCTCATGACTCCGCGACAAGAGGCGTATATTGATGGCGATGACCCAATCGCAGGGACTGGCATGACTTCGAGCGCCCCCTATCTGACCATTTCCGGTATGAGCAAATTCTTCGGCGACTTCATGGCGCTGAAGGATGTCTCGCTCGAAATCGAGAGGGGTGAGTTCGTCTGCTTCCTCGGCCCGTCCGGCTGCGGGAAGACCACGCTCCTGCGCGCTGTCGCGGGGCTCGGGCTTCAGACCACGGGCGTCATCGTCCAGGATGGGCGCGATATCTCCAACCTGCCGCCGAGCGAGCGTGATTTCGGCATCGTCTTTCAGTCATACGCCCTCTTTCCCAACTTGACGGTGGAACGGAACGTCGCCTTCGGGCTTGAAAACGCCAAGCTGGGGCGCGCCGCGATCAAGGCGCGCGTGGATGAACTGCTGGACCTGATCGGCATGCCCGAGCAGGCGCAGAAATACCCCGCGCAGCTTTCCGGCGGGCAGCAGCAGCGCGTCGCGCTCGCGCGCGCCATCGCCATGTCTCCGGGGCTTTTGCTGCTCGATGAGCCGCTTTCCGCGCTGGACGCACGGGTGCGGGTTCACCTTCGCCACGAGGTGAAGGAGCTTCAGCGCAAGCTTGGCGTCACCACGATCATGGTCACCCACGATCAGGAGGAGGCTCTTTCGATGGCCGACCGCATCGTGATCATGAACGCCGGCGCGGTGGAGCAGATCGGAAGCCCGACAGAAGTCTACCGGGAGCCGGTTTCGCTCTTCGTCGCGGATTTCGTCGGCGAGATGAACAAGATCAACGCCGTTTCCGACGGCGACGGCGGCGCCACCATCGGCGCACGGCGCTTTTCCACTTCTCCACACGCCATTCGCGCCGGCGCACCCGCCATCGCCGCGATCCGGCCCGAGGATTTCATCCCCCACGCCCTCGATCCTGCGATGCGCCCGCCTGACGACCAGATATCCGAAGAGGACAACGCGCTCGCGGTGCGCGTCGACCAAATGGAGTTTCTTGGCTCCTTCTGGCGAACCCGGCTTTCCAACCCGGTGATCGGCGACCAGCAGATCGTCGCGGATTTCTCGATGAACGCCGTCAGGCGGATGGAGATCGACACCGGCGCAGAGGTTCTGATCGAGATTCCGTCGCGGCGGCTGAAGGTGTTCCCCGCCGAGGCGGATCCCCGCACGTGAGCGAAGCCGCAGAGAGCACGCGCCCCGCGCGCCGCGTCCGGGCGAAGCTCGGCCGCGACGACAAGATCATGCGCTCCTTCATGTGCGTGATAGCGATCTACCTGATCGTCACGCTGGCCTTGCCGCTTTACGCCATGCTGGCCAAGGCTTTCGAGGTTTCGCATTTCGACCTCAGCCAGTTCGAGATCCAGATCAGCGATGAGAGCGGCGCCTTCCTCGCGCCCGCGCGTTCGCTCGCCGAACTGAACGCCGAGGGCGGCTTCTTCAACGCCGCGGAACTCGGAACCAACGCCGACGGGCGGCTTGGCGTCACGCAGCTGCTCGCGGAATTCAGCTTTCGCAGCCCGGTCAAATACCGTTTCGGCGGCGTTGCGCCGGAGGCGGTCTATCTGATCGGCTCGGAACGCATCGCAGGCGCCGGGTTGACGGAGTTCGACAGCAACGCGTTCCGCCGGGTATTCATCCGCCCGGTGACCAGCTTCGGCCTCGGCAATTTCGGGACCTATTTCTCCACGCCGGCGCTCTCTGAATCGATCGGCAACTCGATCTTCATCGCGGCGATCAGCACGATCATCACGGTAACGCTGGCGTTCTTTTTCTCCTACGCGCTCTGCCGCAGCTGCATGCGTTTTCGGGGGACGTTCAAGCTGATCGCCATGCTGCCGATCCTGGTGCCGTCGCTCCTGCCCGGGATCGCGCTTGTCTACCTTTTCGGCAATCAGGGGCTTTTGAAGTCATTCCTGATGGGGGAGAGCATCTATGGCCCGATCGGCATCGTCGTCGGGTCGGTGTTCTTCACCTTTCCCCACGCGATGATCATCATCCTGACCGCGCTCGGCATCTCCGACGCGCGCCTCTACGAGGCGGCGGCCAGCCTCAGAACCTCGCGCTGGCGCACCTTCTGGACCGTCACCGTGCCGGGCGCGCGTTATGGGCTGGTTTCGGCGGCTTTCGTGGTCTTCAACCTCGTCATCACCGATTTCGGCCTGCCGAAGGTCATTGGCGGCGGCTACAACATGCTGGCTGTCGACATCTACAAGCAGGTGATCGGCCAGCAGAACTTCCAGATGGGCGCGGTCGTTTCCGTCGTGCTGCTCGCACCGGCGCTTTTTGCTTTCGTGATCGACCGGCAGGTGCAGAAGAAGCAGGTCGCGCTCCTGTCCGCGCGCGCGGTGATCTACCAGCCGACGCCGAACCGCCGTTTCGACCGTCTTTGCCTCGTCTATTGCGGCATCGTCGCGGTCTTCATCCTCGGGATGCTCGGGATCTGCCAGTTCGCGGCCCTGGTGAAATTCTGGCCTTACGATCTTTCGCTGAGCCTTCAAAACTATGATTTCAACCGAATGGACGGCGGCGGCTGGTCAGCTTACTGGAACTCGATCCAGCTCGGGCTGCTGACAGCGATGGCCGGCACCGTGGTCGTGTTCACCGGCGCCTATATGGTGGAGAAAACCGATAGATTCAAAGCCGGGCGTGGCTTCTTCCAGATGCTGGCCATGATGCCGATGGCGATTCCGGGAATGGTTCTGGGGTTGAGTTACATCTTCTTTTTCAACAATCCCGACAATCCACTTAATTTTCTTTACGGAACGATGGCGATCCTTGTCATTTCTACGGTTACGCATTTTTATACGGTATCTCATTTGACCGCCACGACCGCGCTGAAGCAGATCGACCCGGAGTTCGAAGCGGTCTCCGCTTCGCTCAAACAGCCGTTCCACCGGCTCTTCGCCCGCGTCACGGTGCCGGTCTGCATGCCGGCGATTCTTGATATCTCCATCTATCTTTTCGTCAACGCGATGACGACGGTTTCCGCCGTGGTGTTCCTTTACTCGCCTCAGACCGCGCTCGCCTCGGTCGCGGTCCTGAACATGGATGACGCGGGCGATGTCGCGCCGGCGGCGGCGATGGGGATGATGATCTTCTACACCAATCTCGGCGCGCGGATGCTGCACGCGTTCACGTCGAAAGTGATCCTGAAGCGCACGCAGGCCTGGCGCACGACCTAGCCGGCGACCGCGACCGCCATGGACATGAAGGCGCGGACCACCTTGCTGTCGCGCCGCTCGCGCAGGCAGATCAACGCCTCTTCCATAGTCAGGCGCACGTCGGAAAGCTCAAGTTTCGCAAGGCGCGGATCGATGCCGATTTCAGCCGCCGAGACGACGCCGACGCCGCCGCCGCCCGCCACGATCTCCCGCACCGCTTCACGCCCTTCCGCCTCGATCCCGACGACGGGTTTCAACCCGGCCTCGGCGAAGGCCGCCTCGATCTTGGCGCGGGTGCGCGAGCCCTTTTCGCGCAGGACGAGGGGGGTGCGCGCCAGTTCTGCAAGGCTGATCGACCGCCGGCGGGCGAGCGGAGAATCCTTCGCCACAAACGCGATGATAGGCGATGTGCTGAGCGGAATCGCGTCATATTCGCCGCCCGGCGGGACATGCCCCAGCACGCCGATATCGGCCTCGTAGCGCGTCAGCTGCGCCGCCACCGTTTCGGTGTTGCCGGCATGGACGGAAACGCGGACGCCGGGATAGCGGGCGCGGAACGGCGTCAGCACATGGATCACGTGATGCGGGCTGTCGGCGATGATGCGCAGGCTCCCCGCCCTGAGCGCCTGACGTTCGGAGAGGATGTCATGCGCCATCTCCTCCACCTCGAAAAGCCGGCGGGTGATCTCCAGCAGTCGCTCGCCCTCTTTCGTGACGACGACCTGCTTTTTCCGCCGGTCGAAAAGCCGCACGTCATACTCGGCCTCGAGCTTGCGGACCTGATCGGAAAGCGCCGGTTGCGTGAGGTTCATCGCCTCCGCCGCGCGGGAAAATCCGCCATGGATCGCGACATTGTGGAACGCGCGAAGCTGGACGTAGCGCATGAAATTCCTATCAGTAAATCATATGTAACAATAACTTCTATCGCTTGGACTAATATGTCAACCGGCGCCAGATTTGTTCGTTAAACAAGGTTCAAGAAGCGGAATGCAGGCGATAATTCTGATCATGCAGCTGACCGGCGCGGTCATGCTGCTGCTCTACTCCACGCGCATGGTGCGGACCGGCATCGAGCGGGCGGCGGGCCCGGCGTTGCGCGATCTCTTCATGACGACCCGAAAGAGCATTGTGAAGAGCGTCGGCGTCGGCGTGATCGCGGCGATCCTCTTGCAGAGCGCGACAGCGGTCGCGCTGGTCGTCGCGGGATTCGCTGCGGTTGGCGCGATGGGGGTGACCGGATCGCTCGCGGTCACGCTCGGCGCCGATCTCGGCACCGCGCTGGTCGTCCAGTTCCTCAGCCTCGACCTCGACTGGCTGATCCCGATCCTGCTGACGGTGGGCGGCGCGCTGTTCCTCAAGACCGAGGGGCGGCTGAAGAAGCAGGCGGGCCGGATACTCTTTGGCGTCGCCTTCATCCTGATCTCGCTGAACATGATTGGCGCAGCGACGACGCCCTTGCGCGATTTCCGCTACATGCCGGACATCGTCGCCTATCTCGGCCAGGACGTGATCACCGCTTGCCTCGGTGGAATGCTGATCGCATTCGTTTTCCACTCCAGCGTCGCCGCGATCCTGCTCTTTGCGGCCTTCGCGGCGGAGGGGGTGTTGACCATCGCGGCTGGCGCGCCGCTTGTCCTCGGGGCGAATATCGGCGGGGCGCTGGTCGCGATCTGGCTCACGCGCGCCGGACATGCGAAGGCGCGGCGGATCACGACGGGCAACCTGATCTTCCGGGCCGGCGGCGCGGCGGCGGCCCTCGCGGCGCTGCATTTCGACTTGTTGCCGCTGGAGCGGTTCGGGACGAGCGCGCCAGCGCAGGTGGTCAACCTGCATCTGGCCTTCAATGTCGCGCTCGTCATCGTCGCGCTTCCCTTCGTCATTCTGATATCGAACCTCACGCGCCGGTTTTTCCCGGCGGCGCCGCCCGAAGATCGCTTCGCCGCCGGCCCCAGCGCGCTTGATCGCAACGCGCTGAACGAGCCACGCCTCGCCCTCGCCAGCGTCACGCGGGAGCTTCTGCGCATGGCCGGCATCGTCGACCGGATGCTTGCGCCGGTGATGGACCTTTTCGAGAAGGTCCCGCCGGGAGAGATCGAGCGCATCCGCGAGATGGATGTGGAGATCAACGCGATGCAGACCGAGGTGAAGCTTTATCTGGCTGAGTTGAGCCAGCGCCAGCTCAAGCCGGAGGATGCGATCCGGCTGATGGACTATGTCGATTTCGCCGTGGCGCTGGAGCGGGTCGGCGATATCGTCTCCAAGGATCTGCTGCGCTCGATCAAGGAGAAACACCGCGTCGCCTCCCATTTCTCGAAAGAAGGCTGGGCGGAGCTGAATGCCCTTCACGGCCGCGTCATGCGCAATGCGCAACTCGCGCTTAACGTGCTCGTCTCGGACGATGTGGAATCGGCGCGCGAACTGGTCGAGGAGAAGGAGCATATGCGGGCGCTTGAGCGGCTCAGCTTCGATCGCCATGTCGAGCGGCTCGCCAACCGGGCGCCCGAAAGCATCGCCACCAGCGATGTCCACCTGGAGACGGTGCGAAGCCTGAAGGAGATCAATTCCCGCTTCGCGCTCTTCGGGTATCCGGTCCTGCGCCAGAGCGGCCTTCTGCTGGAAAGCCGCATCCACAGGCAAGAGCCTTAACTATAAGCTGGACGGATATTCTGATACGCAACAACGATTTCAGTGATGGCGCGTCCGCCGATACATTTTCCGCGCCACTGATCGCCGCGCAACCGGAGAAAGCCCCGCATGACCGCCAGCGACAAGACGGAAACCGCCAAGATCGCGCCGCCACGCCTCGGTGAGCCTTATCTCCTGACGCCCGGCCCACTCACCACCTCATATCAGGTGAAGGAGCAGATGCTGCGCGACTGGGGCTCCTGGGATGGTGATTTCCGCGCCATGACGGCGGAGATGCGCGCCCGGCTTCTGGCCATGATCGGCGCGCGCGCCGATGAGTTCGACTGCATACCGATGCAGGGCAGCGGCACCTTCGCGGTTGAAGCCATGCTCGGCTCGCTCCTGCCCCGCGATGGCAAGGCTCTGGCGCTGGTCAACGGCGCTTACGGTGGCCGGATCGTGAAGACGCTGGAATATCTCGGCCGCGCCCATGCTGTGATCGACAAGGGCGATTACATGCCCCCCCGCGGCGAGGAAGTTGCGGCGGCGCTGGCGGCGGACCCCGCGATCACCCATGTGATCGCCGTCCATTGCGAGACATCCTCGGGAATTCTCAACCCGGTGACGGAAATCTCCGAGGCGACATACGCCGCCGGACGAAAGCTCCTGATCGATTCGATGAGCGCTTTCGGCGCCGTGCCGCTTGATGCGGACGAGGTCCGCTATGAGGCGCTGGTTTCCTCCGCCAACAAATGCATCGAGGGCGTACCGGGTTTCGGCTTCATCATCGCCCGCAAGACCGAACTTGCGGCCGCGAAAGGCGTCAGCCACTCGCTCAGCCTCGATGTTCACGATCAGTGGCGGCACATGGACCAGACCGGCCAATGGCGCTTCACGCCCCCGACGCATGTCGTGGCCGCGTTTCTGGAGGCCCTGCGCCAGCACGGCGCGGAAGGCGGGGTCGCCGGACGCGGCGCGCGTTATGCGCGCAACCGTGACGTTCTGGTCGCGGGGATGCGGGATCTCGGCTTCGAGACGCTGCTGAAGGATCGGTGGCTTTCCCCGATCATCGTCACGTTTTTCTGCCCCGCCGCGGCCGCGTTTGAATTCACCCGGTTTTATGAGCTGATGAAGGCGCGCGGCTTCATCATCTATCCCGGCAAGCTGACCGTGGTCGAAAGCTTCCGCATCGGCTGCATCGGGCAGCTCGACGAAAACGTGATGCGGCGCGTCGTCAAAGCCGCGGGCGAATGCCTCGCCGAGTTGGGTGTGGGTCGCGCCGACCCGCCTTCGGCCGCGCTCGAAGAACGCGCCAAACTCGCAGCATGACAAGAAAGACACTGACATGAACGATCTCGCGCCCGTCAACGTGGTCATCAACGATCGCGCCTATCCGACGCCCCTGACCACCGCCATCGCCATCTGCCTCGACGGCTGCGAGCCAGCCTATCTCGACAAGGCGATCGAGGCCGGCCTGATGCCGGCGCTGAAGCGCATCCGCGCGGAGGGAACCGAGGGGCGCGCGCACAGCGTCATCCCGTCCTTCACCAACCCGAACAACATGTCGATCGCGACAGGCCGGCCGCCCAGCGTGCACGGCATCTGCGGGAATTTCCTCTTCCAGCCGGAGACCGGCGAGGAAGTGATGATGAACGATCCGAAATTCCTGCGCGTCCCGACAATCTTCAAGGGCTTTCACGACGCCGGCGCGAAGGTCGCCATCGTGACCGCCAAGGACAAGTTGCGCGCCTTGCTCGGCAAGGACCTCGACTGCGCCGGCGGGCGGGCGATCTGTTTCTCGTCCGAAAAATCCGCGACGACCACGCGCGCCGAGCACGGTATCGACAACGCGGCGGGCTGGCTCGGCCTGCCTGTGCCGGAGGTCTATTCGGCCGAGCTTTCGGAGTTCGTCTTCGCCGCTGGCGTGAAGCTCCTGAAGGAGTTTCAACCTGACGTGATGTACCTGACGACGACAGATTACATTCAGCACAAATATGCGCCGGGCCACCCGATCGCCAACGCCTTCTACGAAATGTTCGACAAATATCTGGCGGAGCTGGACGCATGCGGCGCCGCTATCGTCGTCACCGCCGATCATGGCATGAAGCCGAAGCACCTCGCGAACGGCGACCCGGCGGTGATCTATCTTCAGGATCTCTTCGACGGCTGGCTCGGCGCCGGCGCCGCCCGCGTGATCCTGCCGATCACCGACCCCTATGTAGTGCATCACGGCGCGCTCGGCTCCTTCGCGACCGCCTATATGCCCGAGGGCGCGGATATCGCCGGGATCGTGACCCGGCTGAAAGGCCTGAAAGACATCATCTGGGCGGGCGACCGCGCCACGGCATGCGCGGAGTTTGAGCTTCCCGAAGACCGGATCGGCGATCTTGTCGTGATTTCGGGGGAGAACATGACCCTCGGCACCAGCGCCCACCGCCATGACCTCGCCGCGCTGGACGAGCCGCTGCGCTCCCATGGCGGGCTGACGGAGCAGGAGGTGCCGTTCATCGTGAACCGCATCATGCCCGACCTGCCGGGCGCGCCCGCGCTCAGGAATTACGACGCCTTGTTCTACGCCGCGCGCGCCGCGGCGCTGAAAACCGCTTGAGAGGCCGGTATGAGCGCGATCAACCATACCATCCGACACGAAGCGATGCGGATCGGCGGAGAAAAAGTCACCACTGATGAAGTGGTGGGGGTCCGCTATCCTTATACCGGCCAGGTGATCGGCACCGTGCCCGCCGGCGGGGCCGAACACGCCCGCCGCGCCTTCAAGATCGCTGCGAACTACCGGCCGCGGCTGACGCGCTATGAACGCCAGCAGATCCTCTTTCGCGCGGCTGAGCTGATCCGCGAACGGCGGGAGGATATCGCGCATTGGTTGACGCTCGAGCTCGGCATCTCCAAGCAGCACGCTCTTTATGAAACCGGCCGCTCTTACGATGTGTTCACGCTGGCCGGGCAACTGGCGATTCTGGACGATGGGCAGATATTCTCCTGCGACCTCACCCCGCAGGGCAAGGCGCGACGCATCTACACGATGCGTGAGCCGGTGCGCGCGATTTCCGCGATCACGCCCTTCAACCATCCGCTGAACATGGTGGCGCACAAGATCGCGCCGGCCATCGCCACGAATAATTGTGTCGTCTGCAAACCGACCGAATTGACGCCGCTGACGGCGATCACCCTCGCCGATATTCTCTATGAGGCGGGTCTGCCGCCCGAAATGTTCCAGATCGTCACCGGCTGGCCGAAGGATATCGGCGACGAGATGATCACCAATGAGAATATCGACATCGTCACCTTCACCGGCGGCGTGCCGGTCGGCAAGATGATCGCGTCGAAAGCCGGTTACAAACGAACGGCGCTGGAACTGGGCGGGAACGACCCGCTGATCATCCTCAACGATCTGAACGATGAGGAGCTAGAGCGCGCGGCGACCATCGCCGTCGCCGGCGCCACCGGCAATTCCGGCCAGCGCTGCACGGCGATCAAGCGCATTCTGGTGCAGGAAAGCGTCGCGGACCGGCTTGTGCCGCTGATCGTCGAGAAGGCGAAAGCGATCCGCTTCGGCGACCCGATGGCCCCCGAAACCCAGCTCGGTTGCGTGATCAGCGCCAGGGTGGCGGAGGTGTTCGAAAACCGCGTGCTGGACGCAGCGAAACGGGGCGCGGAGATACTCTATCATCCGAAACGCGTGGGCGCGCTTCTGCCGCCGATCGTCGTCGACCGCGTGCCGCATGACAGCGAACTGGTGTTCGAGGAAACCTTCGGCCCGATCATCCCCATCGTCCGTGTGCCCGATGACGACGCGAAGGTGATCGAGATATCGAATTCGACGCCTTTCGGTCTCTCATCCGGGGTTTGCACCAATAATATCAACCGCATCAACGCCTTCATTCACGGGCTCGAGGTCGGCACGGTGAATATCTGGGAGCAGCCCGGCTACCGGATAGAGATGTC
>JBBDTD010000020.1:0-12708 GCA_040904645.1 Paracoccaceae bacterium
GGGCTATCCGCTGATCAAGCACTGCATGAATCAGGGCTACGAGGTGATCCACACGATCATCGGCGATCCGGTGGAAAGCATCATTCGCCAGGAACTGGCGAAGAAATTTCAGGTGATTCCCGGCTTCACCGCCGTTCAGGCGATGCTTGAGCAGATCAAGGATTCAGCGCCGCTTTTCCAGGGCCTGACGCTCCTGCAGCTATCGGAGTTCCTGCTCGACGCGGATATTCACTTCAAGAAGCCGGGCGAGGCCTTCATGAAAAAGGACGAAGCCGGCGACAGCCTCTTCGTCATCCATGAGGGCGGCGTCGAAATTCCGGTGACGGAAGAGAAGGTCTTCCACCTCGGCAAAGGCGCGTTCTTCGGCGAAATGGGCCTGATCATGGGCCGCCGGCGCACCGCCACCGTTCAGGCCGACCGGGCCGGGGAAGGCGCAGTCTGCATCGAAATTCCGCGCACCGCGGCGTTGAAGCTGATCGCCTCCTCCCCGATCGCCAAGCAGGTGATGGATGAGACGGCGATCCTGCGCCAGCTCCAGACCTTCCTCAGCCCGGAGCTGACGCACGAGGATCTTTCCGAGCTGATCGCCGCCGCGCAGCCGAAGCGCTATGCGCGCGGCGAGGCGCTGATCAGGGAGGGCGACGAAGGCGATGCGCTTTATATCATCCGCGCCGGCTCCGCGACCGTCTCCAAGAAGATCGGCGATTCCGACGTGGTGCTGGCCTATGTTCCGGCCGGGCGTTTCGTCGGAGAGATGGCCCTGCTTTTCCACCAGACCCGTTCAGCCACCGTCAGGGCCACCGTGCCCGTGGAAGCTGTGGAACTTGATGGCGCGCTCTTCCGGTCGCTCCTCGACGGCAAGCCGAAGCTGCGCGCCATCGTCGATCGCGTGGCCCGCGAGCGTGAGGAAGACAACCAGAAGATCTCCGACGACGAACTCAGCCGCAAGATCGAGTTCCTGACCTCCGTCGGCCTCGGCGAGGCGACCAACGCCATCGTCATCGACGAAAGCCTGTGCGTGCGCTGCGACTATTGCGAGAAGGCCTGCGCGGAGACCCATGACGGCGTCTCCCGGCTCGACCGGGCGGGGGGGCCGACCTACGCCAATATCCATGTGCCGATCAGCTGCCGCCATTGCGAGCAACCGCATTGCATGGCCGACTGCCCGCCGAACGCGCTGCAACGCGACCCGGACGGCGCGGTCTATGTGAACGACACCTGCATCGGCTGCGGCAATTGCGCCCGCAACTGCCCCTATGACGCCATCACCATGAGCGCGCTACCCAAACCGAAAGGCGGGCTTTTCTCCTGGCTGCTCTTCGGCGGAAAATACGGGCCCGGCGAGGCTGCGAAACCAAAAAAATCAAAGGAAAACAAAGAGATGTCGCGAAAGTGCGACCTCTGCCGCGATGTCGACGGCGGGCCGAGCTGTGTCAAGGCCTGCCCGACCGGCGCGGTGATCCGGATGGGGCCTGAAGAGCTGTTCCAGCGGATCCGGGAGGGCGCGTGATGTCCGCCCATATCTCTTTTCTCGCGCATGAGCGGTTCCGCTGGTTCAAGCGCAGCGGCTGGCTCTGCCTGATCGTGATCATCGCCTATTCGGCCTATGCGCCGGTCGGCGGACGGAACGGCGGCACCTGGGTCGGCTATGGGCTGGGCGGGCTTGGGCTCTTGCTGATTTTCTGGCTGGCCTGGCTCGGCGTCAAGAAGCGCGGATTTTCCGCTGGCTCCGGCACGATCCGGGGCTGGACCTCGGCGCATGTCTATCTCGGGCTGTCGCTCATCATCATCGCGACGCTCCATACCGGGTTCGAGTTCGACTGGAACGTCCACACGCTGGCCTATGCGTTGATGATGGCGGTGATCCTTTCGGGCGGTTTCGGCGTTTTCGCCTATCTTCGCTACCCGCGCATCATGTCGATCAACATGTCAGGCCAATCGGCCGCCGGTCTCAGGGGGGAGATGGCGGAGCTCGACGTTCGCATCGCCCGGCTGACCCAGCGGCTGCCGGATAATTTCGCTGAAGCGGCGCGGCTCAGCCTGGAGAAGACGAAGATCGGCGGCGGCATGGTCACCCTCCTCAGCGGATCGAGCGCGCGCTGCGGCGCCGCGGCGGCGCGCGAGATGGCCCGCGCCCGCGCCGACGAATTGACCGACACCCAGCAGCAGACCAGCGCGACCGAAATGGTCGCCGCACTCAGCCGGAAGGCCGAAATCGCCGCGCGTCTGCGCCGGGACCTGTCCTACAAGGCGATGATGGACATATGGCTCTGGCTGCATGTCCCGCTCACGCTGGCGCTTGTCGCGACGCTCGCCGCCCATGTCCTCATCGTCTTCTTCTATTGGTGAGGCCCGGCTGATGCGACTTTCACTCATCACACTGAAGCGCCGCCCCGACGGGGATGACGTCTCGCGCCGCGAAACGCTGCTGACGGCGGACAGTTTCCGCGTCGGGCGCGGCGCGGACATGGACGTCAACCTGCCCGATGTCGCCGTCGCCTATCACCATGCGACGCTGAAACCGGTGGAAGGCGGGCTCCGGCTCGAAGGGGTCGGCGGCGCGCTGATCGAATCCGGCGGCAAACTGGTCAAAGCGGTGACGCTGACGCCCGGCGGCTCTTGCCGGATCGGCCTGTATGAGATCAGCTGCGAAGCGGCGACGGAGCATTCCGACCAGGCCATCACGCTTCAGCGGCTCGAGGCGCCGGCCAAGGGCCACGCCGCACCGCAACGAATCTCCGAGACGCTGCCCTCGCGCCGGCGACTTTCGTGGATCGCGGTGATCGCGATTCTGGCGATTTTCGTCGCATGGCCGCTCAGCACCATCTTGCTGCGCCAGGCGCCCGACCCCGCCGACACGGTCGTCACCGCCATGGTCCCGCCGCAACCGGCGGCTGAACGCGTCGGATCGGTGGAGACGCTTGTCGCGCTGACGACCAGCCTCGCCGAAGGAACGCCGCCGCCGCCGCCGCCGGTTTTCACGCCGATGGAGAGTTCCTGGCTCTCCGGTCCGATGAGCAGGGTTCACGCTGGCCTGGCTGAGAATTGCTCCGCCTGCCACATTCGCCCCTTCGAGATGACGACCGATAACGCCTGCCTCGCCTGCCATGCCGAGACGGCGGAGCATTTCGACGTCTCCGCGCATGCCGACGCCGCAGGCGACCCGTCACTGTCGCGCTGCGCCGCTTGCCACAAGGAGCATGTCGGCGGCGAGAGCCCGATCGAGCGGGCGTCCTCCGTCTGCACCGATTGCCATGTCGACCTCAAAACCGTGGCGGCCGGAACCAAGCTGCTCGACGTCTCCGACTTTGCGGTGCAGCATCCGCAGTTCCGCCCGACGCTGGTCACCGGCGTCGCGACGAGCGAGGCCGGCGCGCTGGTTCCAACGGTGGCGCGTGCGCCGCTCGACCCGCAATATCCGCTTTCCGAGAAATCGGGGCTGAAGTTTCCCCACGACGTTCATCTGAACAAGGACGGCGTGCGCGGGCTTGGCCGCGCCTCCGACAAGACCTGGCAGATGAACTGCGAAAGCTGCCACCAGCCTCAGGCGGATGGCGAGCTGATGCGCCCGATCGAGATGGAGCGCGATTGCGGCTATTGTCATGAGCTGGTGTTCCAGCCCCAGAATCTGGACGTGCTGCGCGAGTTGCCGCACGCGAAAGCGGTCGAAGTCAGCGAGATCGTGCATGACTACTATTCGGCGCGCGTGCTGGAGGGCGGGCTCGAAGTGCCGGGCGCGCCCGAAAGCGCGCGCCGCCGGCCGGGCACGCCGCTCGGCCTCGCCGGCCGCACGGAGGGGCTCGCATGGGCAAGCGCCCAGGCGGAGCTGGAGCTGAAGGCGATCATGGAGGTGCGGCTTTGCGGCGACTGCCATGTCGCGGAGGCCTCGGCGGAGCCGGACGAGCTCGGCCGCACGACATGGACCGTGCAGGGCGCGCTTTTGCAGCGGCACTGGATGCCGAAATCCACCTTCAACCACTCGCCGCATTTCGCAATGGACTGCGTCTCCTGCCACGCGGCGCCGACTTCCAAATTCAGCACCGACGTGCTGATGCCGCCCATCGAGGGCTGCCGCGATTGCCACAAGGGGGAAAGCGCGGGCGCGTCCGCTTCGTCGGAATGCCTCGCCTGCCATGAATTCCACACCGATGGCGATACGCCGATGTCGCCTGCGCATGGCGCGATGATGGTCGAGAGGCGAAACGAGACCCAACGTTCGACTGTGGTGCGGGCGGCGCAATAAACGGCGCAACAGGGTGGTCGAGGACGAACTGAAGCGCGCGCGATGCGCACAATAGGAGACTCCGATGCGGTTTCACTCACCAGCGCTTCTGGCTTTCCTGGCCCTTGTTCCCGCCGGCACGGGCGCGGCTGAGCGGCTGAGCGACGCTGGCGCGGCGCTCGCTCCTGTCGCGTTCGCGCCCGGCGGCGCGCTGGAGGCGCGTATCGACGCGGGCGGCGACGAGGTGCTTGCCGTGCACGCCCTCATGCGGCCCGCCTCCACCAACCAGCTCTGGATGCGCGATCGCGATGGGTTCTGGACCGAATGGGACGGCGACGAGGCCGCGCTCCTGCCCAGCGCGGCGCGGCGCGAGGGCGACGATCTGGTCTACAAGATCTTCACCGCGCCACCGGCCGGGGTCAACGCGATGACCATCACCCTCGCCTACCGGACCCCCGGCGGGCTCAAATATGGCTGGTTCGACGCAGCGGAGCGCGCAGAATGATTTTCTCACTTCCCCGTTACGCCCGCATCGGGTTCGCCGCCGCGCTCGCGACCGCGCTCCTCACCAGCTGCGGTGGCTCCGAAACCGGCAGCGACGATGGCGCGACCGCCGCGCCCGGCACTAAATTCACCGGTCTTGTTCCCTTTCCCCAGCTGGAATCGCTGACCCGCGCCGACGTCCAACGCGTGATCGCACAGGCGGTGAACGAAGCGAACGCGCAGGGCGCGCCCGCCGCCATCGCGGTCGTGGACCGTGTCGGCAATGTCCTCGCCGTGTTCCAGATGAATGGCGCTCCGGCCGCCCTTGCGGTGATCGGCGAGACCGCGCGGACCATCAGCCAGGGCCCGCTTTCGGGAACGGAGCTGGTGGGCGCGGCCGGCTCCGGGCTGGACGGGCTCTCCATCGGCGGCGCGGCGGCGGTCGGCGCGATAGCCAAGGCGGTGACCGGTGCCTATCTTTCCTCCGGCGGCAACGCCTTCTCAACCCGCACGGCGGGCCAGATCGTCCAGGAGAATTTCAACCCCGAAGAGACGTTCCAACCCGGCGGGCCGCTTTTCGGCGTGCAGTTCAGCCAGTTGCCCTGCTCCGATCTTTCGACGCGGTTCCAGAGCGACAATGGCGCGGGCACGGTCGTCGGCTCGACGGTCGGGCCGCGCCGCTCGCCGCTCGGCCTTGCGGCCGATCCGGGGGGGCTGCCGCTTTACAAGAACGGCGTCGTGGTTGGCGGCGTCGGCGTGATCGCGGACGGGGTTTACGGGTTTGACCTCCGCATCACCAACATAGACTCCGACACGGACATGCAGGACGAGTTGATCGCGCTCGCGGGGACCGCCGGGTTCGAGCCGCCGTCACAGATTCTCGCCTCCCGCATCACCGTGGAGGGCAACACGCTGCGCTATACCGATACGGTCGATGACACCGACCGGCTGCGGACCAACCCCGCCGCCGCGCCCGGTTTCGCCGCCATTCTCGGCGCGCAAGGCTCGCTCGTCGCCATCACCGGGTATTACAATACGCCGACCGGCGCCGCGGCGGATGTACTGCCCGGCACGGCTTACGGCGCGCCGGCCTCCGGCTATGTGCCGGCGACCAGCCTGCCCGGGGGCGGGCCGTTCCAGAATCCGAACGCCTTCGTGCTGGTCAACGGCGCCGGCGCGCCGCGCTTCTCGCCCAAGGCCGCCGGCGACGCGCCGGGCGGCGACCGCGCCATAGCGCTGAAACGGCGCGAAGTGGTGCAGATGATCGACGAAGCGCTCGGCGTCGCGCTGGCGGGGCGGGCGCAGATCCGCCAGCCGCTCAACAGCCGGATTCAGGTCACCATCTCCGTCGTCGACACGAATGGAGAAGTTCTGGGCGTCGCCCGCACCCCTGACGGCCCGATTTTCGGCACCGACGTTTCGCTCCAGAAGGCCCGCACGGCGATGTTCTTCTCCTCGGCCTCGGCGGCGCGGGAATTGAACGCGGTGCCGGGCGTCAACAAGCTGGGCGTGGCGATCCCGCCGCTCTCAAGCTATGTGCGCGCAGCGCGGCAATTTATCGGGCCAAACGCGCTCGACGGCTCGATCGCCTTTTCGGATCGCGGCAACGGCAATCTTTCGCGCCCGTTCTTCCCCGACGGGGTGCAGCAGACGCGCGGAGGCACCCCCTCCCCCAACGGGCCTTTCTCCCGGCCGTTCAATTCGCCCGACCCGACGCAGAACTGGTCGCCCTTCTCCACCGGGCTGCAGTTTGACCTGATCGGCGAGAACATCCTCGACCATGTCCTGTTCATCCTCGGCGCCGGCCCGGACACGAAGGTCGGCTGTTCGGGCCTGCGGCCCCGCAACGGGCTCGCGTTCCCGCGCCCGGTGCTGGCGAACGGCGCGCAGATCTTCGCCGGGTCGGTGCCGATCTATCGCAACGGGGTGCTGATCGGCGGCCTCGGCGTTTCTGGCGACGGCATCGATCAGGACGACATGATCTCTTCGCTGGGCCTGCGCCGCGCCGGACTCGCGCTGGGCGGTGGGCTTGGCCACGCGCCGGAAAACATACGCTCCGACACGGTCGTGCCGGCGCAGGGCAATGGCAGCCGTCTCCGATATGTCAGTTGTCCGTTCCGCCCCTTCATCAACAGCGCCATCCAGAACCCCTGCCGTGTGCTCTGAGAGATCATCAGGGAGTAGCAAGATGCCCGAGCGACGCCCCAGATTGATGGCAACCGCCGTCGCCACGCTCCTCACAGGCGTGGCTGGCGTCAGCATGGCCGAAGCGCCCGCGCTTTCCGCCGCGCCGCTGGCCGAGCAGGAGGTTTTCGGATTCAGCCAGGTGCTGCGCCGCAACACCGGCCCCGATGTGCGGGAATCGATCCCGGACGCGGCTCCGCAACCCGTGGCCCCGGTCGAGGATGAAATCGACGCGACCGGCCGATCTCGTCCCGGCGGTCTGACCGGCCGGGTGGAGACGCCGGCGCCGGGCGCCGGCGAGACGCCGCAGGTGGAGAGCGAATGGCGCCGAACACCCGATGCGGGCGGGATCGAGACGACGAACATGCCCGCGCCCGGCGCCGGCGAGCCCGGGCCGGCGATCCGCCCCGGCGGGTTCATTCTGAACGACCGCGTCTTGCTGACCGGGGAGCCTGATGACGGCCGCGGCCTCGCGCCCCCGGAACGCCGCCGCCCGGGCGCCGGGCCTTTCGTCCTTGAGCCGGAACCCTATGTTGATCCGCTCGCCGTGCCCCTGCCCCCGCCCCGCGCGGCCGGGCCGGACGATTTTCTGCCGGTGCCGGACCGCTGGCGGCTGGTCGACACGCTGGGGCTGGTGAAGGACAATCCGCTGGACCCTTACGATCACAACACGCTCAAGGGCGACAAGCCGATCTATGACGGCCATTGCTTTCCATTCCTGAAGCCGCTCCTCGGCGAATCGGAGACCGATTGCTTCGTGATCCTGCTCGCCATCTCGGACACCGTGTTCGAGCCGCGCAGCTTCCCCACCCCGACCGGGGTCCAGACCACACAGCGCCCCGGCACCAACGATATTTTCGGCCAGCCGGACCAGTATCTGTTCAACCAGAACTTCATCCACGGTTTCAGCCTCGTGAACGGCGACACCGCCTTCCGGCCGCAGGATATCGAGTTCCGCTACACCGGCGTGCTCAACGGCAACTTCGCCGATGTGCAGGAACGCCGGGTGCTGCGCGCCGATCCGGGCGCAGGAAGCGATCGTCTCGACTATCACTACGGAATTCAGGAGCTTTTCGTTGACTATCACGTCGCGAACATCACCGATCGCTATGATTTCTACTCCGTCCGCGTCGGCATCCAGCCGTTCTCTTCGGATTTCCGGGGTTTTCTGTTTCAGGACAGCCAGCTTGGCGTGCGCTTTTTCGGCAATTGGGACAACAACCTCTGGCAGTACAATCTGGCGTGGTTCCGCAGGCTGGAAAAAGACACCAATTCCGGCCTGAACGACGCGTTCCAATCCCCCCGTGAGGACGACGTTTTCATCGCCAATCTCTACCGGCAGGATTTTCCGATGCTCGGCCTGACCAGCCAGGCGACGGCGATCTACAACCGCAACCGCGAAGGCGGCGATCGGTTTTTCGACGATAACGGCTTTCTCGCCCGGCCGACCTCTTTCGGCTCTCAGCGCGGGCGCGATTATGACGTGGTCTATCTCGGCTATAATGTCGACGGCCGGATCGGGCGCGTGAACCTGACGGGATCGGGCTATTACGCATTCGGGCGCGACGACAACATCTTCACCGACGAATCCGCCAATATCTCCGCCTTTTTCGCGGCGGCGGAGGTTTCGATGGATTTCGACTGGGCGCGTTGGCGACTTTCCGGCCTCTACGCCTCCGGCGACAGCGACCCGAACGACAACACGCAGGGCGGATTCGACGCCATTTTCGAGAACCCGCAATTCGCGGGCGGCGACACCAGCTACTGGATCCGGCAGCAGATCCCGCTGATCGGCGGCGGCGGCACCGGGCTTTCGTCGCGCAACGCCATTCTTCCGTCGCTCCGCCACTCGAAGGAGCATGGCCAGTCCCAGTTCGTGAACCCCGGCATCATTCTGGTCGGCGCCGGCGCGGATTTCGATATCACGCCCGCGTTCCGGCTCTCCGGCAACGCCAATTACATGTGGTTCGACGACACCTCCTCGCTGGAGGCGCTGCGACTTCAGGGTTCGATCGCCAACGAAATCGGGCTCGACCTTTCGGTCGCGGCGATCTGGCGGCCGTTCCAGACCCAGAACTTCGTGATGCGGCTCTCTGGCGCCGCGCTTTTTCCCGGCCAGGGGTTCAACGATCTCTACGCCGCGCAGGGTGAGCGCGACATGTACTATTCCGTGCTCGCCAACATCATCCTGACCTATTGAGGCGGCCATGACCCGGTTCCCACTCGCTTTCGTCCTTGCCTGCCTGATCGGCGCCTTTGGCGCGACCGGCGCCTTGGCGGCGAGCGGCGAGAAACCGGTGGAGCGGGATTATCCGGTCTACCCGCCGGCGCCGGCCGGGCAGTTGCCGGCTGACGTGGCGGTGAAATCCGCCGGCTGCCTTTCCTGCCATGAGAAGACCGACAGCCCGACGATGCATATCTCCGGCGGGGTCGCCATCGGCTGCACCGATTGCCATGGCGGCGACGCCGGAATCTTTCGCGAGGCCTCGTCCGAGCCGGGCTCGCACGACTATGTCGACGCGCTTGAGGACGCGCATGTGCTGCCGCTTTATCCGCAGTCCTGGCACTGGCCGACATCGGCCAACCCCAAGCAAAGCTACACCCTGATCAACAAGGAGAGCCCGGAATTCCTGCGCTTCGTGAATCCTTCGGATTATCGCGTGGTGCGGGAAGCGTGCGGCGCCTGCCATATGCGGCAGATCCAGGCGGCGGAGCGCAGCCTGATGGCGACCTCCGCCATGCTCTGGGGCGGCGCGGCCTATAACAACGGCATCCTGCCCTTCAAACGCTATGTTCTGGGCGAGGCCTATACCCGCGACGGCGAGCCGGCGATTCTCGACAGCCCGGTCAAGCTCAGCCAGAAGATGATCGACCGCGGCGCGCTGCCGAAGCTCTATCCAATGCCGGCATGGGAGGTCCTTCCCTCCGCCGATGTCTTCCGCGTTTTCGAGCGCGGCGGACGCAACATCATCACCCAGTTTCCGGAAATCGGTCTGCCAAACGCGCTCGGCCAGTTGCAGCGGCTGGAGGAGCCGGGCCGCCCGGACATCCGCCAGTCGAACCGCGGCAACGCTACCGGCATCCGCATCGCCATCCCGGTGCTCAACATCCACAAGACCCGGCTGAACGACCCGCAAACCTGGTTTTTCGGCACCAATGACCAGCCGGGCGATTATCGAACATCCGGCTGCGCCGCGTGCCATGTCGTCTACGCCAATGACCGGGAGTGGGAGAGTTCTGGCCAATACGCCAAATACGGCAATAGCGGCCAGACCATCACCATCGACCCCGCCATCAATGGCGAGCATTTCCCCGAGATGAAGGGCGAAAAGGGCCACCCGCTGAAACACGCGTTTTCCTCGGCCATCCCGACTTCGCAGTGCATGTCCTGCCACATGCATCAGCCCAACAGTTTCGTGAACACCTTTCTCGGCTACACGATGTGGGATTATGAATCCGACGCGCCGCTGATGTGGCCCACTGAGCAGGTGAACCGGCGCGACCGCGACCTCGGCAAGAAATTCCGCAAGGAAGAGAAGGTCGCGACCCGCTCCTATATCCACCATGAGGACCACGGCGGGGACGAGAAATACGGCCCCTGGGCGCGGATGCGTGAAATCCTCGACCGAAACCCCGAAGCCGCGGCGGCGGCCGGCAAATGGGCCGATCTCGACTTTCTGGAAGAAGTCTGGCGCGACGTGAACCCGCGCGCGAAAGACACCCAGTTCGCCGACTATCACGGCCATGGCTGGAACTTTCGCGCCATCTTCAAACGCAATCGGGAGGGCGACCTGCTCGACAAGGCCGGCGCCATCGTCGCGAACAGCGACCCGGAAAAATTCGAAAAAGCCGTGCACATGAACTCGATCCACGCGGAAAAGGGCATGAACTGCGTCGATTGTCATTTCAGTCAGGACGGGCACGGCAACGGCTATATCCACGGCGAGGTCGCGCAGGCGGTGCAGATCCGCTGCAAGGATTGCCACGGCACTGCGAGCGCGCTGCCGACGCTGCGCACCTCCGGTCCGGCTGCGGCGCCGGGCGGCGAGGATCTGAGCCTGCTCCGCAACCCTGACGGCCAGCGGCGTTTCGAATGGGTCGGCGGCCGGCTGATCCAGCGCTCAATCGTCAATCCCGGCCTCGAATGGGATGTCTCGCTGGTCAAGAAAACGGTGACGCCGGGCGACAGCCACTATAACTCCAAAGCCGCCCGCGCGAAGCTGATGTCCAGGCTCTCCGGGCCCGGCGACGCCAAGATGGAATGGGGCTCTGGCGTCTCGAAATCCAACCTCGCCCATGATGAAGAGGAAATGGCCTGTTTCGCCTGCCACACCTCCTGGACCACGTCCTGCGGCGGCTGCCATTTGCCGATCGAGGCGAACTGGAAGACCGACCGCAAGCATTACGAGGGCGGGGAGACGCGCAACTGGGCATCCTACAACCCCCAGGTCGCGCGCGATCAGATCTTCCAGCTCGGCAAACACGGGCCGGTGAAGGGCGGGATCATCGCGCCGATCCGGTCTTCTTCGGCGCTGGTGCTTTCATCGACGAACATCAACCGCGAGCGGATCTATATCCAGCAGGCGCCCGTTTCCGCCGCCGGATATTCGAGCCAGGCCTTCGCGCCGCATTTCCCGCATACGTCCCGGAAAGAGGAGACCAAGACCTGCACCGATTGCCACCTGTCCGAAGCGAACGACAATAACGCGATCATGGCGCAACTTCTGCTCCACGGCACCAACTTCATCGATTTCGTCGGTCACCACGCCTATGTCGGCGAGGAAGGCGGGCTTCAGGCGGTGCGGGTCACGGAATGGGAAGAGCCGCAGGCGGTTTATGGCTCCTATCTGCACAAATACGCCTATCCCGACGATTGGAAGATGATGCAGGCGCGGGGCAAGGAGCTGGCCTGGGATGAGCGCAACATGGTCTCCTCCCAGTCGGCGCCGGGGACGATCAGCTGCCTGCAGTTGCGCGGCGAGTATCTTTATGCGGCGCAGGGCGACGGCGTGCAGGTCTATGACGTGGCTTCGATCGCCAACAAGGGCGTCTCCGACCGCATCCTCTCCGCGCCGTTCAGCCCGCTTGGCCACGACGCGCATATCGACACGAAGAACGCCACGTGCGTCGCCCTGCCGACGGAGCAGCCGATCGCGCCCTTCAAGCAGGAGAAATACGGCGCGGACCTGATGTTCAAGACCAATCTCGAACAGCCGTTCCACCCGCTCTACAAATACGCCTATGTCACCGACGCCGAGGAAGGGTTGATCGTTTTCGACAATCAGACCTTCCAAGATGGCGAGCCGCGCAACAACTTCATCGAGCGCGCGGCGACGTGGAACCCCGGCGGCGTTCTGAACGGCGCCAGCTTCCTGCTGGTCAGGGGCGAGCACATCTACATCACCACGCCGAAAGCCGTGGTGGTGGTGAATATCGGCACGCCGACCACCCCGCGCCTTGTGGCCGAGGTGCCGATGCAGGGCGCGCGCTATCTCGACCATCAGTTCCGCTATCTCTTCGTCACCAACGCGCAGGGCCTTCAGGTCGTCGATGTGACCAACCCCGAGACGCCCTTTGTGGTCGAGGGCGCTTCCGTTCCGATCGCGGACGCGCGCAATCTCCATGTGGCGCGCACCTACGCCTATGTCGCGGCCGGCGCCGAAGGCCTGGTGATCGTCGATGTGAAGAACCCCGAAGCGCCGATCGTCTACAAGCGCGAGAATTTCGGCGGCGCCATGAATGACGCCACCGATATCGTCATCGGCACCACCAACGCCTCGCTCATCGCCTATGTCGCCGATGGTCGGAACGGGCTGAAG
>JBBDTD010000021.1:0-12667 GCA_040904645.1 Paracoccaceae bacterium
GCTCAGCTTCGAGCCGGCGCCGACGGAGGCGCCGCTGGTCGTGGCCGAAGGTCAGAAGGGCCTCTGGCTCGGCCCGCTAGAAAGCAGGATCGAGGGCGGCGAGATTATCGCTTCCGGTGAAGCGAGGGCCGACCCCGGCCAGTGGATCGACCGCGCCGCGCTCAGACTTACCCTTTTGGGGCAGGACGGCGGCGCGCTGGTGCTCGACGGTTGCGGCGGAGACAGCTGAGCGCGCGGGCGATGCGTTGCGCCGCCGCGCCAAGCCGCCCATATTGCGATGCAATGAGGCGGAAACGGCACGAGGCGAGACATGATTAGACTGTTCGACTGGCTCGTCGAAGCGTGGGATCGGCTGCGCAGTCTTTTCGGCTTTCACAGGCTGACCCGGAAAGGCCGCGGCGGCGATCTTGAGGGCCGGGGACTGATCCGGCGCATCTATTACTTCGTACGTCCGGTGGTGATGCTGCTGATGCTGATCTATCTCGGCACGATGATCTGGCGCTTCGGTTGGACCCGGGGCGACGATCTGAACTATCCGCAGATGGTGCTCGACCAGTCGAAGCCGATGGCCATCGCGGAGGCGGATGACGGTTCCGTCGAGGCCGGGGCGGGAGCGGCGAAAAGCTGCGCGCCGAGCCAGGTTGTGCGGATGGAGCAGGCGCTGATCGACATTCTGGTGAACCAGAACGACTGGGCCCCCGCGACGCCGCAATACAAGATTGGCCTGTTCGGCTTGCTCTCATGGGACCGCACGCCATTCTTCGACAACAAGGCGAGCTTTCAGAGCGGCGTGATCGCCACGGTCAGGCGGATGTCGCTTGAATTGACCGATACGCTTGGCCGGGTGCGGGGCACGTCCGGCGCCGATCCCGACCTTGAGGCCGCGCGCGGCCTTTTGCAGCTGGATGAGCGCACCTGGCTTTTCAATCCGTTCGACGACCGGGTGCCGCTTCTGGCTTCAAGCGCCGCGTCGTCCTATCGCAAGGCCATCGGGCAGCTTGGCGAATACAATGCGCGTCTGGAAACCTGCGAGGCGCTGTTCGACGCCCGCGCGGACAATCTTTTTCAGATGCTGGACCGGATCACCAAGGATATCGGCTCCACCGTCGATCAGATCGCCAGACGGAGCCAGAGCCGCTCCTATGACGTGGCCACCCACAGCTTCGTCGAGGCGACCGGCAACAGCCGCGGCTGGTTCGATTTCCGGGCCGACAATTATTTCCATGAGGCCCGCGGCCGCATGTTCGCCCTGCACGGGTTGATGCAGGGGGTGCGCGTGGATTTCGCCGAAGTCATTGACCAGCGCAATCTGGACGATGTCTGGGACCGGATGGAGGCGCATATCGCGGAGGCGGCGGCGCTGGCGCCGTTCATCGTCTCCAACGGGCGCGAAGACGGGATGTTCACGCCGGCGCATCTTTCGGCCATGGCTCAGAACATGCTGCGCGCGCGGGCCAACATGACCGAGTTGCGGGATATTCTGGCGCGCTAGGCGCGCCTCAGGTCACTCGGCCGGGGCGGGTCGTCGGCCGAGCCCGCGCCGCCGCCGGCGCATCAGCCGCGCCATGCGGCGTAATGAACGCAACGCGGCGGCGATGTCATGCTGGATGGCCACCATCGCCGGAGTCACCAGAAGCACGAGCACGACGCCGAAGGAGAGACCGAAAACCAGCGTCACCACCGTCGGTTTCAGAAACTGCGCCTGCGCGCTCTTCTCATAGAGCAGCGGCGCCAGCCCGGCGACGGTGGTGAGCGTGGTCAGGAGCACGGCGCGCAGCCGGTCTGACGCGGCGTCGACCAGCGCGGGGATGATCGCGCGGCGGCTTGCGTATTCATCCGCCGTCGTCACCAGCACGATCGAATCGTTCACGATGATGCCCGCCATGCCCATCATCCCGACGATGGAGAACATGGTGAGCGGGATGCCGTGCCAGTAATGGCCCAGGATCGTGCCGATGATCCCGAACGGAATCGCCAGAACGATGACGAGCGGGCGGGTCCAGGAGGCGAAGATCCACGCCAGCACCAGATAGACGCCGATGACGCAGAAGATGAAGCCGACCGTGGCCTCCGAGAGGAAATCGCGTTCCTGCTCCGCAAGGCCGGAAAGCTCGGCCCTCACGTCGAACCGGCTGACGATATCGGGAATGATCCGGGTGCGGAGCTCGGTTTCCGCCGCCACGGCGGCGCCCGGATCTTCCTCCGAGATGTCGCCGGTGACGCGGATCGTCGGCAGCCCGTCCTCGCGCCGCACGGCGGAGAAGCCGAACCGGGAAGATGTCTCGACCACCTCGGAGAGGGCGACCACCGCCCCGCCGGGCGCCCGCACCAGCGCACGATCGAGATAATCCGCCGTCAGTTCCTCATCCGGCAGGGCGACCATCACTTTCGCCGTCCGCCCGTCGAGCAGGTATTCCGCCGCCTCGATGCCGGAGAGCCGGTCGCGAAGGTCGCGCCCCACGCTTTCGGTCGAGAGGCCCAGCGCCTCCCCTTTCGGGGTCAGGGTCAGCGCGAGTTCGGCCTTGTCATAGGCGAGCGTGTCTTCGAGCGCGGAGATGGCGGGTAAGCGCGACAACTCAAGCTTCATCGCCTCGGCGGCGGCCTTCAGCACGGCGGCGTCGGGCCCGATCAGCTTGACGTCGATGCTGTCCCCGCCCGGCCCACTTCTGCCGACGCGGAGCGAAAGCGTCTCCAGCATAGGCAGATGGCGGATCTCCTTTTCCCATTCGGTGAGGAAATACCATTGCACGAAGGGCCGCAGATCCGGCTCGATCAGCGTGACGGAGACGCCGCCGAGTAGGTCCGGCTCTTTCACGTCGGCGCCGGCGATGGCTCGCCAGCCGGCGTTCGACCCGATCTGGGCGATGGCGTAGTCGAGCCCGGCGACGCCGTATTTATCGTCGAACCGGCGGTTCACCCGCTCCAGCGCGTCCTGCATCTCCTTCAGCTGCGCCATGGTGTCGGCCCGGGTCGCCCCTGGAAGCATGGCGATATTGGCGGCGACGGTGCTGACCTCCGGCGCCGCCCAAAAGCGCCATTTCACCGTGCCGTCCAGGAACAGCGTCGAGGAGCCGAGCACCGCAGCGATCGCGAGGCCGCAGACCAGGTACCGCGCCCTGAGCACCAGCCGCATGAAGGGACGGAACCACCGCGCCCGCGCCCATGAGAAGCCCCGATTGAACACCCGGCTCGGCGCGTCGTACCAGGGCGAACGCGCCTTGCCCGCCAGCGCATGGCGCATATGGGCGGGAAGAATGATGAAACATTCCACGAGACTCGCGGCCAGAACCGCCATCACGGTCAGCGGCACGTCGAGGATCATCGTGCCGAAGCGGCCGGTGACGAAGGTGATCCCCGCGAAAGCGATGATGGTGGTGATCGTGGCGGAAAACACCGGGGCCGCCATGCGCCGCGCCCCCTCTTCCGCCGCGCGGGCCGGATCGTAGCCTTTCGACGACAGATCGTCGGCGTGCTCGCCCACCACGATCGCGTCGTCGACCACGATGCCAAGACAGATGATCAGCGCGAAAAGCGAAACCATGTTGAGCGTGATGCCGGCCGCCCACATGAAGCCGATGGCGGCGGCGAAGGAGACCGGAATGCCCATCGCCACCCAGAAGGCGGTGCGCGCGGAAAGGAAGATGAAGAGGAAGAGCACCACCAGAGCCAGCCCGATAGCGCCGTTTTCCAGCAGGATGGCCAGCCGGTCGGTGATCTCCTCCGCACGGACCTGGGTCAGCCGGATCTCGACCCCTTGCGGAAGCGTTTCCGCCATCCGGTCCGCGATGCGCTGCACCTGGGCCTGCATCTTGATCGAATCGCCGAATTCCGACCGGTCCACCCGCAGGGTGACCGCCGGGTTGTCGCCCCAGAAATAGGCGACGCCGCCTTCGACCCCTTCGAACTCGACCCTTGCTACATCGCGGACCAGAAGCCGGGCGCCGCCGATTCCGGTGCGAAGCGGCACGTCCGCGATTTCTTCGGCGTGGCGCCTTTCCTCACCGGTCCGGATTCGCAGCGCGCCGTCGGAGACGTCGCCCGCCGGGCGGCTGTCGGTTTCCGCAGTGATGGCCGCTGCGATCTCGGCCAGGGTCAGCCCGTGCCGGATCAGCATCGCTTCGGGCGCAAAGACGCGAATGACCGGGTTCTCATCGCCGAAAATTCGGGTGCGCGTGATACCGGCTCCGAAAAGCTCGGTCTGCAATTCATTGGCGAAACGGGTGAGCTGGGCTGCGCCGACCGGCCCGTAGATCACCACGTCGGTCACCCGGTCGCGGTAGGCGCCGCGGGTGACCACCGGGTCTTCGGCGGAATCGGGGAAGGTGGTGATCGCGTCCACCGCGGTTTTCACGTCCTCGGTCGCCCGGCTCATGTCATGGCCGGCTTCGAATTCCACCGTGACGGCTGCGAACCCTTCGCGCGCGGTGGAGGACGTAGTCTCCACGCCTTCCAGCGCCAGAAGCGGCGGGTCGAGCAGGGAGATGATGGCGCGGTCCACATCCTCCGGCCCGGCTCCGGGCCAGGGCACGGTCACCGTGACCCGCTCGACGATGAAATCGGGCAGATACTGGCTCCGCAGCTTGGTGGCGGACACGAGCCCGCCCACAAGCATCAGCATCATCAGGAGGTTGGCCGCGGTGCGATGGCGGACGAAATAACCGATGATCCCGGCGCCGTTCATGGCCGCGCGGCCTTCATCCCGCGCGGCCCATCCGGGCCTCCAGCCGTTTCAGCATCGCTTCGGGCGCCTTGCCCGAGCGCAGCGTCGCGAGCAGCCGGTCGCGGGCGTCGGCGGTCATCGGCTCCTCCGCCTCCACGAAGGTGATGAGGCGGCGTTGGCGGTCCGGCGCGATTTCCACCAGATCGTTGCTTGTCTCGCCGTCGTCCGCTTCCGGCTCCGGCTCTCCGAGCGAGCGGACCCTGACGCCGGGGCCAAGCTGCGGCGCCCGCATCGAGACATAGAGCGCGCCTTCGGGCGCGCCGGCGATGATCATCTCGTCGCCCTGACGGCGCAATATTTCGACCATCAGCGGGCGGAGCCGATCCTCGCCGTCGATCAGCAGCATCTCGCCCGCCTCGGTCACGGCGGAGGCGGGAACGCGCGCCACGTCGTAAAGCGCCGGCTCCTCGACCGTGACGGAGACGAAATCGCCGGGGCGGAGCAGCGCCGCGGCGCCAAGCTCCAGCCGGGCGTAGACGAGCCGCCCGGTCTGCCCCTCGCCGATAACCGAGCCCGCGCGCTCGATCACGCCGGGGGCGGTAAGGGGGATGTCGTCCAGCGCCAGGGTCGCTGACACCGGCGCGCGCGAAAGCCGCCCGTCTGGGCCGAGTAGGCGCGCGAACTGAGCGTTGGTGACGCGGAATACCGCTTCGAGCGTGCGGGGGTCGATCAGCTCCCCCAGCCGCTCATTCTGCGCGAGAAGCCCGCCAAGCACGGCTGTCACCCCGCTAACCAGCCCGTCGAACGGCGCGCGATAGGTGGTGTCCGCCAGTGCGCGCCGCGCGTCCTCCAGCGCGATCGCCGCACGGTCGCGGCGGATCGCCATGCGGTCGATGCGGATCTCCGCCGCGATCAGCGCCTGCGCGCGGCTGGCCACCACCTGCGCGGCGGCCGCGAGCATCATGTCCGCTTCCTCGACCTCGGCGGTGGTGGAGACGCCGCGCTTGAGGAGCGTGCGTTTCCGGTCTGCTCCGGTTTCGCGAAGGCTTCTTTGCGTTTCTGCGGCGCGCTCTTCCTGCCGGGCGACCTCCACCGCCTGTTCGGCCTCGGCGAGGTCGGCTTCGGCCTCCCTCAGCCCGGCTTCAGCGTCGGCGACGCCGGCTTCGTATTCCTCAGGGTCCACCCGGAACAGAAGATCGCCTGCGGCGACGATTTCCCCGTCGCGAAACTTATCGGAAAGAAAGACCAGCCGCCCGGCTGCGTCGGCGCGCAGCTCCAGTGTCCGCCAGCTGCGGATTTCGCCATAGGCGTTGATCGTGGGGCGCTCTTCCCCCTGCGCGATACGGGCGGTGCCGACGGTGAAGACGCGCTCCGTCACCGCGCCGCCGTCGTCGCCCCGCTCGGTCTTGGCTTCCATCACCTCCGCCACGCGCCAGCCGCCGAGGGCGACGGCGGCGATGGCGCCGGTGAAAAGAAGGAGCCCGATCAGGCTCCGCGTCAGAAACCGCATCAAGTCGTCCCCTGGCTACGCACTGCGCCGCAGCATAGCGCGTTTCAGCTTCAAATCTCAGCCCCTGCGAACAGATACGCGCGAAGATGCATTTTCCGGCTTAACATCAGAGAAAACCGCTCTGTTCACGCGCGGGCGCGCCTGCGGGCCGGCGGCTAGATCGCGAACGCGACGAGGGAAAGATAGACGACCAGCGCCGTGGAGAGCGCGACGCCATAAGGGAAGCGGCGTCGCTCCGACCAGACCGCCCATGAGCCTTGCGCCAGCGACGTGCGGCGCAGGAGTGTGAGCAGCGCAAGCCCGACCAACGCCGCCGCCGCCACAAGGACCAGCATCGGGGCCGCGTCCGCCGGCGCGACCATCGGTGCGAAGGCCGCTGCCGCTTTCGCGTCGCCGCCGCCGATCGCGCCGCCAAGAAAGAAGAGAAATCCGACGATGAGTACGAGCGCGGCCCCGGCGAGCCGCCAGAGCGCCCGGTCGAAGGGCAGAGACAGGAAAACGAAACCGATGAAGAGAGTGGCCGCCAGGCCCGTGAGCCAGTTCGGGATCTTGAGGAATTTAAGATCCCAGAACGCCACCGCCAGCGCCGGGGGCAGGGCGATCAGGAAGCCGGCGAGCGTCGCATCGAAGCCCATCGCGTTCAGTTCAGGACTGACGCTTCGAGTGCGGCGAGCTTTTCGGCCGCTTCGGGATAATATTGCGGATGCGCGGCGATCGCCATGGTGAAGAGCCCCTTCGCCTCACGCACGTCGCCGCGACGGAGCGCGATGACGCCGATATTGTGCAGCATGATTGCGCGTTCCACCTCCGTCATTGAAACCAGCGGCAGGCGATATTCGCCCTTCAACGCGCGCGCCACCGCGAGGTTGTTCTTGGCGTTGAAAAGGCGTGGGTCGAAAGAGAGCGCCTCCTCGAAGGTTTTCGCCGCGGCTTCAGTTTCGCCCCGCGACATCTTGCTGACGCCCCAGTTGTTCAGGATGCGCGCCGGATTGGCGCTGTGGCGCCGGGCCTGCTCATAAGCGATGTCGGCGGCGGTCCAGTCGCTGCGCTGATCCGCCAGCATCGCGTCAATCAGGTAGCGCCGGGCGCTGTCGGCGCCGGCGGACACCTGCGCCATCTGGGCGTCGGCTTCCGGCCAGCGTTCAAGCCGCGCAAGGCTGTGCGCATGCTCGATGCGGATCCGATCGTTCGCGGCGCCGTCCTGCTCCAGCGCTTCGAACTGTTCCGCCGCTTCCCCATAACGGCGCGCGCGGGCGAGGGCGAGGGCGTAGCCGCGCTGATAGTCTACGCGGCCCGGGTCTTCGTTCAGGGCGCGTTGGAAATAGGAGACCGCGTCGTCCGGGTCGGAGACGGTCAGCATCAACTCGTTCAGGCTGCTGGCGTCGATCACGTTGATCGGCTGATCGTCGCCCGAAAGCTGCGGCGGCTCATCCATCGGGCCGGCGCAGGCGCCAAGCGCGAGCGCGGCGAGAAGCGCAGTGGAGCGAAGCAATGTCATGGCCGGCTCTCCTTGGCGGGCCGGGCCGCCCGCGGCGTGAGGCGATAGACGCCGTGGCCATATTGAATCACATCATAGTCGAATTCGTCCAGCTTCGGAACGTTTGCGGCGTCATCGGCGAGCGCCGCTTCCGCCATTCCGAGGTTGGCCCTGATCGCGGGGTCGTCGCCGCCGCTGAGTTCGGACGCGCGCCGGAACGATGCCGCCGCCGCCGCATGACGCCGCGCGTCGTGATGCGCGACGCCGAGCGCATTATGCGCGGTGACGAGCTCGGGATCGAGCGTGAGCGCCGCCTCCAGCAGCCGCCGCGCCTCCCCGCCCCGGCCGAGTTTGAGGAGCGCGACACCGGCGCCTGTCAGCGCCACAGCGCGCGCCTCAGCCGAGCTGGCGCTGGCGATCCCGCGGTTGAAGGCGGATAGCGCGAGCTCGGGCTGATTTTCCGCCAGAAGGCGTTTGCCGATCTCGACCGGGTCGCCAGGTGGTGGGGCGGGCGGCGCGGCCGCCATTCCCTGGCACCCCGCAAACACCGCACAGCATAGAAAAAGGACCGCGTGGCGCCTCATCTGTTGTTGAAGTTGGAGAGCGAGCGCAGGATCTCGATCAGCGAGGGGCCGATCAGGATCAGCATCAACGGCGGCACGGTGAACAGCATGGTGCCGAGCGTCAGCTTGGTCGGCAGCGTGTTGGCCTTTTCTTCAGCCCGCATCAGCCGCTTTTCGCGCATCTCGGCCGCATAGACCCTGAGCGCGGCTGAAACCGAGGTGCCGTAGGCGATGGACTGAAGCAGAACTGTGACGAAGGCGGAAATGTCGGAGATGCCGGAGCGATCCGCGAAGTCGCGAAGCACCAGCGCCCGGTCCTTGCCTGCGCGCATTTCCACGGAGACGATCTGCAATTCCTCGGAAAGCGCGCCATGGGCGTCGCGCACCTCGCTGGCGACGCGGATGATCGCCTGATCGAGAGATTGGCCGGCCTCGACACAGACCAGCATCAGATCGAGCGCGTCGGGGAAGCCGTCCGCCATGTCGCGCTGGCGCTGTTTGCGCCGCCGTGCGACCCACCAGGGCGGCGCGCGATAGCCCAGGAAACCGGCGGCCACGGTATAGAGCACCAGGCGCATCGGGTCCGGCTCATGCTGCGTCAGCGCGACCACCAGCAGGGCGAGTATGACGAGCCCGACCGTCAGCCCGGCGCGCGCGAGATAGAAAACCCTGACTGCGGAGCGGGAGCGGTAGCCGGCCCAGAGCAGCCGCGCCCGCACCTCGGAAAGCTGCCCCTCGTCCGAAGGTTCGAGATAGGGGGCCAGCGCCTCGAACCGGGCTTTCTCCCGGTCGAGGCGGAGCGACTCGCCCCCGGTTTCTTCGGTTTCGTGCCGGCGGCCAAGCCGCTCCAGCCGCGAGACCGGATCGGCGGAGCGGCGGAAAACGAACGGCGCCGCGACCAGGGCGAGGACGACGCCAAGCGCCGCGATCAGATAGAAGGGGCCGGCCGGCCCGAGAGCGCCGGTCGCCCAGTCCCATAGCGGCGTGAAGAGCGTTTCCATCATTCAGACCTTGATGTTCACCATCCAGCGCATGAACAGGACATTGAGCACCAGAAGCACCGCGACGAGAACGGCGCCGGGCGTGAAAAGCGGATGATCCGCGACCCGGTCATAATAGTCCGGCTGGACTATCTGCACCATAAGCAGCGCGACGATGGGGAAGCCCGAAAGGAACCATCCAGACCAGCGCGCCTCCGCCGTGATCGCCGCCACCTTGCGGAACAGCCGAAAGCGCGCCCGCACCACCTGGCTGAGCCCGTCGAGGATTTCCGCCAGATTGCCGCCGGATTGCGATTGGATCGCCACCACGACGGCAAGGAAACGAAGGTCGGGCACCTCCACCCGGTTCGCCAGCCGCTCCAGGCTTTCGGTCACCGCCATGCCATAGGTGCTCTCATCCGCGATGACGCCGAATTCGGAGCCGAGCGGGTCCTGCATCTCCTGCGCGACGATGTTGAGGGCCGAGGAGAAGGGATGCCCGATCCTGAGGCTGCGGACGATCAGGTCCACCGCCTCGGGCAACTGCTCCTCAAAAAGACTGAGGCGGCGGCGCGCCTTGTTGCGCAGCCATATCAGCATGGTGGCGTAGCCGAGCGCCGCCGCCACGACGACGCGGACCAGAACCCCCGCCGAGGTGGCGACTGAAAACACGACAAAGGCCGCCGTCGCTATCGCCAGCATGATGAGCACGAGCGTGGCCGGCGCGATGGTGACATTGGCCTGCGCGGCCTTCTGAAAGATGATCGACAGCAGCGGCAGCGCCTTGGCGTTCTGATGGCGCTCCTGTTCCTTGCGCAGTTTGATCAGGACCTCTTCGCGGTCGGCGCCTCGTTGCAGCATCCGCAGCCGGCGGTTCACCTTCGATTCGCGGCGATGGCCCCTGCCGTAGATCAACAGATAGACGCCCTCGACGATCATCAGAACGCCGATAAAGATCATCGCGTAGACGACGGTGCCCAACATCGCCGATCAGCCCGCGCGCCGTTCGCGGCTGAAAAGATCGTTAGGCAGATGAACGCCCCATTGCGAGAACCGCTCCACGAAGCTGGAGCGGATGCCGGTGGAGACGAACTCGCCCACCACCTGCCCCTCTTCGTCGATCGAGCGGCGTTCAAAGCGGAATATCTCCTGCATGGCGACGACGTCGCCCTGCATGCCGGTGACCTCCTGAATCGAGATCATGCGCCTTGATCCGTCGGAAAGCCGTGAGACCTGCACGATCACATCGACGGCGGAGGCGAGCTGCGCGCGCACCGCCGCCATCGGCATGCCCATGCCCGCCATCGCCACCATGTTCTCGATCCGACCGATGGCGTCGCGCGGGCTGTTGGCGTGGATCGTGGTCATCGAGCCGTCATGGCCGGTGTTCATCGCCTGCAACATGTCGAGCACCTCGCCGCCGCGAACCTCGCCGACGATGATGCGGTCCGGCCGCATCCGGAGCGCGTTGCGCAGGAGATCGCGCTGGCTGATCTCACCCTTGCCTTCGATATTCGGCGGGCGGCTCTCCATCCGGCCGACATGGACCTGCTGGAGCTGAAGTTCGGCGGTGTCCTCGATGGTGACGATCCGCTCACGATCGGAGATGAAGCTGGAGAGAGCGTTCAGGGTGGTCGTCTTGCCCGATCCGGTGCCGCCGGAGACCAGCACGTTGAGCCGGGTGCCGACCACGGCCTTGAGATAAAGCGCCATGTCCTCGGAAAACGCGCCGAACTCCATCAGCTTGTCGACGCCGTAAGGCTTGGCGGAAAATTTCCGGATCGAGAGCAGCGGGCCGTCCACCGCGCAGGGCGGCACCAGCGCATTGACCCGGCTGCCGTCTTTCAGCCGTGCGTCGACCCAGGGCTGGCTTTCGTCCACCCGGCGCCCGACGGCGGAGACGATCTTGTCGATCACCCGCATCAGGTGCCGCTCATCCTTGAACTGCACTTCAGTCAGTTCAAGCTTGCCGAAGCGCTCGACAAAACATTGCTGGTGCGTGTTGACGAGAATGTCAGTGACCGTCGGGTCCTTCAGAAGCGGCTCCAGCGGGCCGAGGCCGGTGACTTCGTCGATCAGCGCGCCGATCAGCGTCTCGAACTCCTGCGCGTTCACGACGACGCCGATATCGGCCAGCGTCTCGCGGCTGATCGCGGCTATCTCCTGGCGTAGTTCGGATTCGGGGGCGTCCTCGATCGCGGAGAGGTTGAGGCTTTCGAGAAGCCGCTGATGGATCGTGACCCTGAGGTCGAGCAGGCGGCGGCGGCGGCGGGCTTCCGCCTGTTCGTCGCCCGGCGCGGCGGGGGCGCGGCGGGGCGTGACGGCGGCGGGGGCCGCGATGACGGCGGGCAGCGCCGCAGGCCGGCCCGGCTGATCGGCGCTTCGGTAACGCTTGAACATGTCATTTATCTCCCGCCGCGGCGCGCGCCGCGGCTACGGTCTTCACCAACCCGCGCGCGACGCGGCGGATTTCCTTGCGAAGCGTGTTGTTTTTCGCCGCCCGGGCCAGCGGCGCGCCCTGATCGCAGGCCGCCGAGATATGCCTCCCGCCCTCAGGCAGGCGGAGCGCGAAATCGATCCCGAGGCTTTGCTCCAGCCGGCGCGCCCGGCTCTTGCCGCTGAGATCGGTCATGCCCGGCGCGCGGTTGAGCCCGACGGAGATTTTCTCGATCGGCAGATCCTCCGCCTTCACTGCCCGCAGGAAACGCAGCATGTTCTGTGCGCTTCGCATGTCGGTCTCCATGATCGCGAAGAACACCTCCGATTCCGTCAGGACGAGATCCGACCAGTGGGTGAGCGTCTGCGGCAGGTCGATGAAGATGAAATCATAGCTGGCCCGCGCGAGGGCGAGCATCGTCGTCACATCCTCCGGCCCGATGATGTCGAGCGGCAGCACGTCCATCGGCGCGGTCAGCACCGCCATGCGCCCGGAATATTCCGCCAGCGCCTGACTGAAGCCTTCCTCATCCATGGTGGATGGGTCCGAGAGCAGCTCGTAAATGGCTTCCCGGCGCGGCAGGTCCAGATAGGTGGCGACGGTGCCGTACTGGAAGTTGAAATCGAGAAGCGCGACGCGCTTGCCGGATTTCGCGACTTCGAGCGCGACCTCCCAGGCGAGGTTGACGCAGAACGTGGTCGCGCCGACGCCGCCGGCCGCGCCATAGACCGGAAAGACCAGACCATTACGCGATGCGCCGCCGCCGCCGCCGCCGCCCGCCTCAAGCCCGGCGACGCATTCGGCCAGCGCGGAAGCCGGCAGGGGCAGCGGCGCGAAATCATCCGCGCCGGCGCGCATCAGCCCGTGCATCGCGGCCGGCGACAGACCTTCGGCGAGCAGAATGACTTTCAGGCCGTTCTTCTTCGCCTCCCCGATCAGATTACGCGCCGCGTCCAGCTCCGCCGCGGTTTCCGAAACGACGCCGATGACGAGGAACCGGCCGCCTTCGGCCGCGACGTCGCGAACGGTGGGCGCCGCCT
>JBBDTD010000022.1:0-12578 GCA_040904645.1 Paracoccaceae bacterium
ATGGCCGCCGCCTTTCAGCAGCACGCCTTCGCGGGTCAGCGCCGCGATGGCGGCGCCGAGATCGACGCCCTCCACCGAACGGGCGGAGCCCTTGCCGATCCCATCATCGACGCCGATGACTACCGCCGGCCGGCCGAACCGCTCCTTGAGCCGCGCGGCCACGATGCCGACGACGCCCGGATGCCAGCCCTGCCCCGCAGCCCAGACCAGCGGCGCGTCGCCGCCGCGCGCTTCGGCCTGAAGGATCGCCGCCTCCTGCACGTCGGCCTCGATCCCGCGGCGTTCGGCGTTGAGCCGGTCCAGCTCATGCGCCAGCCCTTCGGCCTCTTCCGCCGAGGTGGTGAAGAGAAGCCGCGCGCCGAGATCGGCTTTCCCGATCCGCCCGCCCGCGTTGACCCTGGGCCCGAGCAGATAGCCAAGGTGGAACGCAGCAGGCGCGGATGTCAGCTTTGCAACATCGGCGAGCGCGCGCAGCCCCCGCCCCCCCCGCGCCGCCATCACTTTCAGGCCTTGCCGCACGAAAGCGCGATTGACGCCGATCAAGGGCGCGACATCCGCGACGGTCGCGAGCGCGACGAGATCCAGCGCCACCAACAGATCGGGCTGCGCCCCGCCCGCCGCCCGCAATATGCGGTTCGCCGCCACGAGCAGGAGGAAAACGACACCTGCGGCGCAAAGATGGCCCATGCCGCTCACATCGTCATGGCGATTGGGGTTCACCACGGCGACGCATTCCGGCAACGTCTCCCCCGCGAGATGATGATCGGCGATCAGCACCTCGGCCCCCGCCGCCATCGCGGCGGCGATCGGACCGTGGCTGAGCGTTCCGCAATCGACACAGACGATCAGATCGTGCGCGGCGCCGAGCGCGGCCATCGCCGCCTCATTCGGCCCATAACCTTCGTCGATCCGATCCGGGATGTAGACCGTGGCGCTTGCCCCGAGCGCGCGGAGCCAATCGACCAGCAGCGCCGCTGACGCGCCCCCGTCGACATCGTAATCCCCGAAGATCGCAATCTTCTGTTTTGCGCCCACCGCCGCGACCAGTCTTGCGGCGGCCTTGTCCATGTCGCGCAGCGTTGATGGGTCCGGCAGCAGCGATCTGAGCGTCGGCGCGAGGTAATCGGCGGCGGATTCGGGGGTCACGCCTCTCAGCGCCAGAATGCGACCGACAATTTCCGGCGCGTCAAGCGCGCGGGCGATCGCCGCGCCCATACGTTCCGCCGCAGCGGGGGGGCCGGTCCAGCGGCGGCCGAGCACTGAACGCTCAACGCCGAGGAAAGCGTCGGGGGGAGTGTCGGTGGGAGCGCCGGATTCAGTCAATCCCGTCGCCTTCGCCTGCCGGGTCGCCACGGGCGGGCTGCGGGGCGCCGCCGTTCCTGCGCGCGCCAAGAATCGGCTGGCCACGCAGGGCGCGCAAAAGCAGCCTCGCCCCCAGAAGCCATCCGATCAGGGCGACGACCAGCCAGATCGTCATCGGCGCCGCGCCCTCTTGCGGCCCGGCGAGGAGCGCGCGCGCGACGATGGCGATTCCGAACGACCAGAGCACGAGCCACCCGAAGAGAAGCGCCGCTGCGATGCGGCTCCGCTTCGGCGGGGCGTCCGCGCCGAGGCGGAGCCGGCGCGTCATCAGATATCCCGGGTCCGGTACCGCAGCCTCCTGACCGAGCCGGTGCGCGAGCGCATCAGGATCGTCTCGGTCTCGACAAAGCCGCCGCGCTGCTTGAGGCCCGGCAAGATCGAGCCGTCCGTCACCCCGGTGGCGGCGAAGATCACATCGGCCGTGACCATGTCGTCGCGCGTGTAGATGCGGTTGAAATCGGTGATGCCGGCCTTTGCCGCCCGCGCCCGCTCATCGTCATTGCGAAAGAGCAGTCTGCCCTGAATCTGGCCGCCCATGCATTTGAGCGCCGCCGCCGCCAACACGCCCTCAGGCGCACCGCCGGCGCCCATGTACATGTCGATGCCGGTCAGTTCCGATTCGGCGCAGTGGATCACCCCGGCGACATCGCCATCGGTGATCAGGCGGATCTGCGCGCCGATTTCGCGCAGTTCGCGCACGATCTCGTCATGGCGCGGGCGCTCCAGAACGCAGACCTTGATCGCGCCGGGGGAGACGCCCTTCGCCGCGGCGAGCGCGCGAACGCGCTCGGATGGCGACATGTCGAGAGAGACAAGCCCCGGCGCGTAACCCGGGCCGATCGCCAGCTTGTCCATGTAAACATCGGGCGCATGGAGGAGAGAGCCGCGCGGCCCCATCGCGATGACGGTGAGCGCGTTCGGCATGTCTTTGGCGGTCAGGGTGGTGCCCTCGAGCGGGTCGAGCGCGATATCCACTTCCGGCCCGTCGCCAGCGCCGACTTCTTCGCCGATATAGAGCATCGGCGCCTCGTCGCGCTCACCCTCGCCGATCACGACCACGCCGCGGATGTTTAGCAAATTCAGCTGCTCGCGCATCGCGTTGACGGCGGCCTGATCGGCGGCCTTCTCATCGCCCATGCCGACCAGCTTGGCCGAAGCGATGGCGGCGGCTTCGGACACCCGGGCGAGTCCGAGAGAGAGCATCCGGTCCGCGAATTCGGTCTTGATTTCCTGGCTCATGTGCCCCGCCTCTGTTGTCTGTTTCTTCGTTGTCTTAAGAGCTTTCGGCGCTCTGCGCAAAGTCCGGATGGATGAGTTAAAGCTGCTCGATGCGGATCGCGACCGGCGCGCCGGTTGAAACAGCGCTTTGCGCGATCACCGCGAGCGCGGCGTCCAGCTTCGGGCGCTGCGTCTCATGGGTGACGATCAGCACCGTCGCCTCCCCGCCCTCGGCTTCGTCCGCTGTCTGGCGCATCCGGTGGATGGAGACCCCCTCCGCCCCAAGCGCGGCGGCGACACGGGCGAGAACGCCCGGCTGATCGCGCAGCGCAAGGCGCAGGTAATACGCCGCCGACGCGCCGCCAGTGGCGCGCCCTGCCGCCTTCAGCATGCCCGCCGGGACGCCAAATGCAGGCGTCCGCGCGCCCCGCGCGATGTCGATGAGATCGGCAGCGATCGCAGAGGCCGTCGGGCCGGCGCCGGCGCCCGGCCCTTCCAGCACGATGCGCCCCACCGCGTCGCCCTCGAGCAGGACCATGTTGGTCACGCCCTCGAGCTTGCCGATCGGGCTCCCCGCCGGCACGAGACAGGGCTGCATGCGCTGCTCCAGCCCCCCTTCGCCCTGCCGGGCGACGCCGAGCAGTTTGATGCGGTACCCGAGTTCTTTCGCGTGAGCGATGTCAGCGAGGCCGAGCTGGTCGACGCCTTCGGTCTTGACCCCGTCGAAATCGACGCGGGTTCCGAAGGCCAGGGCGGCCAGCAGCGCCAGCTTATGCGCGGCGTCCGTCCCGCCGACATCGAAGCTCGGGTCCGCTTCGGCGTAGCCAAGGCGCTGCGCGTCGGCCAGAACCTCCGCATAGGGCGCGCCCTCCGCCTCCATCCGCGTCAGGATGTAGTTGCAGGTGCCGTTCAGCACGCCGATGACGCGGCTGATGCGGTTGCCCGCCAGACCTTCGCCCAGCGCCTTTACGCAAGGGACGCCGCCGGCGACCGCAGCCTCAAACCTGAGTTGCGCACCGTTGGCCTCCGCCGCCTCCGCCAGCGCCTGCCCGTGATGCGCGAGGAGCGCCTTGTTCGCAGTGACCACCGATTTGCCGAGGCTGAACGCCGCTTCAATGGCGCGCTTCGCGGGGCCGTCTTCACCGCCCATCGCTTCGACGACGATATCGACATCGCCGCGCCGCACGAGCGCGATGGGGTCATCCTCCCAGGCAGTGTCCGCGAGGTCGAGGCCGCGATCCTTGACCCTGTCGCGCGCGGAGACCGCCGTGACTGTCAGCGCCCGCCCGGCGCGGGCCGCAATCAGCGCACCATGCGCGCCCAGCAGCTTCATCACGCCGCCGCCGACGGTGCCAAGCCCTATGACGCCGATTCGCAATGGATCGTTCATGCCCGTATTCGCCCTTTCCGATTCGGCCTACCTCTAGCGGCAAACGCCGCCACGGAGCAATGCGAGGCGCTCTCAGGCGAAGGCCCGCAGCCGCGCCCCGTCGATCTCGCCCAGAAGCTTCCGCACGGGCGCGACTGGGACGAACGAGACGCTGAGACCACCGGGCCGCCATGCGCAAAGGCCGAAACCCGCGCCTTCGAGGATGCGCATGTCGGTTTCGCAAAGAATATCCACGGTCGCATGGACGCCGTTGCACGTGAGCGCCGGCGCCCCGCGCCAGAAACTGACCCGGTCGATATGGATATGGCCGCTGAGAACCCCGGCGATCCGGCGCCCTTCCAACGCCGCCGCCAACCGGTCGGTGCTGGGCTGATCGAGCGATTCCCACGGCAGGGCCGCCGGATCGAGCCGGGGCGGATGATGGACGACGATTAGCTTCGCCAGCGCCGAATGCCGGCCCAGCGCTTCGTCCAGAAAGGCGAAATCATCATCGCCGAGCGCTCCGCCGACACGGCCGGGTCGAAGGCTGTCCAGCGTGATCACATGCAGGTCGCCATGGGCTGCGTCATGGCGAAGCGGCGCCGGCTCTGAATGGCCGCTGAAGACGCTGTGAAACTCCGCCCGACTGTCATGGTTGCCGAGGGCGAGGAGCACGGGCGGCCGAAGCGGCGCCAGCAGCGACTGGACGATCCTGTAACTTTCCACATCGCCATGATTGGTGAGATCGCCGCTGACGACGATGAAATCCGGCTGGGGATCCATGGCGTCTATCATCGCCACCGCACGCGTGAGCGTCGCTTTCGTGTCGGAATGGAGCGCGGAGTCGTTCGCGCCGTCATGACTTATGTGAAGGTCGGTAAGATGCACGAATCGGGTCATTGCGCGTCAGATCTCCGCCGCTTGCAAAAGGGTTTTCGTGTAGGCGCGGCTGGGCGCAGACAGCACCTTCGACGCCGGGCCGGCTTCGACAATATGGCCGTCTTTCATGACGATGATATCGTCACAAAGGCTTCCGACGACCGCGAGGTCATGGCTGATGAAGAGGATCGCGAGCCCGAGTTCATCCTGCAAGTCCATCAGGAGGTTGAGGATTTGCGCCTGCACCGACACGTCGAGCGCGGAGACGGCCTCATCCGCGACCAGAAGCGCGGGGCGGGTGACGATGGCGCGGGCGATGGCGATGCGCTGGCGCTGGCCGCCGGAAAATTCGTGGGGGTATTTCTCACCATCGCCGGCGCGAAGCCCGACCTGATCCAGGGCTTGCGCGACCTTCGCCGCGTGGTCCCCCGCGCCGATCGCCCTGAGCGGCTCGGCGATGGAATTGGCCACCGTCCGACGCGGGTCGAGCGAGCCGTAGGGATCCTGAAACACCATCTGGAAGCGCTGACGCAACCGCCGCAAAGCGGACGGCGCAAGCTGTGCGAGGTCTTGCCCTTCAAACAGCACCCGACCTTCATCGGGCCGCTCGAACGCCATCACCATACGCGCAAGAGTGGACTTTCCAGAGCCGCTTTCACCGACGACGCCAAGCGTTCTGGACCGGTCCAGCGTAAAGCTGGCGTCGCTGACCGCGGTCAGGACCGGTCGCGGCGCATGAAACGACGTGCGGGCCAGGCGGTAGCGCCGCGTCACGTTCCCGACCGAGAGAAGCGGCGTGGTCATGCGGTGAGGCTTTCGGCGCCAAGCCGGTGGCAAATAGCGCCGCCGCCGCCCGTGCGGGCGACCGCCTCGGGGCGCTGGCCCGCGCAGACCGGAAGCTCCACCGGACATCGGCCGGAAAACCTGCACCCTGCGGGAAGCGCGGCGAGCGGCGGCACCGCGCCGACGATGGTGGGCAGACGTGGGCGCCGCTCGCCCGGCCCGCGCGGGGACGCGGCGGCGCGCGGCCGCGCGGCGATCAGGCCGCGCGTATAGGGATGCGCCGGGTCGGCGAGGACCGAAGCCGTCGGCCCGCGTTCAATGATGTCTCCGCCGTAGACAACCATGACATCGCGCGTCGCCCGCGCTATGGCCGCAAGATCATGACTGATGAAGAGCAGCGCCATGCGCCGCTCTTCGGCCAGACGAACCAGAAGTTCGGTGATCCTGAGCGCGATGGTCGCGTCGAGCGCGGTGGTCGGCTCATCCGCGATCAGGAGCGCGGGGTTGCAAGCGAGCGCGAGCGCGATCAACACCCGCTGGCGCTGACCGCCGGAAATTTCGTGCGGGAATTGCCGGAGGCGGCCTCCGGGAAGGCCGACCTCCTCAAAGAGCGAAAGGACGCGGGCGCGGGCGGCGGCGCGCGTCAGACCTTCGTGAACCAGAAGCGGCTCCATCACCGTCTCGCCGATCCGTTTCAGCGGGTTCAGCGCCGCCATCGGCTCCTGAAAGATCATCGAGACGCGGCGGGCCCGGTGGCGCCGCCAGAGCCGGTCCGGCGCGCCGGCCAGTTCCTCCCCCTCAAGGCGAATGGAGCCAGTGACCCGCGCGGCTTCAGGCGTCATGCCGATCAGTGAAAGCGCCAGCATGGACTTGCCGCAACCGCTTTCCCCGACGACGCCAATCCGGTCGCCGGGCTGGATCGTGAAGGTCGCCTCGCGGATCGCGGTGGCTGCGCCGAAACGGATCGAGAGTTCCTCCACCTCGATCATGTCAGCGCACCCGTGAAAGGCGTGGGTCGGTGACATCGCGCAAACCGTCGCCCAGAAGCCCGAAACCGAGAACGGCGATCATGATGCAAAGGCCTGGATAAATCGCGAGCTGGGGTGCGAGATAGATCAGCGTCTGCGCCTCCGCCAGCATCCGCCCCCAGCTGGGCGAAGGGGGCTGCGCGCCGAGGCCGAGATAGGAAAGCGCGGCTTCGGCCAGAATCGCCACCGCGAATTCTATGGTCGCCTGCACGATCACGGGGGCCGCGATATTCGGCAGCACGTGATCGCGCGATATGCCGAACACCCCGATCCCTGCGGCGCGGGCGGCGGTCACGTAGTCGAGCGTCCAGATCTGGTTGGCGGCGGCGCGGGCGACGCGGGCGAAAACCGGGATATTGATGAAGGCGATGGCGAGCACGGCGTTGGTGAGCGATGGGCCGAACACCGCCGCCAGCATGATGGCGAAGAGAAGCGCGGGAAAGGCGAAGCCGATATCGGCCACGCGCATCACCAGGTCCTCCACCCAGCCGCCGAGCGCGCTGGCCAGAAGCCCCAGCGAGACGCCGATGGAGCCGCCGATCAACACCGCGACCAAAGCGACGGTCATCGAATTGGCCGCCGCCGCCATGAGCTGCGAGACGACATCGCGGCCCAACTGGTCGGTGCCGAGCCAATGCGCGGCTCCCGGCTCCTGAAACTTCGCCGGAATATTCATCGCGGCGTGGTCATAGGGGGTCCAGAAAACCGAGACGAAAGCGACGAGAAGCACCAGCGCCGCCAGCGCGGCGCCTATCATCAGATTGACCGGCAACGGGCGACGCATCACATCCGCCCCTTCAGTCGCGGGTCGATCAGCGCGTAGAGAATATCGACGATGAAATTGGCGGCCACGACAATCGCCGCGAACATCATCACCAGCGCCTGCACGGTGGGCAGATCGCGGTTGGCGATCGACTGAAAGATCAGCCGCCCGAGGCCGGGCAGGTAGAAGACATTCTCGATAACAATGGCGCCGGTCACGACGCTGGCGAACTGCATGCCGACGATGGTGACGATCGGCGCGAGCGCGTTTGGCAGCACATGGCGCCAGAGCACGCGTTGGCGGGAAAAGCCGCTGGCCCGGGCCGTTCGGACATAGTCGAGCCGCATGACCTCCAGCGCCGAAGATCGCGTCACCCGCGCCAGAACCGCCGACTGCACCAGCGCCAGCGCCACCGTCGGCAGGATCAGCGCCCGGATCGCCGCGACAGGATCGTCCCAGCCCGGAAACCCGCCAGGCGGCAGCCAGCGCAGCTTCACCGCGAACAGGAGCACGAGGAGTATAGAGAGCCAGAACGCCGGCATGGCGATGCCGATCTGGCTCAAAAACATCACCCCCCAATCGCCGAAGCGGCGGTGGTTCGACGCGGCCCCGATGCCCATCACCAGCGCGAGCGCGACCGTCACCACCATGCCCGAGACGGCCAGCGCCACCGTCATTCCCAAACGCTCTCCGATCAGGCCGAAGACCGGAACGCCGAAGGAATGGCTGCGCCCCAAATCTCCCTGAACGGCGTTCACGATCCAGGAGACATAGCGAACCGGCGCCGGATCATTCAGGCCAAGCTGCGCGCGCAGCGCCGCCAGCGCATCCTCCGACGCGTCGAGCCCGAGTATGGTCAGCGCCGGGTCGCCGGGAAGGATGTTCATCACGGCGAACACCACGACCGAGACCGCGAGCAAAGTCAGGACGAAGCCGACGCAGCGGCGAAAGATGAAGAAAGCCATCGGGCGCGGAGGCTCAGCGCCCGCCCGTTGGGCGCTGAGCCGTATCTCGCATGCTCACTTCCAATGGACGCCCGCGAGCGGGGTGAACAGCACCGGCTGCGAGGCCGGGAAACCCTCCACCCCGGTTTTGAAGACGCCGAGCAGCGGCATCTGGAAGAGGAAGCCATGCACCGCCTGATCGGTCAGGTAGCGTTGGCCTTCTTTCAGCAATTCCTCCCGCGCCGCAGGGTCCGCCTCTTCGCTGATACGGGTCCAGAGATCGTTGAAATCGGGTTCGTCGAAGCCGTAGAAATACTTCGGCCCCCGCGCGAAATTGCTCATGTCGTTCGGGGCGGTGTGGGCGATGATGGTCATGTCGTAATTCTGTTTCTTGTAGACCTCGTCCAGCCAGAAGCCCCATTCGACATTCTCGACCTTCGCATCGATCCCGGCGGCCGTCAGTTCCGCCTGAATGATCTCGGCCGATCGGGTGGCGTAGGGAAAGGGCGGCGTGCGGATGGTCATCGTCGCCCCGGCGACCCCGGCTTCGGCGAAAAGCGCCTTCGCCTTTTCAACGTCGTGCGGATAAGCGCCGGTCAGGTCGACATAAGCCGGACCGTGCGGCGGATAAAAGCTGCCGATCGGGACGGCTTGCCCATACATGGCGCCATCGATGATCTCCGCGCGATTCAGGGCGTAGCTGATGGCGCGGCGGACGCGAATGTCGTCGAAGGGCGGCTTGGAATTGTTCATGGCGAGGATCACCTCGCCCTCCGTGCTGCCGATATTCACCCGGAACCGGGGGTCGGCCTGAAACTGGGGTAGAAGCTCCGGCGCGGGGAAACCGGGGAAGGCGTCGATCTCTTCCGCCAGGAGCGACGCGCTCGCCGCCGCAGGGTCCGAAATGAAGCGGAATTCCACCGTCTCCAATGCGACATTTGCCGCGTCGCGATGCGCCGCGTATTTCGCGAGCTTGAGCCGATCGCCGCGCGTCCAGCTATCGAACTTGAACGGCCCGCTGCCGACCGGAGCGGTGTTGTTGGTCGCTGCGGTTTCCTCGGCGACGATGGAGGCGTCGCCCTGCGCCAGGTTGAAGAGCAGGAACGCATCCTTCTTCTTCAGCATGATCTCCACCGTCAGCGGGTCGGGGGCGGTCACGCTCTCGATCGGGGCGAAGATGGATTTGGTCGGGTTGACGCTGTCATCGGCCATCGCGCGCGCGAAGGAGAAAAGAACATCCGCTGAATCGAGCGCGGAGCCGTCATGATAGGTGACATCGGGCGCGAGCTTGAAGACATAGGTCAACCCGTCCGCGGAGACGGTCCAGCTTTCCGCCAGATCCGGCAGCACTTCGCCGTTCTCAGCGACGGTCGTCAGCGACTCGTACACATTGTGCGTCAGCATGCCGTCGATGGACGCTGTGGCGTCAGTCGTCGGGTCGAGCGAGGTCGGCTCCTGCTGGAGGCCGATCACGATGCCGCTCTTGGCCAGCGCCGCACCGCCTGAACCCGCGATGCCGGCGGCGATGATGAACGCGCCGGCGAGACGCGAAATGGTGTCGTGAGGCATGTGAGCTGCTCCTTTGTGGCGACGTGGGCCTAACCTGCGTCGATGACAGGGTGATGACGCACCAAGCCATCACGCGGTGACGGTGCAAGACCTCGCGCACCTACGTCAACGGGTATTTCCGAAACCGCGCCCGTCCGCGCCATGAGGCGCGCGCAACAGCGCGAGGGCCCAGCGCGCGCTCGATTAAGTGGGATTTAGTCGAATGCGAGCAATTTCCCGCCTCCCGAACCATGGAGCGCCGCCCTGCGGATGCGGCGCCGTCAAGGAGGCTCAGAAATGTCCAATCCCTTCACACTACGCGCCGCTTCGCTATCCGGACCGGGCGTCGATTACGCCCCCGTGACGCCATCCGACGTTCAGCCGCTCGCCGATGTCGCCATCGCGCTTTACGCGGAATCTGGCGGAACCATCAGTTTCGTCAGCCAGAAAGGCGAGACGCGCACGGTCACGGTTCCCGATTTCGGCTGGCTGCTCTGCGGCGTGCGGCAGGTGCGGGCCACAGGCACCAGCGCGGGTTCGATCCACGCCGTCGTCGTCAGCTGAGGCCGCGCGATGCTGATCGCCCCGCTTCCCGCCTTCGTCGCGCATCTTCGCCGCGCCGGATTCACCGCCTCCTTCGCCGCTGAAGTCGCCCATGATTCACCGGCCAGCTTGCTTGGCGCGGTGAAGACCTTCGCCGCCGCCGGGCTGGTGGAGCTCGTCGGCGGCGATGTCGCGGGCGTCGCGGGGGATCAGGGCGGGCTTTTCTCCGCCGCCGGTTCTGGCGGCGAAATCATGCTGAGTTTCAACCGCGACGGCCTCGGCGATGGTTTCGCCGAGGGCGAGGCCCAGTCGACAGCGGCGCTGCTGGACGTGACCGACGGGCAAAGCACGGTCGCCGCACGGATCCGCGTGACCGTTCGAAAACCGTTGGCGCCGCCGGCGTCACTGACGCCGATTCCCGATCAGATGGATATGCTGCCATGACCCTGCCGCTCGATCTCTCGATTTACTTCTCTGGCGCCCGGTTGACCTTCACCGCCGAACAGTTGCCGGCGGGGCTGAGCCTCGATCCGGAAAGCGGGGTCGTCACCGGCGCGCCGACGGCGGCGGGGTTGAGCAATGTCACCGTCACCACGCGCAACGAATCAGGCCAGGCCAGCGCCAGCTTTTCCTGGGCCATCGAAGCGGAAGTGGAGGCGAGCCCGCCGCTGAACTCCGCTGCTCCCTCGTTCACCGGCGACGCGCTCGTGGGCGGAACTCTCATCGCTATGCCCGGCGTGTGGACCGGCGTTCCGACGCCGACCATAGCGCGCCAATGGCTGCGCGACGGCGCGGCGATTCCGGACGCGACCGCGGCGAGCTACACGCCGGTCGCGGCCGACGACCAGCGGGCGATCAGCCTTCGCGAGACGGCGGCCAACTCCGCCGGCGTGGCCGCGGCGACAAGCGGCCCCGCCGAAATTCGCTATGCGGCGCCCATTGCGGGCGGGGCCTTGCCCGATCGCCAGTTCGCCCTCACCTCCGGCGCCCAGACCGTCGACGCAAGTATCGATTTCACCGGCGCGGTAGGCGGCGTCTGGTCCGTCTCCGGCGCGGGCGCGGTGATCGACGGGGATGGGCTGGTCACGATCGCGACCGACACGCCCCATTCCGGCGTCTCGGTTACAGCGACCTATACGAACTCTGGCGGCGCCGCGAGCAGCGCGTTCGAGGCGAGCGTCGCATCTGCGCCGTCGTCGATCACAGTTGACAGCGCCTCGGTCAGGTTCCCCGAGAAGAACAACATAGTCGAAAAGGCCGGAGCCACACATCTGCTCGTGCCGCAGTTTGCGCCGGGCGCGAACCCCATGTGGGCGGCGGATGGCGGATTCATCGCCTGCGTAGAAGCGCCGTGGCGTAGTTATGGTCGCCCGGTCTCGGGAACTAACTATGGCTCTGCGGCCTCGAACGGAGTCCTCGGCAACTCCAACGTGGCGTCTGGTGCGACCTACACGATAGGAATCATCCTCAAAGCTCCGAGCAACAGCTACGGCACATCCTACAAAGTTGTAATCACCGCCAGCGGCCCAACCAACAGGACCACGACTCTCGACATTCCTCTCGGCACCGCCCCGGAGCGGCTGACCATCTGCGCTCGACTCGTTGGTTCCGATCTGTTCGCGGAGGTCTACTCCGCAGGCGCGCTTGTCGTCGGCTCAGGTGCGCTTGGTGCGCCGGGATCAGGTGGATTGCGGGGCGGCGGGATGCCTCTCGGTGCGCTTGGCGCAGCGGGGCCGACGCCCTCTGCCTTCACCGGCCACTTCCACGGCTCCATCGGCTTCTTCGGCTGGATTGATGCGACGGTGAGCCAGGCCGACATGGAGGCGATCAGCGGCGGGGCGGACCCCTACACGCAACTCAGCGGCTGGCGCTGGGCAAAGAAGCTGACCGACGAGACGGATCTGGCTCCCGACTATGACACCCTGGCAGTCGGGAACATGACTGTGGTGGGCACGGGGTTCATGCCGGGCGGTGACGTGCTTCCGGCGGCGGATGGTGCGGACCGTTTCGCCGTCAAACCACTCCCCTTCGGCTATGTATGGGGCTGTATGCCCGGCGAGGCGACCGGGACCATCCGCCTCTCCGGCACAGCTTCCGGCGTCACCGGAGAGGTTGAGGCGCGCTACTACAACTCCGATGGC
>JBBDTD010000023.1:0-2047 GCA_040904645.1 Paracoccaceae bacterium
CGAGGACAACATAGGTTTTGGCGCTCATGCGCCGCGCTCCTTCGTTTTCGCGCGCATCGTTTCGGCGAACCGGATCGCGGCGGCGACGGCTTTATAGTGTTTCGGTTCGATCTCGGCGCCGATATTCGCCGTCGCCTCCAGCGCGCGGGCGGTCGGCGGGTCATGATGGATCGGCACATTGGCCAGCGCCGCCGCCTCCCTTATCCGCAGCGCGACGCCGTCTACGCCCTTGGCGACCACGATTGGCGCGCCGCCCTTCGCGCGCTCCCATTTCAACGCGACCGCGTAATGGGTCGGGTTGACGATGATGACTGCGGCTTTCGGCACATCCTGCATCATTCGGTTGGTCGCGATCTCCTCCGCCCGGCGGCGGCGTTGGGATTTGACCATCGGGTCGCCCTCGGACTGCTTCGATTCCTCGCGCGCGTCCTGAAGCGTCATGCGGAGTTTTCGCGCGTGGTCGAACCGTTGCCAGAGATAGTCGACCGCCGCGATGGCCAGCGCGACGATGGCGATCTGCAGGAGGAGCGCCATGGCGAGGCGCGCCATCTCCCCCGGAATGGCGGTGGGTTCCGCGCGGCTGAGGCCGACGATGTGGTCTGTCTCCCGCATGAGGAACAGTGCGAGGACGGCGGAGATCAGCATCAGCTTGATCGCTGATTTTGCGAACTCGAAAAGCCCGGTCGGGCCGAACTTGTTCCTGGCCTGTGTGAGGGGTGAAATTCGGTTGAGCTTGGGCAGGATCTTCTCCGGCGCGACGACGAACGCCCGCTGCCCGATGATGGCGAGGAGGACGAAAAGAAACGGAACCGCGAAAAGTGGCGCGAGCCCGGTCAGCGCCTCCAGCACGATCTGCAGCGAAAGCCCCGGCCCGCCGAGCGCCAGATGGCGCGGGGCCAGCGTCTCCGCCCGGGCGAGATACCCGGACAGCACCGCGCCCGTGGAGGAGATCGCGCTGGCGCCGGAGACGCCCAGCGCCACCAGGAGGCCTATATAGGCGGCGGCGGCGGTCAGGTCGGTGGATTTCGGAATGTCGCCCTTGTTCCGGGCGTCATCGAGACGCTGTTGTGACGGCTCAAACGTCTTTTCGCCGGATTGCTCCTCCCCCTCCGCCATCAGCGAAGCCCGAACGGCGAGGCGAGGATTTCGTCAAGCCGCCCGGACCAATGCAAAAGTCCGACAGGCGCCGCGAGGAGCAGAAAGAACAGCGCCCCCGCGGTGATCGCCGGCGCGCCGACGAACGCCACCATCAACTGCGGCATCGCCCGATTGATGGCGCCGAGCGCGACGTTATAGACCAGCGAGGCGACGATGAATGGCGCGGCCAGCGTGAAGCCGAGGCCGAACATCTCCGCCCCGCGCCCCACGCCCCATGCGGCCAGATCGCCGGCGACAGGAAAGACGCCGAAGGGCAGCACCTGATAGGAACCGATCATCGCCGCCACCGCCTTGATATGCAGCCCGAAGGCGAGCGCGAGCGCGATGCCCGCCAGCACCAGGAGATTGCCGATGGCTGGCATCGGGTCCGGCGTCGCGCCGGCGCCGAATATCTGCGCGACCGCAGTCGCCTGCGCCGCCATCGAGCCGGCGAGCTGCAGCGCAAACAGCATGAAACGGATGGCGAGCCCAAGCGCGAGGCCAGAGGCCGCTTCAGCGAGGAGGAGCCGGCCGAGCAGGAAGGGGGGGATGGAGGTTTCGCCGAGGAGCATCGCGCCGCTCATGTCGATCCCCGGCGCCACCGCCGGCCAGACGATAGCTGTGAAAGCCAGCGCCGCCGCCAACTTGACCCGCGCCGGCAGCATCTGCTCGCCAAAGCCGGGCAAAAGCGCCGAGACGGCGGCGATCCGGGTGAATACCGCGACGAGCGCGTAGATTTCGGCCTCCGAGAAGGAAAGCAGCTGACCGAGCAGCGCGAAAAGCCGCATCGTCTCCGGCGAGGCGGGGTCGAACCCTTCCACCGTTCAGGCCACGCCGATCAGCGCCGGGCGGGCGTTGGCGCCGATCTCGTCGAAGGAAAGCACGGCGTTGCGCACGCCTTTCGCCTCCA
>JBBDTD010000024.1:0-12494 GCA_040904645.1 Paracoccaceae bacterium
CGGGGCGCGGTCATCCTTCGTGGCAGGGCCCACGCTGCGCCGCGCTAAAAGCGCCCGGCGCTGCGCGCCCTTCTCCGCGGCGAGGTCGATCAAGCCAGCGCGCCGCAGAACCGCTGAATCCGTTGGCAGGCTTCTTCCAGCACCGCGTCCGACGTGGCGTAGGAGATGCGAAAGCAGGGCGAGACGCCGAAAGCCGCGCCGAAGACCACCGCGACGCCTTGGGCCTCCAGCAATTCGGCGGCGAAATCCTCATCCGTCGCTATGATCTTGCCGGAGGGCGCGGTCTTGCCGATCAGCCCCGCGATCGAGGGATAGACGTAGAAGGCGCCTTCAGGCTTGGGGCAGGTGATTCCGCGCGTCTGGTTCAGCATCGAGACGACGAGATCGCGCCGGCGCTGGAACTGCTCGCGGCTCCAGGGAATGTAGTCCTGCGGCCCGTTCAGGGCCTCCACCGCCGCCCACTGGCTGATCGAGCAGGGGTTGGAGGTGGACTGCGACTGGACCGTGCCCATCGCCTTGATCAGTTCCACCGGCCCGCCGGCGTAGCCGATCCGCCATCCGGTCATCGCGTAGGCCTTGGAGACCCCGTTTACAGTTAATGTCCGCTCATAAAGGCGCGGCTCAACTTCAGCGACTGTAGCAAATTCGAAGGGCGCATAGGCGAGGTGTTCATACATGTCGTCGGTCATCACCCAGACATGCTCATGGCGCATCATGACTTCGGTCAGCGCTTTCAGTTCGGCCGCCGAATAGCCCGCGCCGGTCGGGTTGGAGGGGGAGTTGAAGATCAGCCATTTGGTCTTGGGCGTGATCGCCGCCTCAAGCTGCTCGGGCGTGATCTTGAACGACGTTTCGATTCCCGCCACGATGGTCACCGGCTCGCCGCCGGCGAGAAGCACCATGTCGGGATAGCTGACCCAATAGGGCGCGGGGATGATCACCTCGTCTCCTGGGTTAAGAGTCGCCACCAATGCATTGTAAAGAACCTGTTTTCCGCCAGTCGATACGATGATCTGGTTTGGCTTGTAGTCAACCCCGTTCTCTCGCTTGAACTTGGCGCAGATCGCTTCTTTCAACTCGGGGATGCCGTCTGGGGCGGTGTACCGGGTGTGCCCGGCGTCGATGGCGCCCTTCGCGGCCTCGCGGATGTTTTCCGGCGTGTCGAAGTCAGGCTCCCCCGCGCCGAGGCCGATGACGTCGCGACCGGCGGCTTTCAGCTCCCGCGCCTTCGAGGTCACGGCGATGGTGGCGGAGGGTTTTACGCGGGCGAGGCTGTCGGCGAGAAAGGCCATGGGAAGCTCCTGAGGGCGTTTGCGGAACCGGTATTACGCCCCGCGCGCCCTGTGGGCAAGGCGATGGATCGCCTGCGGGGCGCGCCCGTCGATGACCAGCAGCCCGAACAGGATCAGCCCCGCGCCAAGGAAAACGCCAGGGGCGAGCCGTTCGCCCAGAAAGATTGCGCCAAGGGCGATGGAGATTGGCGGCATGCAGATGGTGACCAGCATCAGATTGCCGGAACCGGCGCTGGCCAGGATGCGATAATAGAGCAGGAACCCCCCGGCTGTCGCGAGAACCGAGATGTAGCCGAGCGCGCCGAAGGTCAGCGGGCTGAGCGGCCAGGGCGGCGCGCCCTCGGCAAGCAGTGCGAGCGGAAGCATGATGACGGCCGAGCCGGTCAGCATCCCTGCGGCGGAAACCGCCGGCGGCTGGCCTTTCAGCCGCCGCTTCGCCCAGACGCCGGCGAAGGAATAGGAGATGGTCGCGCCAAGAATCGCGATCTGGCCGAGCGCCCGCAGGTCGAACCCGGAAAGCGCCTCCGGCCCGATGATGACGCCGACGCCGGCGAGCCCGATCAGCACCCCCAGGAGCCGCCGCGCGCTGAGCCGCTCATCCGCCAGCAGCATCGCCGCGACCAGGATGCCGAAAAACGCCGTCGCCCCGTTCAGGATGGAGGCGAGCCCGCTTTCGACGCTGGTCTGCCCCCAGGCGATCAGGGTGAAAGGCAGGACGTTGTTGAGCGTCCCCATGATCAGGAAGTCGAACCAGGGCCGCGCCCCGCGCGGCGTCGGCAGGCCGCGGATGAGGACATAAGCCCAGAGTAACAGCGCGCCCCAGAAAACGCGGGTGAAGACGATCCACATCGGCGCCATTTCCCGCAGCGCGAGGGAAACGAACATGAAAACGGCGCCCCATATCAGCGCCAGGAGGCCGAGATCGGCCCAGGCGCGCAGGGGTATGGATGCGGGTTTGCTCATGGCGGTGGGTTTATGTCCGCCGTCCATCCGCCGCCACCCGATTCCTGCGCATCGGAAGGGATGTGTATTTTCGCCATTGGAGCGGCCCCGCGCCATCGCCAGATTCCAACCATAAGCCCAAGGGGCGGCGCGGCGGGCGAAACCCGCCGAAGCGGCGAGCGCGGATCGCGCGCCTCCTCCTCATCTCTTCCGCGCAGCGAAGGAGACGACCCATGTTCAAGCGCACCATATCCGCCGCCCTGATCTTCGGCGCCGCGGCCATCGCGCCCCCGGTTCTCGCCGACCAGGCGCAGACCAGCTGCGACGACCGCGAGCGTGTCATCGCGACGCTGCAGGGCAAGCATGGCGAGGTGGTCACCGGCGTCTGCCTCGCCGGGGAAGCTGCGGTGATCGAGCTCTGGTCCTCCCCCGAAACCGGGAGCTGGACGCTTTTGATGACGCGGCCCGACGGGCGCACCTGCCTGATGGCGGCGGGGCAGGCCTGGACCGCCGGCGCTGCTAAACTCGTCGCGCTTGGCGATCCCGCCTGACGGAGGCTTGCGGGATGAGACGGATATTCACGGGCGCCGCCCCCGCCCCGGCGCCCGGATCAGAGCCTCAGTTCTTCCGGTATTCCGCAAAGGCCTTGTAGGACGCGGGGGCGAGAAACCCATCATAATCGAAAGCGTTATAATCAGGCGAAAGCCCGATTCTTTTTCCGAACGCCTCAACGAAGGGGCGGGGCGAGAGAACGGCTTTCTCATAGGAGATCAGCATGGTCGGCGCCTTCGCGGCGCGCAGCAGGCGCAGATTGTTCATGTGCCGCTTCATGTTCCATTCCACCCGGCCGATGTCGTCGAGCGATTTGGGTCCGATCTTGCGTTGCGCGGTCGCGACGCTGTCGCGAAAGACGCAGATCAGTTGCGGATTGCGCACCTGGGGCAGCAGATCCGCGAGGTAATTTCCGGCCGTCGGAAATTTCCAGCCCCAGGTTTCATGGTTCTGGTTGCGCGCTTCGATAGTGGCGCGCATCTCGCCGAGGGGCCGGCCGGCGAAGAGCATGTCCTCGTTATTGTCCTCGTTCAGTTCTGCCCCGCCCACGAAGAGGCCGAGCGCGCGCGCGACGCCGGCGACCATCGTCGTGCCGCCGCGCGGCGAGCCGAAGACGATATAGGTTCGCGGCCCTTCGGGCAGGAAATCATCGCTGGCGATGAACCCTTTGAACGCTTGCGGTCTGCCTGATTCCTTGGGGGGCGGCGGCGCCGGCCTCACCCCGCGGACCAGATTTCCGAGTCCCTTGCGCAGCGGTTTCAACTTCTCACTCTTATTCAAGGAAGGCCTCTTGCCAGAAAAAGACGATAATGGTTGGCTCCGGCCGGCTCAATCCCCGACCGGCCGAAAACCCGGCGCGGTGCGATCATCCTGACGGATAAGGAAGTTCAATGTCCTATGGCGCCCATTCCTATGACGCCGATCCGCGCAATGCGGACATCCTGATCTCGATCGACGGCGCTTTGACGCCGCGAGAGAAGGCGGTCGTCTCGGTCTTCGATTCGAATTTCATGCTCGGCGACGGGGTGTGGGAGGGGATGCGCCTCAAGGACGGGCGAATTCCTTTCCTGACCCGGCACCTCTCCCGCCTGTATGGCGGCGCGCGGGTTCTCGATTTCGAGAACATGATCGCGCCGGCGGAAATGCGCGCGCGGATCTTCGACTGCCTTGACGGGAACGCGATGCGAGACGGCGTTCATATTCGCCTGATGGTCAGCCGCGGCGTGCGCGCCACGCCCTATCAGGACCCGCGCATCGTCATCACGCCGCCGACGGTGGTGATCATTCCCGAATACAAGGCGGCGAAGACCAATGATACCGGGCTTTCGCTCTTCACCTCGACAATCCGGCGCACCGCGCCCGACGCGCAGGACCAGAAGCTGAATTCCCACTCCAAGCTCAACTGCATCCAGGCCTGTATTCAGGCGACGAAGGCGGGCGCGGACGAAGCGCTGATGTTGGACCCGTCGGGCGCCGTCGCGACCTGTAATTCCACGCATTTCTTTATCGTGCGCGAGGGGGAGGTGTGGACCTCGACCGGCATGTATTGCCTCGGCGGCATCACCCGGCGCGCGGTGATCGAATGCGCGCGCGAAGGCGGGATAACCGTGCATGAAAAGCCATTCTCGCTTCACGACGTCTACACGGCGGAGGAGGCGTTCGTGACCGGCACCTTCGCTGGCCTCACCCCGGTGCGCGAAGTGGACGGGCGCACGCTCGGCCCCGCGCTGGAGCCGGCGCCCGATCTGCCGGGGCCTGTGGTGACGCGGCTTCGCAGCCTCTACGCCGCTTATCAGGCCCAGCACGCGGAAGCGCGGGAGTGAGCGGGCCGATCCGCATCGCGATGTGGTCGGGGCCGCGCAATCTCTCGACCGCGATGATGCGCAGTTTTGGCGCCCGCGCCGATTGCGCGGTGCTGGATGAGCCCTTCTACGCGGTGTATCTTGCGCTGACCGGCATTCACCACCCGATGCGCGAGGAGGTGCTGGCCGCTCAATCCACCGATCCGGCCGAAGTGGCGTGCGCGCTGCTCGGCCCGGCGCCCGGAGGGCGGGCGATCTGGTATCAAAAGCACATGCCCCATCACATGGTCACCGGGGTTCCGCGCGACTGGTTCAAAGCTTGCCGGCACGCGGTCCTGATCCGGGCGCCCGAACGCGTGGCGGCGAGTTTCGACGCCGGGCGGCCCGATCCGACGCCCGAAGACCTCGGCGCGCCGCAGATGGACGGGGTGGTCGCCGATATCGAGAGCGCGACGGGCCGCACTCCGCCGGTGATCGAAGCCGAGGATGTGCGCGCCAACCCGGCGGGGATGCTCCGCGCGCTTTGCGCTGCGTTGGAGATCCCCTTTGATCCCGCAATGCTGAGCTGGTCACCCGGCCTGCGCGAAAGCGACGGCGTCTGGGCGGCGCACTGGTACGCGTCGGTGATCGCTTCGGGCGGCTTCGCCCCCCCGCCGGAGGCGGAGCCCACGCTCAGGCCCGCGCTGGCCCGGGCGGCGGCGGCGGCGCGGCCGGCGTTCGAACGCCTTCAGGCGCGTAAATTGCGGCCGATCTGATGCTGGCGTGGCGGCGGCCTGGGCGATAGGCTGCGCTTTGTCGCGTTTCGGGGGGCATGACGCGTAATGAAGCTGCGCAATCCTTATCGACTTTATCGCGTCTGGCGGCGGCTCCGCCAGCGCCGCATGAAGATGGAGAAGCGGCGGCGCACGGAGTTTCGCTGGCGGCCGTTCTTTTACGGGCTGTTCGCAACCCTTCTCGTCCTCGTGCTTCAGGTTTACGACCCGGCCGGGCTGCGCTCGATCAACGAAGCGGCTTACGATCAGTATCAGCGGCTGAAGCCCCGGCAGATCGACCCTTCGGTGCCCGTGGCGGTGATCGATATCGACGTGCGCTCGCTTCAGGCGCTGGGCCAATGGCCCTGGCCGCGCACGGAAATGGCGGCGCTGACATTGCGCCTCACGGAGCTTGGCGCGCTCTCCATCGCTTACGACGTCGTCTTCGCGGAACCGGATCGGACCTCCCCCGTGCGCGTCGTCGAAAGCTGGCGGAAGTTCGATCCAGACGCCGAGGTGACGCTGAGCGCGGAGCTGCGTGATCATGACGCGGTGTTCGGCGCCGCGATCGCCGAGACGCCGACCGTCCTCGGCGTTGTCCTCAACAATGATCCTGACGGCTCCCGCCCGCCGGTCCGGGCCGGGATCTCCTGGTCCGGCTCCGACCCGCGCCCGGTGATCCCAGCCTTCGCCAGCGCCAACGTCAACCTTCCGCTTCTCAGCCATTCCGCCTCCGGCGTCGGGAATTTCTCACTCGGCAACGAGCGTGCGGACGTGATCCGCCGCGTGCCGCTTCTGACGCGGGTGGAGGAGCAGATCGTGCCGACCCTGGCGCTGGAGGCGATCCGCGTCGGGTTTCAAGCCGGCTCGATCCTGGTGAAAAGCAACGACGCCAGCCAGGAATATGGCGCCGTCGGCGTTGGCATCGCGTCGATGCGGGTCGGCCCGATGGAGATTCCGGTTGAACAGGATGGCGGACTCTACATCTATTATTCCGGCGACAGCTCGGTGCGGGCGGACCGCGTCGTCTCGGCGGCGGATATCCTCGCCGGCGATCAGGTCGACCCGGCGCTGGCGGCGCGGATCGCGGGCAAGGTGGTCTTCATCGGCACGTCGGCGCCCGGCCTTCTCGACCTCGTGGCGACGCCGTTCGAGAAGGCCGCGGCGGGAGTGAATGTTCACGCCGAGCTGGCCGAGCAGATCATCGCCAGGTATTTTCAGACCGACCGTGCGGCTTACCGCGATGAGCTGATGGCCGCGCTGCCGGGCCTGACCGGCGAAGACAAGGCCGTGGCGGAAACGAAGATCGGCGATCTGAACACCCAGATCGCCCGCCTTTCCGAGCCGGTTTTCATCTCCCAACCCGATTGGGGCGAGGGGGTGGAGCGGCTTTTCATCCTGCTGATCGGGGCGGTCGCGTCGCTCCTGCTGGCCTATAACCGCACCGCCCTCGCGGGCGCCGCCGCTGGTCTTGGCGCGGTGGTGGTTGTCGCCGCGTGCTGGTTCGCGTTCGATCTTTCCGGGTTTCTGCTCGGCCCGGTCTATCCCGCGCTCGGGGTCTTCGTGCCCTGGGGCTCGCTGACGATCTATAACTATGTCCGCGCCGACCGCGACAAGCGCGCGGTTAAGAACCAGTTCGCTCATTTCATGTCGCAAGACGTGATCGACGAGATTTCCGAAGACCCCGACCGCTATCTGACCCCGGGCGGCGATCTTCGCCCGCTTTCGATCATGTTCTGCGACGTGCGCCAGTTCTCCACCATCACCGAGAAGATGTCCCCGCAGGAGACGATCCTTTTCATCAATGAGTTCCTCACACCGCTTTCCGAAGTGGTGATCCGCAACAGCGGCACCATCGATAAATACATGGGCGACTGCATCATGGCGTTCTGGAACGCGCCGCGAAAATCTCAGATGCATATGGAGCAGGCGACGCTGGCGCTTTTCCAGTTCCGCCAGGCGTTGATCGAGATCAACAGGAAGTTCGTCTCGATCGGTTTTCCGGAAATCGACATCGGCGTCGGCGTCAACACCGGCCCCTGCGCCGTGGGTGCGATGGGGTCGAAGTCGCGGCTGGATTATTCCTGCATCGGCGACGCGGTGAACCTCGCTTCGCGGCTTGAGGGCATCACCAAGCAATACGGGCTTTGGAACTGTATCGGCGACAACACCGCCAAGGGCGTCGGCCATTCATTCGCGCTGATCCAGATCGATCAGGTGGCGGTCAAGGGCCGCTCGAGGCCGGAAACCATCTGGACCGTGGCGGGGGAGGCGGACACCCTCTCCAACCCGGACTATCTGGCGCTGAAAGCCGCGGTGGACGAAGGTCTCATCGCCTACAAGGCCAAGGATTGGGACCGCTCCGAAGCCGCCTATCGGCGGGCGGCGGAGATCGAGCTGGAGGCGCTTTCGCCGAAAGGGCTGGCGGAGATATTCATCGAGCGGATAACCGAATACCGCGCCGCGCCGCCGCCCGAGGATTGGAACGGGGTTTATGTCGCGACAAGCAAATAGGGGCAGGCTTTGAAGAAACAATTGGCGATCGAGATCGGCATGGGAACCGACCTTCGGGGCGAAGACAGCACCAAGGCGGCCTGCCGCGCGGTGGAGGAGGCCTTGCGCCGCAACGGGCTGACCGTGGCGGACGCGCTCGGGTTTCCGAAGTCCGCGATGCTGGTCGATATCCGCGTCGGCGCGCCTGATCCCGGCTCCGTCGATCTCGCGTCGGTCGCCGCCGTCGCGCCCTATGGGCGGGTGACGGTCGAGGCGGTGAAGGGCGGGCTTCGGGTCGCGACCGCCTCCGGCGCGACGATCATCGCCAACGCCGTCGTTTCGGTCTCCTTCGAGATGGAGCCGGTCTGATGGAGCGGCGGATCATTCTTGAACTTGGCTCCGGCGCCGATCTTCATGGCGGCGACTGCACGAAGGCGGCGCGGCGGGCGGTGGAGGATGCGCTTCGCCGCTCCTCCCTCTCGATCTTCGGCGCGCTCGGCCTCAGCGCGAAAACCATGCGGGTCGAGATCACCATCGGCGCGCCGGCGCCGGAAACCGTGGACCGCGCCGCCATCGCCGCGATCCCGCCCTATGGAACGGTGGAGGTAAACGTGGTGGCGGGCGGCGTCTCCGCCGCCGGGCTCGGGCCGGAGGGCGGCTCGGACGCGGTGATCGCCGCCGCCGCCATCGCGGTTCATGTCGATATCCCTGACGGCGCCTGGAAGCTGGTCTGAAACCGGCCGGTCTTGAGGTAGGGGAGGCTTGCGACAAGGGGCGAATCCGCAGACTGTCGCCTGAATGGTCCGAGAAGGAGAATTGGCATGAAAACCCGCGCCGCGCTGGCGATGAAAGCTGGCGAGAAACTCGAAATCGCTGAAGTCGACCTCGAAGCCCCGCGTGAGGGGGAGGTCCTTGTCGAGATCAAGGCGACGGGCATCTGCCACACGGATGAGTTCACCCGCTCAGGCGCAGACCCCGAAGGCATCTTTCCCGCCATCCTCGGGCATGAGGGCGCCGGCGTGGTGGTCGAGGTCGGGCCGGGCGTGAAGTCGTTGAAAAAGGGCGATCACGTCATCCCGCTCTACACGCCGGAATGCCGCGAATGCGAATACTGCCTGCACCCGAAGACCAATCTTTGCCAGGCGATCCGCACGACGCAGGGGCAGGGGCTGATGCCGGACGGCACCTCGCGTTTCTCGCTCGATGGGAAGCCGATCTTTCACTACATGGGCACCTCCACCTTTTCGAATTACACCGTGATGCCGGAGATCGCGGCGGCGAAGATCCGTATGGACGCGCCCTTCGACAAGGTCTGCTATATCGGCTGCGGCGTCACCACCGGCATCGGCGCGGTGATCAACACCGCGAAGGTCGAGGCCGGGACGCGCTGCATCGTCTTCGGGCTCGGCGGCATCGGGCTCAACGTGCTTCAGGGGCTCCGGCTTGCGGGGGCGGACATGATCGTCGGCGTCGACATCAACCCCGGCCGGGTGGAGATGGCGACCCGCTTCGGCATGACACATTTCGTTAATCCCAAAGAGGTCGAGGGCGATCTGGTCCCCTACCTCGTCAACCTGACCAAGGGCGGCGCGGATTACACCTTCGACGCCACCGGCAATGTGCAGGTGATGCGCACCGCGCTCGAATGCGCGCACAAGGGCTGGGGCGAAAGCATCATCATCGGCGTCGCGCCGGCGGGCGCCGAAATCTCCACCCGCCCGTTTCAGCTGGTGACCGGGCGGTCATGGCGTGGCACCGCCTTTGGCGGCGCGCGCGGGCGGACGGACGTGCCGAAGATCGTCGACTGGTACATGGACGGCAAGATCGAGATCGACCCGATGATCACCCACACCATGCCGCTGGCGGACATCAACAAGGGGTTCGATCTGATGCACCGGGGAGAGAGCATCCGGAGCGTGGTGGTGTATTGAGCCGCTGACATGTGCGGCGCCCCTTCCGGGCGTGCGGCGCGAGAGGGGATTATGGGCAAGCTCGCACTGATCGTCGTGGCGGTCCTCGTAATGGGTTTCGCGGCGCGCGCCGTCATCTCTCCGGACGATATCGGGCCGAGGCGCCTGGCCCCCGGCGCGTCCGGCCTTCCCCAAGTCGGCGCAGCCCAGAATGACCGCGCGGGCGCCTATGAGTTGACGCGCCGCTTTTTCCGCATGATCGCATCGGGCGCGGATTGCATAGGCCCCGGCGGGACGGCGCGCGCGCAGGGGCTGGAACGGCGCTGCCCCGCGAGCGCCCCGGCGGAGTCGAACCTCGCCCTCGACGTGATGCGCTTCATCGACGACAAGGCCCGGATGGCCCGGCGCTATCTGGAATGATCAAGCCGCGCGCCGGCGCGGCTCTGGAACTCTGAGGAGTCCCGATGAAGCTCTATATCGACGCCGACGCCTGCCCGGTTAAGGACGAAGCGCTGCGCGTGGCCGAACGGCACAAGGTCAACGTGATCTATGTCTCCGACGGCGGCATCCGCCCCAATCCGCACCCGCTGGTCGAAGTGGTGGTGGTGACGCAGGGCGCGGACGCCGCCGACGACTGGATAGTCGAGCGGATCGAGCCCGGCGATATCTGCGTCACCGGCGACATCCCGCTCGCCCATCGCTGCGTCACGGCGGGCGCGCGGGCGATGAAGCATGACGGCTCGCTCTTCACCGCCGCCAATATCGGCGAGGCTCTGGCGATGCGCGACCTGATGACCGATCTGCGCGCCGCCAATCCCTTGCGTCAGGGCGGCGGCGGGCGACCCTACTCCAAGGCGGACCGGTCGCGCTTTCTGGAGGCGCTGGAGCGGGAGATGCGCCGACGCCTGTAATCCGCCGCCATCAGCGCGGCGATGAAACCCGCGCCTGAGCCGGCGGATATCTGCAGGGTGGTCGCGACGCCGATCAACTCCGCCATTGCGCCCATCGCCAGCGCGCCGAGCGAGGCGGAGCCGATGCCGACCATGATCCAGAGGCTCATCACCCGGCCGCGATGCGCGTCGTCGACGGCGATCTGCACGATAGATTGCATGGTGACGCCGACCAGGGTGCTGCAAAACCCGATCAGAACCGTGGTCGCCAGCGCAAGCGGCCAGCTCGGCGCGATGCTGAGCGCGCCGACAGCGGCGAAGCCGAAATAAAGCGCAAGAAGCGTGCGCAGCGGCGGCGAGGGCGGCGCGCCGTCAGTCTCACGCACTGCGTCGCCGCTCGCCAGCCACAGCGCTGCGGCGAGCGCGCCGGCGCCCGCTGCCGCCATCAATTCGCCGAGGCCCGAGGCGCCGCGCGCAAAAACGCCGTCCGCGATCACGGGCAGCAGTTCCATCAACCCTCGCACGATGGTCGCGAAAACGATGGTCAGCACCATGGCGGAGCGGATCGAGGGATGCGCGACAGCGTAGCGCGCGCCTTCGCGAAGCGACGCCAGAAACCCGGCCGAGATCGGGGGCGGCCCGGTCCGCTCGCGCGGGTGAATACGCAAGAGAACCCACGCGACGGGGAGCATAAGCACCGCGACCGCCGCCTGCGCGGGCGCTGCGCCGAAATGCGCGATGGCGTATCCCCCGGCGACCGGCCCGCTCAACCGGGCGAGGTTGAAGTTGAGCGAAGATATGGCGATGGCGTTCGCCAGCGCGTTCCGCGGCGCGAGCCGCGGGGTCAGCGCCATGCGGATCGGATGGTGAGCGCTGACAGTCACGCCGAGCGCCAACGCCACCGCCGACAGCAACGGCATCGTCAGCATGCCTGAAGCGATGGCCGCGACAAGGAGCAAGGAGACCGCGATCATCGCGACCTGCACCATGAGCGCGGCGCGGCGCAGGTCGCTTCTGTCCGCGAGCACGCCGAAGATCGGGCCGGAAACAAGCGTCGGTGAAAAGCTGAGAAAGGCGATGAAACCGACCGAGGCGGCGGAGCCGGTCAGCTCCCACGCCAGCCAGCCGATGATCGTGCGCTGCGCCCACATGCCCTGCAGGGAGAAGAAATTTCCGGCGATGAAAAGCCGGTATCCACGATCTGCTAGGGCGGGAGGAAGACGCATGACGACTTTGGAATACGCCGGGATGCGGGCCCCGTCCAGCGGAGCTTGCAGCGTGCCGCTTCGCCGTTCAGGTTACGGCGTGTCAAGGAGGGTCCATGCAAGTCATATCAAGAAGCCATGCGTTCGGCGGCGATCAACTCACCGTCAGTCACCGGAGCGCGTCGACAGGAACCGAGATGCGCGCGGCGGTCTATCTTCCGCCGGCTCCTGGGCCGCGCCCGGTGCTTTTCTGGCTGTCCGGGCTGACCTGCAACGAGGACAACTTCATGCAAAAGGCTGGCGCGCAGCGCGTCGCCGCCGAACTTGGCCTGATCCTCGTCGCGCCAGACACTTCGCCGCGCGGTGAAGGCGTCGCGGATGACGGCGCCTATGACCTCGGGCAGGGCGCGGGTTTCTATGTCGACGCGACGGAGGCGCCGTGGGCGCCGCATTTTCGCATGTATTCCTACATCGCCGAGGAATTGCCGGCGCTGATCGCGGCCAAATTTCCAGCCGACCCGGCGCGGTTCGCGATCAGCGGCCATTCGATGGGCGGGCATGGCGCGCTGACGCTGGGCATGCGGAACCCGGAAACCTTCCGCTCTATCTCCGCCTTCGCGCCCATCGTCTCGCCGATGAATTGCCCCTGGGGAGAG
>JBBDTD010000025.1:0-2027 GCA_040904645.1 Paracoccaceae bacterium
CCTGTCGAAGATCTGTCTCTGCCTGCATCGGACGCCGCGCCGAATGCGGAAGCCGATGCGAAGACTGAGGGCGTCGCGCCGGTGGCCGGCGCTACGCCCGAGCCTGCGGTCGAGGCGGATCAGGTGCAAGACGCCGCGCCGGTTCCGGACGAAGCGGCCGCCGGAGCGGAACCACCGCCTGCGGCGGCGCCGGAAATGGAGGAATTTTACACCTTCACCGTCGCCCGCCGACCCCAGCGCGGCCCACGCCCGGAAGGCAAGGGCGGTGAGCGCCGGGAAGGTGGCGGACGCGGCAAGCCGGGTCAGCGGCGCCAGAAGGGCGGAGGACAGCGCGAGAAGGGCGATCAGAAACCCGACGCAAGCCCTGCGTATGTTGCTTCTCCGCATCACAAACGGCCGGAGAAACCGATCGACCCGGATAGCCCGTTCGCGATTCTCCAGAAGCTGAAAAGCTGAGTCTTGTCGGACGAAGACTCGACTTCGGGCCTCAGGGTCGACAGATGGTTGTGGCAGGCGCGGTTCTTCAAGACCCGCAGCCTGGCCGCCAAAGCTGCGACAAAAGGGTTCCGCCTGAATGGCGAGCGCTCGACCAAGACGCATGCGCTGGTGAGGCCGCGCGATGTCCTCACCTTCCGTCAATCGGGCGATGTGAGGGTGATTCGCGTGCTTGCGTTGGGTGATCGGCGCGGCCCGGCGACAGAAGCGGCGGCGCTTTTCGAGGATCTCGATCCGCCAGCGGCGCCGGAAAACCCATGACAGCTGCGCTTGCGGCGGGGCGCCCGGAGGTCTACATCGCCGGTCGTGGGCCTCGGAACGCAAGCACTGGAAGATGTGAATGACTTACATCGTCACCGACAATTGCATCAAATGCAAATACATGGACTGCGTGGAAGTGTGCCCGGTCGACTGTTTTTATGAGGGTGAGAACATGTTGGTCATCCACCCTGACGAGTGCATCGATTGCGGTGTCTGCGAGCCTGAATGCCCGGCTGACGCCATCCGCCCCGACACCGAGCCGGGATTGGAAAGCTGGCTGGAGCTCAACACCAAATTCGCTTCGCTCTGGCCGAACATCACGATCAAGAGGGACGCCCCCGAGGGGGCGGAGGGGTTCGACGGCGAATCGGGCAAGCTGGAAAAATATTTTTCCGAGGAGCCAGGCTCGGGCGACTAACCCCTGGGTGCCATTACCGGTAATTCAGTATGGCATGGCGTATTTGTTCATGCTGCGTTCACAGTTATCTGTGTCGGGGCTGCGACAGATCGCGCCCGAGAGTGGCTAAACGCGGTTTTTTTTGCTATATCAATGTCACGTACGCGCCGCTGCGAACCACTTGGCGCCTGTTTATGGCAGCTCAAGCCGGAACGGCGCAATCTGTAAAACGGGCGATCTTCGCCATCCAGCGGGATGGGGAGACGCCTTTTTCTGCGCCTCACTGCACGGCGCCCCTGAGAGAGCGGACTGGAAAAACACCGATGACAAGCACGACGAAGTCTAAGGGCGAATTTCGGGCGAATGATTATGTGGTGTATCCGGCGCATGGCGTCGGGCGGATTATCTCGATCGAGGAACAGGAGATCGCCGGCCTGCGGCTCGAACTGTTCGTGATTTCCTTCGAGAAAGAGAAGATGACCCTTCGGGTTCCGACCGCCAAGGCGAACTCGGTCGGCATGCGCACGCTGTCGAGCCCGGAGCTGATCGGCAAGGCGCTCGACACGCTGAAGGGCCGGGCGCGGGTGAAGCGCGCGATGTGGTCCCGCCGCGCGCAGGAATACGAGCAGAAGATCAATTCGGGCGATCTGATCTCCATCGCCGAGGTCGTGCGCGATCTCCATCGCGCCGAGGATCAGCCGGAGCAGTCCTATTCCGAACGCCAGCTCTACGAAGCGGCGCTCGAGCGGCTGACGCGCGAAGTCGCGGCGGTTGAACGCCTCGATGAGGTGAAGGCCGCGCGCCGGGTCGACGAAGCACTGGACAAGAAAGCCGCCTGAGCGGCTCGCCAGCGAGGAAACGCCTGAAGCGCCCC
>JBBDTD010000026.1:0-12345 GCA_040904645.1 Paracoccaceae bacterium
AGACGGTGTGCTCTTCGGATCTAGCCGAACTGCGCCTTGTGCGCGGCCTCGAACGCCGCGAACATCGCTTCGCGCGTATCGAGTGCGACGGAAAGCGGCGTGTCGGCGCCGTCATATCGAAGGTGCAGGCGGGCGTGGACGGCGGTTTCCGCACGCGCGACGCCCTGGCCCGTCACTTCTCCCAGCACCACGGCGGAAAGCTCATCGATCAGGGCGCGCGCTTCCTTTAGCGACGGGCCGTCCAGCACCTTCGCCACCGCCTGGCTGCGGGTCGCGCGGATATCCGCGAGCCCCATGCCATAGGCGGAAAGGATGCCGCTATGCGGATGCACCAGAACGGTTTTCATCCCCAGCGCATCGGCGACGCGGCAGGCGTGCTGCCCCCCCGCCCCGCCAAACGAAGTCAGCGCATAGCCGGAGACGTCATGGCCCTGCTGCACGCTGATCTTCTTGATCGCGTTGGCCATGTTCTCCACCGCGATGGCGATATAGCCTTCGGCGACATCTTCCGCGCTGCGCCCGTCGCCGATCTCCGCCGCGAACGCCTCGAATGCTTCGCGAACGGCGGCGGCGTCCAGCGTCTCATCGCGTCCCGGCCCGAAGATCGCGGGGAAGTTTTCGGGGCGAAGCTTGCCGACCATCACATTCGCATCCGTCACCGCCAGCGGCCCGCCGCGTCGATAACATTTCGGCCCCGGATTGGCGCCGGCGCTGTCCGGCCCGACCTTGAAGCGGCCATCGGCGAAGTGGAGGATGGAGCCGCCGCCCGCCGCCACTGTGTGGATCCGCATCATCGGCGCGCGCATCCGCACCCCGGCGACCTCGGTCTCGAAGGCGCGCTCGAACTCGCCGCTGTAATGGCTGACATCAGTGGAGGTGCCGCCCATGTCGAAGCCGATGATCCGGTCCTCACCGGCCATGCGCGAGGTTTCCACCGCGCCGACGACGCCGCCGGCCGGGCCGGAGAGAATGGCGTCCTTGCCCTGGAAAAGCTCCGCCGCGGTCAGGCCGCCCGAGGATTGCATGAACATCAGCCGCGCGCCCGAATCCCCCACCGGATCGAGCCGTGTCGCCACCAGATCGACATAACGCTTCAGGATGGGGGAAAGATAGGCGTCCACCACCGTGGTGTCGCCGCGCCCGACCAGCTTCATCAGCGGGGAGACTTCGTGGCTGACGCTGACCTGGGTGAACCCGACCTCCCGCGCGACCTCCGCCACCAGTTTTTCATGCGCGGGAAAGGCGTAGGCGTGCATGAATACGATGGCGCAGGCGTCTATCCCCTTCGCGCGCGCCGCCTCCAGATCGGTGCGGATCCGGGCGGCGTCGGGCGCCGCCTCCACCTCTCCGTCCACACGCACACGCTCGTCAACCTCGACTACAGCCTCATAGAGCAGTTCGGGCTTGATCACCTTCTTGGCGAAGATGTCGGGGCGCGCCTGATAGCCGATCTCCAGCGCGTCGCGAAAGCCCTTGGTGATGACCAGCAGCGTCCGGTCGCCCTTGCGCTCCAGAAGCGCGTTGGTCGCCACGGTCGTGCCCATCTTCACCGCGCCGATGCGGTTGGCCGGCACAGGCTCATCCGCAGCGACGTCCATCAGGTCCCTGATCCCCTGGATCGCCGCGTCCTCATAAGCATCGGCGTTGTCGGAGAGGAGCTTGTGCGCCCGGATCGCGCCGACAGGGTCGCGCGCGACGATATCGGTGAAGGTGCCTCCGCGGTCGATCCAGAAATCCCATTTCGCATCCGCGCGCGCACCGTCGTTCATGCCGAATCCTCCTGAGTGGTCGCGCATATCCCCTCACGGCCGCCCAGCGACGTCAATAATTTATTGACAAATTGTAGCTGAAGGCCCTTGATTTCCGCATGAGCGACCAACCCCGCACCATCGGCCCCGTCGTATCCTCGGCGCATCTCGCCTCAGGCGCGATGCCGGAATTATCCGAGATGGAATTCGGGCTGATCATGGCTTCGAACGCGTTCTCGCGCTGGGTGGCGCGCTGCATGGCCGCGGCAGGGGAGGAAGGGCTCTCTCCGCTCGAAGGGTTGATCCTGCACAACGTCAATCACCGTGGCCGGGCGAAGCGGCTGGCCGATATCTGTCTGATGATGAATATCGAAGACACGCATATCGTGGCTTATGCGCTGAAAAAGCTGGAGACGCGGGGGCTCGTTGAATCGCGCCGCGTGTCCAAGGAAAAGACCGTCGCGATCACCAGCGCGGGGGAGCAAGCCTGCCTCGCCTATCGTGAGATACGGGAGGCGGCGCTGGTCCGCGCTGTGCGCGAGATGGGCGTCGACTCCGCGCAGGTCTCGCGGCTTGCGGCGCTACTCCGCGCGCTCTCAGGCCAGTATGATCAGGCGGCGCGGGCGGCGGCCAGCCTTTGAAATGAGATGGACGGGGCCAGTTGGCCCCGCCCGCAATTATCCGGCCCCGGTTCAGGCCCAGATCAACCCCAATTCAGACGGCGCGGCGCTTGCCGAAGAACGCCAACAGCCCCATCGCCCCAAGCAGAAAGCCGAGCGACGCCGGGATCGGCACCGGCTGCACGGCGAAGCCGCTCAAACCACCGAAGGAGGTCGGCAACGCGCCGAGCAACTCGACATTGATCCGGCCCATCGCATCCGCGACCAGCGGGACAAGGAACAGGCCCTGACCCGAGAACACCGCGCCAAAGGTCGTCAGCACCGCAAGCGCGGTGTTGTCGCCATCAGCGAACGAGAGGATGTCGAGCCCGCCATCAGAAGACAGGCTGAGCGCTTCGCCCATGAAGAAGAGATCGCCCACCGTGGTCAGCGTCCCGGCGTTGTTGGCGATGTTCACCAACGCTCCCGCCTGGCTGTCGAGGCCGAACTGGAGCGTGGAGGTCGGATTGGGCACGGCGTTGGTGTAGGCGTTGGCGAAAACCGACGGATCAGCGCCTTCGTTCGCATCACCGACCGCATAGGCGAGATCGGTGAACGCGGCGATGTTCTGCGGCGCGTTGTTCGGAAAGTACACGATATTCTGATCCGAGGTGGTCACGACGCGCGCCGCATCCACGAGATTGTTGAAATCGACGCCTAGCGTTTCGACGTCGGTTCCCCCCGCCAGGCTGGCCTGCGCCGTGGCGACGCCGGTGTCGGGATCGATCAGATACATCGTGTCGGTAGAATTGGAATAGCCGTAAAGCTGGCCGGTCTTCGGCCGATAGGTCAGGCCGCTGATCGAAAGTGCGCCGCCGACGCCGTCGGTGATCGCGGCGCCGGTGGCGACGCCGGGCATGTTCAGATCGGCGATGGTGACAAGCGTACGCCCGTTATTTCCCAGCGTGAACCCGGTCGCGCTGGTGCTCACCGTGGCCGCAGGGGCGGCGCTGGCGATCGCAATTGCTGCTGCGGCCATGGCCGCGATATGAATGCTGCGCATAAGACCTCTCCTTGTTGACATAGGACGCAGGTGCTTTGGCTAGTGGGGTGTGACCTGCATCACACGCTTTACGGGCGTAATCGCGCAAGAGTTTCGCTCGGATCAAAAAATAACGATATTTATAAAAATTATGCACATGGGCTGCCTGACGTAGGTTTAATGCTCACCAGGAACTCTATGTGCAACTATCGTAAAGTTTACGGCGCGAACGATGGTTTGGACAGCTCCGCCGCCTTCACTGCGCGCGCGGTGGCAAGGTCCCGTCATATTTGCAGATAATGTTCAGCATCACCTCGTCCGCGCCGCCGCCGATCGACCAGAGCCGGCCATCACGATAGAATTGGCTGACGATATTGTCCTGGGTATAACCCATGCCACCCCAGTATTGCAGGCAGGCGTCAGACACCTCCCGGGAAAGCCGGCCGCCCTTCAGCTTCGCCATGGAGGCGAGCCGGGTAACGTCGGCGCCGCCGATATAATCCTCGATCGCCCGCCAGGTGAGCGAGCGGAGCAGCTCAACCTCCGTCCGCAACTCCGCCAGCCGGAAATGGATCGCCTGATTTTCAATCAGCTTCTTGCCGAACGCCGCGCGTTCCCGGCAATAGGCGATGGTTTCGTCAATCATCCTGTCGAGCGAGGGCAGGCAATTGGCTGCGGCCCAGAGCCGTTCCTCCTGAAATTGCATCATCTGCATCTGAAACCCCATGCCAGCCTCGCCGACGAGGTTGCGGCGCGGCACGCGGACATCCTCAAAGAACAGGTGCGCGGTGTCGGAGGAGTTCATGCCAATCTTGTCGATCTTCTGCCGACTGACGCCCGGCGCGTTCATCGGAACCATGATCAACGATTTCGCCCTATGCGCCGACGCCTCTTCAGTATTGACCAGAACGCAACACCAATCCGCCTTCATGCCATTGGTGATCCGCATCTTCTGGCCATTGATGACATAATCGCCGCCGTCGAGCCGGGCGCGGGATTTTGTCGCCGCCACATCCGAGCCTGCGCCCGGCTCGGAAACGCCGATGCACCGCCACGGCTTTCGCGCCGGAGATCGGCGCCACAGTCTTGCGGCAGGGCGCAGCGCCCCTTCCCTCCGCGCGCGAAGACCGGCATGCTGACACCGACAACAACGGAGAATTCGATGAGCATCACCGAACTCGCGGCGGCGCTTCAGCCCCGCATCGCCGCCGGCGATTTCGACGCGGCCGTAAAATTCGATTGCGGCGATGACGGGGTTCTGGTGATCGACCGGCAGACCGTCTCGACCGAGGACCAGCCGACGGATTGCACAATCGGGGTCGCCCTCGAGGACTTGCAGGCCATCGCCGACGGAGATCTGGACCCCACCGCCGCTTTCATGCAGGGCAAGCTCAAGGTCGATGGCGATATGGCCGTGGCGATGAAGCTGGGCCAGATCCTTTAGCGCCGCGCGGCGCTGCTAACTGGCGATCAGATCGCCGAAAGTCGCGCGGCGTTTTTCCGACCGCGCCGCGATCGCCTCCATGAGGTCCTCGGCGCGCAGCATGCCGCCGTTCCAGGTGGCGATCTGATCCAGCCCATCCTCGACCGAATGATCGCGGGCGTAGGTGAGCGCGCGCTTCAGCCCCGCGATGGCGAGCGGCGATTTCGACGCGATCTCCTTCGCCATCGCCAGCGCGGCCGCGACCGTCGCCTCCCGCCCGTCATGGAGCGAGTTGAGCAGCCCCCACCCCAGCGCCTCCTCGCCGGTGAAGCGGCGGCCGGTGTAGCAAAGCTCGCGCGCGACGCCCGGCGCGATCAGTTTCGGCAGGCGCTGGAGCGTGCCGACATCGGCGGTCATGCCGATATTGATCTCCTCCACCGCGAAAACCGCATCGCGCGAAGCGATGCGGATGTCCGCAGCGGTGATCATGTCGATCCCGCCGCCGATGCAGGCGCCGTGGATGGCGGCGATCACCGGAAAGCGCGCCCGTTCCATCGCGCTCAGGGCGCCCTGAAGCTCCAGGATCAGCGCCCGGAGCGCATAGGCCCCGCGCCCCGGCTCCGCCTTGGTCAGCGCGAGGATGCCCTCAAAGGCCGAAAGATCCATGCCGGAGGTGAAATGCTTGCCCTCGCCCGAAATGACGAGCGCGCGGACGGAGGCGTCGGCTTCGAGCTCGGCGATCAGGCGTGGCAGGTCGTCCCAGAATTCCGGGCTCATGGCGTTGGCCTTTTCCGGCCGCGCCATGATCAGATGCGCGACCGCGCCCGCCCGCTCCAGTTTGAAAAACGCGCTGTCCATCATCGTTCCTTCCCGCATTTTATCCTGTAGCCAGCGCCGCGCGCCATTCCGCCTCGACCTCGTGGTCTTCGTCCTCACGCCGGCGGGCCGCAAGCGTGGCGCGCGGCCAGAGCCGCGACAGCGCCCAGACCGCCGCGCCGCGCACCAGCGCCGCCTCATCGTCGAGCAGCGCCGCCGCATGATCCGCCAGCGCCGGATCGCCCGAATTGCCGATCGCGATCAAGACATTGCGCAGAAACCGCGTCCGACCGATCCGCTTCACCGGCGAGCCGGCGAAAACTTCGCGAAACGCCGCATCGTCCAGCGTCGCAAGATCGGCGAGCCGCGGCGCCGCCAATTCGGCGCGCGCGTGGTAGCCCGCTTCCGACGCCACAGCGGCGAACTTGTTCCATGGGCAGACAGCAAGGCAATCGTCGCAGCCATAGATGCGGTTGCCGATCAGCGGGCGCATCTTGCGCGGGATCGGCCCTTTCAACTCGATGGTCAGGTAGGAAATGCAACGCCGCGCGTCGAGCTGATAAGGCGCGGGAAAAGCCGCCGTAGGACATATGTCGAGGCAGCGGCGGCAGCCGCCGCAACGATCCTCATGCCGCTCGTCCGGCGTGATCTCGGCGGTGGTGAAGATCGCGCCGAGGAAGAACCAGGAGCCGAGGTCGCGGCTGACGAGATTGGTGTGCTTGCCGCGCCAGCCAAGCCCCGCCGCCTCCGCCAACGGTTTTTCCATCACCGGCGCCGTGTCGACAAACACCTTGATCTCTTCGCCGGTCCGCTCCACCAGCCAGCGGCCCAGCCGCTTCAGGCGCTTCTTGACCAGATCGTGATAATCGCGGCCCCGCGCATAGACCGAAACCGCGCCGCGCTCCCGCTGGCCGAGCAGGGCCAGCGGGTCTTCGCCCGGGCCGTAATCCTCCGCCAGCATGATGACGGAACGGGCTTCGGGCCAGAGCGCCGCGGGATCGCCCCGCCATGCCGCGCGTGCGGCCATCCACTCCATTTCACCGTGTCGTCCTTTGGTGAGAAACCGCGCCAGCGCCGGCGCCGTCTCCGCCCGCATCGCGTCCGGCCGCGCGATTCCGAGCGCCGCAAAACCCTGGCTCACCGCCTCCGCCTCCAGCGCCGCGCGGAGGCTTTCCATCCCTAAAAGTCGAGGTCTGCGTAGTGCGGCTTCGGCGGAAAGCCAGGAATGTGATCCGCCAGAAGCGTGCGGAAAGCCGGGCGGGATTTCAGCCGCGCGTACCAGTCCTTGGCGGGGGGCGAAATTTCCCACGGGCAGTCGCCGCAATAATCGAGGCAGGAAAGATGCGCGGCGGCGGCGAAATCGGCGAGCGAAAGCTCATCCCCCGCCAGCCATTTCCGGCCTTCGATCAGCCAGCCGACATATTCCAGATGGTATTTAACATTCTTCGCACCGGCTTTCACGAACGCGCTTTCGGGATAACCGGCCTTTTTCAGGCGCTTGTTCACCCGCTCATAGACGAGGTTCACCGTGACCTCGCGGTGGAACTTGTCGTCGAACCAGGCGATCAGCCTGCGCGCCTCCGCCCGGTCCACCGGATCGGAGGGCAGAAGGCGCGGCGCGGGGCCCGTCTCCTCCAGATATTCGCAGATCGCGTTCGAGTCGGAGATCGCCGCCCCTTCGCCGGTGACGAAAACCGGCACGGCGGCGGCGGGGTTCAGGCGAAGAAAGTCGATCCGCCGCTCCCACGGCCGTTCCTCGACCAATTCGGTCTCGATGCGTTTTTCGCCAAGCACGAGGCGCACCTTGCGGCAGAATGGAGAGAGGGGCAGATGAAAAAGGCGGCGCATGGGTTGGGCTCGATCATTTGGCATAGCGCCTGATTGCCTTCTCGGCGCGCCAAAAGCAACTATCGCTCAAGACAGGCGGCGCGGCCCTCGGCGCGGAGCGTATCCGCTCCGGCGGCGATGGCGCGTGCGCGGCGTTGCACAAAGCCCGAGGGGCTCGAGGCGCTCCTCTCACGCGGGTTCGGCAGGATCGCGGCGATCCGCGCAGCCTGCGCCAGGCTCAGATCGGCGGCCGAGACGCCGAACCAGTGACGGGCCGCCGCCTCCGCGCCGAAAACGCCCGGCCCCATCTCGGCGATGTTGAGGTAGACTTCCATGATCCGCGCCTTCGGCCAACTCATCTCGATCAGCGCCGTGAATCCGACCTCCAGCCCTTTTCGCGCCCAGTTCGAATCCGGCCAGAGGAAGGCGTTCTTCGCCACTTGCTGACTGATGGTGGAGGCGCCGCGCCTGCGGTCCGTCTCCGCGATCGCGGCGCGGATCGCATCGATATCGAAACCGTAATGATCGCAGAACCACGCATCCTCCCCGCCCATTGCGGCCCGGGCCAGATGTGGGGAAATTTCGTCCAGGTCGCGCCATTCGCGCTCCACATGGCCAAGCCGGATCCATTCCGCCGCGATCAGATAGGTCGCGGGCGGGTCGATCCAGCGATAGGCGACGACCCAGAGCGCCAGCGCCGCCGCGACAATCGCGATGGCGCGAAAGAGCCGCCGCCTCAGCTTGCGCCACGAACGCCTCATGACGCCAGCATCCGCGTTTCGGGCGAGCAGCGCCGCCCGGCGAACCGGTCGCGGGACGAAGAAACATCGAACCAGAAAATATCCGCCGCGCGTTCGACGCGGGCCATGTCGGCGGCGCAAGCGCCCGCGCCCTGCCCGCCTGCGACAGAAACATGACCGCCCGCCGCAGGGTCGAAGCCATGCGCATAAATCACCCGCCGCCGCCCGACGCGCGGGGCGTCTTCGGCGCACGCAAGGGACGCCCGGCTGCGGCCTTGAGGTCTCATCCGACGGAACCTAGCGAAGGCGCGGGCGCCCGGCAATCGCCAGGGCGGCGATCCTGATATCGCCGGACCGTCCTCAGGCGATCCGCGCCTCCACCTCGTCCGAGAGCGGATGCTGAAGCCGGGTCAGCATCTCCTTCGGGCAGATCTGCCAAAAATACGGCAGCGCCTCATCCCAGTCGCGCAGGATATCCTGCGCCAGCGGGCTGCCGGTTTCGGCCGCGTGGTCGATGATCAGCGTCTGGAGCGTCTGTTCCCAATGGCGCGACTCGATCCGCCGCCAGACGATGCTTTCCGGATTCGCCCGGCTCTCGAAAGCGCCGGTCCGGTCGTAGACGAAGGCCATCCCGCCGGTCATGCCGGCCCCGAAATTGTCGCCGATCCGGCCGAGGATCACCGCCGTGCCGCCGGTCATGTACTCGCACCCGTTGGAGCCGCACCCTTCCACGACCACGGTCGCGCCGGAATTGCGCACGCAGAACCGCTCCCCCGCCCGGCCATTGGCGTAGAGCCGGCCGGCCGTCGCGCCGTAAAGCACCGTATTGCCGATGATGGTGTTCTCATGCGGCGTCAGCGGGCTGCCAAGCGGCGGGCGGACGGTGATGTAACCGCCCGAAAGCCCCTTGCCGACATAATCGTTCGCGTCGCCATATACCTCCAGCTTCAGGCCCGGCGCCGCGAAGGCGCCGAGGCTCTGCCCGGCGGAGCCGTTCAGCCGCACGGTCAGGTGATTGGTCTGCAACTCGTTCCGCATCCCGAACCGGCGCACGATATGGGAGGACGCCCTTGTGCCGATGGTGCGGAGCGTATTGCGCACCGTATAGCTCAGCTGCATTTTCTCGCCGTCGCGAAAGAAAGGCTGCGCGTCGGCGACGATCTGCGCGTCAAGCGTGTCGGGCACCTCGTTGCGCTTCTTGCCCATCGGGTAGGTGAGCGCCACCCCCTCATCGACCCGCACCAGCATCGGGTTGAGATCGAGATCGTCGAGATGCGCCGCGCCGCGGCTGACCTGCGCCAGCAGATCGGCGCGGCCGATGATCTCCTCCATCGAGCGCGCGCCGATCTCCGCCATGATCTCGCGGATCTCGGTCGCGAGGAAAGTGAAGAGATTGACCACCTTGTCTGCTGTGCCGGTGAATTTCTCCCGCAGGCGCGGATCCTGCACGCAGACGCCGACCGGGCAGGTGTTGGAATGGCACTGGCGCACCATGATGCACCCCATCGCCACCAGAGCGGCGGTGCCGACGCCGAACTCCTCCGCCCCCATCATCGCCGCGATCACGATGTCGCGCCCGGTCCGCAAGCCCCCATCGGTGCGCAGCGTCACCCGGTCGCGAAGCTTGTTGAGCGACAGAACCTGATGCGCCTCCGTCAGGCCCATCTCCCACGGCAGGCCGGCGTATTTGATCGAGGTCTGCGGGCTGGCCCCGGTGCCACCGTTATGGCCCGAGATCAGGATCACGTCGGCCTTGGCCTTGGCGACGCCGGCCGCGATGGTGCCGACACCGGAAGAGGCCACAAGCTTGACGCAGACCTTCGCTTCCGGGTTGATCTGCTTCAGATCGTAGATCAGCTGCGCCAGATCCTCGATCGAATAGATGTCATGGTGCGGCGGCGGGCTGATCAGCGTCACGCCCGGCGTCGAATGCCGAAGCTTGGCGATCATCTCCGTCACCTTGAATCCGGGCAGCTGGCCGCCCTCGCCGGGCTTCGCGCCCTGCGCCACCTTGATCTCGAGCTCGGTGCAGTTGTTCAGGTATTCGGCCGTGACGCCAAAGCGCCCGGAGGCCACCTGCTTGATCTTGGCCGAGGGATTGTCGCCATTCGACTCGGGCTGGAAATGCTTCGGATCTTCGCCGCCTTCGCCGCTGTCGGATTTCGCGCCGATGCGGTTCATCGCGACGTTGAGCGTCTTGTGCGCTTCCGGCGACAGGGCGCCGAGGCTCATTCCCGGGGTGATGAAACGCTTGCGGATCGAGGTGATGCTCTCCACCTCGTGGATCGGCGCCGGCACCCCCAACGGCTTGAAGTCGATCAGATCGCGCAGGTGGATCGGTTTTTGCGCCAGCATCGCCTCCGAATAGACCTTGAACCGCTCATAGGAGCCGCTGTCCACCGCCGCCTGCAACAGATGCAGGTTGCTCGCCCCCCAGGCGTGCGCCTCGCCGTTCCGGCGGAACTTGTAGATGCCGCCGATCGGCAGCGCCTCGACGCCGGCGCGGAAGGCGAGCGCATGCGCCGCCGCCGTCTTCTTCTGGATGCCGGAGACGCCGATGCCGGAGATCCGCGACGGCATGCCGGGAAAGTATTCCGCAACCATGGCGCGCGAAAGCCCGACCGCCTCAAAATTCAGACCGCCGCGATAAGAAGAGACGACCGAGATGCCCATCTTGGACATGATCTTCAGCAGGCCCTGATCCACCGCTTCACGGTAGCGCGCGGCGGCTTCCTCGACCGACATGTCGAGCAGGCCCTTGTCCACCCGCGCCGCCAGCGATTCCTGCGCCAGATAGGCGTTCACCGTGGTCGCGCCCGCGCCGATCAGGACGGCGAAATAATGCGGGTCGACGCATTCGGCCGAACGCACGTTGATCGAGGTGAAGGTCCGCAGCCCCTGGCGCACCAGCCAGGAATGAACGGCGGAGGTGGCGAGAATCATCGGCATGCCGACCATGTCGGCGTCGAGCCGCTCGTCGGTCAGAATCAGATGCGCCGCGCCGGCGCGCACGGCCTGTTCGGCCTCATAGCGGATGCGCTCCAGTTCCTGACGGAGCGCGTCTTCCGCGCCGCCGCCGGACTCCGTGGCGGGGAAGAGGCAGTCGATCTCCGCCGAATGGTCGCCGAAGGCCGCCTTCATCGCCATGAACTGGCCGGAGGACACAACCGGGCTTTCCAGCGTCACGATCTCGGTCTGCGCGGAGGACTGGTCGAGCACGTTCTTGAGATTGCCGAACCGGGTCTTGAGGCTCATCACCCGATGCTCGCGCAGGCTGTCGATCGGCGGGTTGGTGACCTGGCTGAAATTCTGCCGGAAGAAATGCGAAAGCGGCCGGTAGCGGTCCGAAAGCACGGCGACAGGCGTATCGTCGCCCATCGAGCCGATCGCCTCCTTCGCGTCCTCCGCCATCGGATGGAGGATCGTCTCCAGCTCTTCCACGCTGTAGCCGGCGGCGATCTGGCGGCGGCGAAGCGCGCCGGCTTCGAACATCCGCGGCTCGGGCTGGCCGGCCAACGTCTCCTCGAGGTCGGTGATGCTGCCGATCCACTCGGCGAACGGTTCGGCCTCAGCGAGTTCGGTCTTCAGCTCGACATCGCGCAGGAGCCGTCCTTCAACCATGTCGACCGCGATCATCTGCCCCGGGCCGAGCGCCCCCTTTTCCTTCACCGTCGCTTCGTCGATCGGGATCATCCCGGCCTCAGACCCCGCGATGAGCAGCCCGTCGCCCGTCACCACGTAGCGGATCGGGCGAAGTCCGTTGCGGTCCGCGCCGGCCATCACCCAACGCCCGTCGGTCGCCGACAGCGCGGCCGGGCCGTCCCACGGCTCCATCACAGAGTTGGAATAGGCGTACATCGCGCGCCAGGAATCGGGCATTTCGGTCGCCGCCTTGGACCAGGCCTCAGGCGTCAGCATGGTTTTCGCCATCGGCGCGGAACGCCCGGCGCGGACCATGACCTCAAAAACGCTGTCGAGCGCGGCGCTGTCGGAGGACCCGGCCGGAATGATCGGCTTGATCTCCTCAGCCGCCTCGCCAAAGGCGGCGGAGGCCATGCGGATCTCATGGCTCCGCATCCAGTTGCGGTTACCCTTCAGCGTGTTGATCTCGCCGTTATGGGCCAGCATGCGAAACGGCTGGGCCAGCCAC
>JBBDTD010000027.1:0-12212 GCA_040904645.1 Paracoccaceae bacterium
GGCCCTTCAGCCCGCGCGTCAGCGCCGCCATCGGCGCGACGCGCACCGCGCTCGCCGTTTCGGCGCGGCGCATCGCGAACTCAAGAACGGCTGGGTCGTCGACCGGCGGGTCGGTGTCGGGCTGGACGGCGATCGTGGTCACCCCGCCCGCCGCCGCCGCCGCGCCAGCGCTTCGGTAACTTTCCTTGTGGCGCTCGCCCGGCTCACCCACGAAGACCCGCATATCGACGATGCCGGGGGCGAGCGGCATGCCGCCGCAATCGAACGTTTCCGCGCCTTCAGGCGCGGCGGGGGCCGCGCCCTTGGCGACATCGACGATCAGGCCGCCTTCGATGCGCAGCGCGCCGGGGCCGTCATATCCGCTTTCCGGGTCGATCAGCCGGGCGTTGAAGAGGACAAGCTCGGTCATGCCGCCTCCGGCGCGCTGGGGATGTTCCGCGCGAGAAGATCCATCACCGCCATGCGGACCGCGACGCCCATCTCCACCTGCTCCTGAATCACCGAGCGGCGCGGATCGTCGGCCACGTTCGGGTCGATCTCCACCCCCCGGTTCATCGGCCCGGGGTGCATGACGATGGCGTCGGGCTTGGCGTGGGAGAGTTTTTCTTCATCCAGCCCGAAACGGTGGAAATATTCGCGGCTCGACGGCACGAAGGCGCCCTGCATCCGCTCCTGCTGGAGGCGGAGCATCATCACCACGTCGACCCCCTCCAGCCCCTTGCGCATATCGTCATAAACCTCGACGCCCATTCGCTCGATCCCGTTCGGCAGGAGCGTCGGTGGCGCGATCACCCGCACCCGATTCTCCATCCGGTTCAAGAGGATGATGTTGGAGCGCGCGACGCGGCTGTGATTGATGTCGCCGCAGATCGCCACCGTCAGCCGGTGGAGGCGCCCCTTGTGGCGGCGGATGGTCAGCGCGTCGAGAAGCGCCTGCGTCGGGTGCTCGTGTCGCCCGTCACCAGCGTTGATGACCGAGCAGTTGACCTTTTTCGCCAGCAGCGCCACCGCGCCTGAATGCTGATGGCGCACGATCAGAAGGTCAGGGTGCATCGCGTTCAGCGTCACCGCCGTGTCGATCAGCGTCTCGCCCTTCTTGATGGAGGAGGAGGCCAGCGACATGTTCATCACATCCGCGCCGAGGCGCTTGCCCGCCAGCTCGAAACTCGCCTGGGTTCGGGTCGAGTTCTCGAAGAAGATATTGATCTGCGTCAGGCCCTTGAGCACCGCGCGCTTCTTGTCGCGCTGGCGCGACAGCCCGACATAATCTTCGGCGAGGTCGAGAATGGTTTCGATGTCGGTCTTGCCGAGCGCCTCGATGCCGAGAAGGTGGCGATGTGCGAACAAATTCGGCCTCCCGATCACGTTCGGGCGGTTATAGGAGCCGGGCGGGCGGGCCACAAGGCGGCTTCGGCCCGCGATTTCGTCCCCGGCGGCGCGAATTTCGGCTTGCTGCCCGGCGCGGCGCTGGCGAAAGTCGCGCCATGGCGAAGCTCTATTTCAATTACTCGACGATGAACGCCGGCAAGACCACCGTGCTCTTGCAGGCGTCGCACAACTATATCGAGCGCGGCATGTCCACGCTCCTTTTCACCGCCGCGCTGGACGACCGCGCCGGCAAGGGCACTATCAGATCTCGTATCGGCCTCAGCGCGCCGGCGGAGATGTTTTCGCCCGGCGACGATCTCTTCGCCCGAATCGAAACCCGTCGCCGCGCCGGCAAGATTGATTGCGTGCTGGTCGACGAGGCGCAGTTTCTGGAGGAGGAGCAGGTCTGGCAGCTCGCCCGCGTCGCGGACGATCTTTCCATCCCCGTGATGTGCTACGGGCTTCGCACCGATTTTCGCGGCGGGCTTTTTTCCGGCTCGGCCACGCTGCTCGCCATCGCGGACAATCTGCGCGAGGTGCGGACCATCTGCTGGTGCGGCGCCAAGGCGACGATGGTTGTGCGGCTCGACGCTGGCGGAGAGATCGCGGAGGAAGGCGACCAGATCGCCATCGGCGACGATATCTATATCTCGCTTTGCCGCCGCCACTGGCGTCAGAAACGCGCCTTCGGCGCCTGAAACCGTTCAGTGTTTCCGACGCGTGAACAGTCTCACCCCTCTCCGGCGCTCGCATCGTCCCTCGCGGCGCCTATCTTGAGGAGCAAGCGGAAAAGGAGACGGAAATGGGCCTGCTCGTTGACGGTGAATGGCGCGACGCGTGGTACGACACCAAATCGACCGGCGGCGCGTTCGAGCGGCAAGCCTCGAAATTCCGCAACTGGGTCACCGCCGACGGCGCGCCCGGCCCCTCCGGCGAGGGCGGTTTCAAGGCGGAAAGCGGGCGCTATCATCTCTATGTCTCATACGCCTGCCCCTGGGCGCACCGGACGCTGATTTTCCGCCAGTTGAAGGGGCTTGGGGCCCATATCGGCGTCGATGTCGTCGATCCCGACATGCTCTGCGAAGGCTGGACGATGGATGGCGGCTTTCCCGGCGCCACCGGCGACCGGCTGCTCGGCAAGACGCGGCTGCATCAGGTCTATACCGAGGCCGACCCGAATGCGACGACGCGCGTGACGGTTCCGGTGCTTTGGGACAAGGCGCGGCAGACCATCGTCTCCAATGAAAGCGCCGAGATCATCCGCATGTTCAATTCTGCCTTCAACGGGATCACCGGCGATACGCAGGATTTCCGCCCGGCCCCGCTTCATGAACAGATCGATGCGTTGAACGAGCGCATTTACGACACGGTGAACAACGGCGTTTACCGCGCCGGTTTCGCGACGAAGCAAGCCGCGTATGACGAGGCGGTCAACGCGCTCTTCGAGACGCTCGACTGGCTTGAAGAGCGGCTTTCCGCCCGCCGCTATCTGACCGGTGTGCGGGTGACAGAGGCCGATTGGCGACTGTTCCCCACGCTCGTCAGGTTCGATCCGGTCTATGTCGGCCATTTCAAATGCGACCGGCGGCGTCTGGTCGATTACCCCAACCTCTGGGCTTATGCGCGCGAACTTTACCAATGGCCGGGCGTCGCCGGCACGGTCAATTTCGACCATATCCGACGGCACTATCTTTATAGCCACGACACCATCAACCCGAACCGGATCATCTCCACCGGCCCGATCATCGACTGGGATGAACCCCACGGCCGCGAGCGGCTGAAAGCCGCCTGACCGAAGGGCCGCCAAAGGGCCGAAGTCTTCATGTGGCGATGATGTTCGCCTCCGGCCCATAGGGAAAGCCGGTGATGTTCTCGGCGGTGGTCTCGCCGACGATCAGGATATCATGCTCGCGGTATCCCCCGGCGCCGGGGGTTCCCTCCGGCGCCCAAAGCATCGGCTCCATGGAGACCACCATGCCCGGCTCCAGCACCGTGTCGATATCTTCGCGCAACTCCAGCCCGGCCTCCCGGCCATAATAATGGCTGAGCACGCCGAAGGAATGTCCGTAGCCGAACGAGCGATAATGCAGCAGGCCTTCGTCGTCGAGGAACCGGTTGATCTCGTCGCAGATCGCCGCGCAGGAGATTCCGGGCCTGATCAGCGACAGGCCAAGTTCATGCGCCGCGACATTGGCGCGCCAGAGCCTGAGGCTCGGCGCATCCGGCTCCCCCAGAAACAGCGTCCGCTCCAGCGCTGTGTAATAGGCCGAGATCATCGGGAACGTGTTGAGGCTGAGGATATCGCCCCGGCCGAGCGCCCGCGTCGTCACCGGATTATGCGCGCCGTCGGTATTGAGCCCCGACTGAAACCACACCCAACTGTCGCGAAGCTCGCTGTCGGGATGCGCGCGGGCGATCTCCCTTTCCATCGCGTCGCGCCCGGCCATGGCGATATCGATCTCGCGCGCGCCTTCGTGGATGGCGGCGCGGATCGCTTCGCCGCCGAGGTCGGCGATGCGGGCGCCCTCACGGATCAGCGCGATCTCTTCGGCGGATTTAACCAGCCGCGCGGCCATGGTCGCTGGTGCGATATCGACGAGATCGGGATCGGCGAGCATCCGCGCCAGCGCATCACGCGCCGAAAGCGTCAGGTGATCGCCCTCCACGCCGATCCGGCTGGCGCCGCCGGTCAACCCGGCGACGGCCCGCCAGTAATTGTCGCGCCGCCAATCGGTGTAGATCACATTGTCGCAGATGCTGCGCCGCCAAGGCTGCCCGCCGTCGATATTGGCGGAAACCGTGGTCGCCGCGTCCGCAGTGACCACCAGGCCGTAAGGCCGCCCGAAGCTGCAATAAAGGAAGCCCGAAAAATAGGCGATATTATGCATCGAGGTCAGCAGCACCGCCGGCAGGTCCCGCTCCGCCATGATGCGGCGGAGGCTTTTGAGCCGCCGTTCATATTCCGCCGCGGAGAAAGGCGGCGGGGCCTTCTCTCCGTTCCGGCACGTGAAGGTCTCGGGTCGTTCGGACAGCTTTCGCATCCCTGCATCCTCATCCAGACGCCGGGCGAGAGGCAGGCTCCGCCCAGGCTCACATCCGGGCGTTCAGGACTGTCGGTTCATCGTTGATGACCACGGCGCGGGTCCATCTCCCACCGACGCCATCGTTGGGCGCGCCGCTGCGCCCTTATATGCGCACCGCGCGTTCGGATCAATTCCGCCACCCCGCCGTTTCATCGCGCCGTTTCACCCCTCCGCCAGGAACGCGTTCGCGGCGTTGAGGAACACGCGCGGCTGATCGGCGTGGAGCCAGTGGCCCGCGCCCTCCAGCGCCTGAAACTTCACTGCGGGAAAGCGCTTGAAGATCTCCGCATGATGGCTGGGCGATACATAATCCGAAGCGCCGCCATGAAGCATCAGCACCGGCCCTTCATAGACCCCGCCCAGGTCGGGATAGCCGATGACCGCCTTCATGTTCGCCGCCAGCGCGTCAAGGTTGAACGACCAGCGCGGCGCGGCGCCCAGCACCGCGCTCTGGGCGAGGAAGGAACGCATCGCCGGCGCTTCGATCCGCGCGGCCAACGCCGTCTCCACTTCGGCCCGGCGGGAAAGCCCGGTCAGGTCCACGGCGCGCATGGCCTCGATCTCGGCGTGAAGATCGTGGCTGTAGGCGACCGGCGCGATATCGGCGACGATCAGGCGCTCCAGGAGATCGGGGCGCGTTTCCGCCAGCGCCATCACCGCCTTGCCGCCCATGGAATGGCCGAGCACGGCGGCGCGCCCGCCCTCCGCCTCGATCAGCGCCGCGAGGTCGGAGGCCATCGCGGGATAGTCATGCTCATCCGACCACGGGCTTTCGCCATGATTGCGCATATCGACGGCCAGCACCCGCCGCCCCTCGCCCATCCGCTTCGCCAACGCCCGCCAGTTTCGCCCGGCGCCAAAAATCCCATGCGCGATGATGAGCGGCGGCCTGGTGGCGCGATCTTCGGAAAATTCGATGTAGGCTAGGTCGAGCACGCACGCTCTCCTTATGGTTTGGCGGGGCCGGGGTGGCGTGCTAGCCTCTTAATCCTTCCGCGATGAACGATGCAAACGGACAGGGCGATGTGGATCAAGGCGATTTTCGCGCGGGAGTTCGGTTTCTCCGACGTGCAGTCAAACTACAGCCGGGTCTACGCCTGGATGGCGAACCAGCTGGGCCACATGACGCTCGGCATGGCGACGACGTTCTTTTTCGTCTGGATCGCCGACACGATCGGCGCCACCGCCCGGCTGGTCGCGAACTGGAGCGAGCGGCCGTCCCGGGCGAACGGCGCCTGCGAGTTCGCCATCGCCTGCGCGGCGAACAACCTCCTGCTCTTCATCGCCAGTTTCGTCGTCCTCGCCGCCATCGCGGGGGTGATATGGCTGGGCCTGACCGACCAGTCGGATGAAGCGGCGCGCCCGCGCGCCATTCGCCGCCGGCATCGGCGCTGGCTTTGCTGCGGTTTCCTCGCGCTGACGGTCGCCGCGCTCGGCTGGCTTTTCCTCGGCGCCATCGGGCCGAACGCGGCGCGGGCGACCGATCTCCTCGGCGTCGCCGCCGCCTGTCTCGCCATCGGCGCAGGCGTGCTGCTGCTTTGCCGCGACATCCGCTATTTCACCTTCGCGCTTCTGGCGATCTTCGGCGCGTTCTGGATCGCGAGCTCCGGCGCTGGGGCGGATCCGGAGGTCCGCCGCTGGGTCGCTTTGGCCCTCGCCGCGCTCTTCTTCGTCTACGCGCTCCACGCCACGGCGACCGGCGCGGACGTGCCCGAACGCCTCGGCCCGCTGGAGCGCGGCGTTCAGGCGGGCGTGGTGGCGATCCTGGCGCTCTGGTTCGTATCCGGCACATGGCACGGGCTGGAGGGAGACTGGCCGCTGGCCATCGGCGCGGCCATCGGCTCCTGCGCGCTCTGGTGGGTGAAGGAGTTCGGCTCCGACCTGCCGAATGTGGATCGGGAGATCAGGACAGCGAAAGGCCGCCGGCCCCTCGGCATTCTCGGCGACGCCGCGCGGGTGGAGAAGGATTACCTCGACGACGCGCGTATGGACGCGCGCACCGACGGGATGTTTTATTTCGCCGGCGCGTGGATCGGCGCCGGGGTCCTCTCCGACACCCCGGTCATGACCTCCTCCTCATGGAGCTCGGGCTCGGAAGTGCTGGGGCTTCTGGTCTTCCTCGCGGTATTTCTGGGAATCGGCAAGACCTGGGCGTATCGGCAGCAGGCGCTGGACCTCGCCGGGCTCGACATGGCGAGCAGGCTTGCGGTGTTCTACGCCGCGCTCCGCATTGTGGCGATTCCGGCGGACCAGCCGCTTGATGCGCCGGAAGGCGGCCCGCCGCTTTCCTACCTGCCGGAGCCGCTGGACACGCTCCGCGATTTCGCGCGGGGAACGGGCGATGCAGGCTTCGATCATCTTGTCGTGATCGGGGCGCAAGGTTCCGGCCGCGGGCCGCTTGGCCGGGCGCTGGCGTCCGAGGCGGCGCTGGCGGACTGGCCGACGATCTCGGACCAATTGGCCTTCTGGCGGCGCGAGCCGACCAAGCGCACCGGCCGGTTCGTGCGCGGCGCGCAGTTGCTTGAGATGATGCGCGACATCCACTGGCGCGAGGACCTGGCGCAGACCCCGACGGCGAATCTGCTGATCGACAGGAAAACCGGGCGGGTGACGCGAAAGGACGGTGAGTTCGACGCGAAAACCCATGAGCTCGCGCCCGCAGCGACCGTCGTGGTCATCGACGCGACGCTGACCGAAGCTGTCGGCGCCCAGACGCTGGCGCGCAATCTCGCCGTCGCGGAGGGGCAGGTGACGGTCTGGCTGGTTGAGGATGACCGGTTCGATCCGACCGCGGGAGAAGCGAGCCAGGCGGAAATCGACGCGTGGACGCCCGATTACCGCCTCGCGGCGGCGGAATTGGCGGCGATCCGCGCCGCGCTGACCGTGGATGGCCGTGCGCCACGGATCGGCGTCGCCTTCACCCGGCGTTTCGCATCGACAGCGCCAAGGTAATCGTGTCCGCCATATGGCGCCCTGCGCGCGACGGCGTCGCGCCGCCGACGCCGATCCTGCGGCCGTAACGCCACCAGAGGCCGGGCGACCAGCCGCGCTCACGCGGGGCTTTCAGCGTCAGGACGAAGCCCGATGAGGGCTTGAAAAGGGCGAAGCCGCGCTCGACCTGCGCGATTTCTTCGAGCGTGCAAAGCACTCGCCCCGAATCGTCAGCGAGGCGCGCGCCGTCAAAACTGACTATGCTGGCGTCGGTCAGGAAAAGCGCCCTGCCGAGCAGCAGCAATCCGATGCCCGATCCGCCCATCACGACGGCGGTGGCGAGCGATTCCCCCCCAGCCGTGAATCCGATGAACGCACAGAGCGTCGCGAGACCGAAAAGCCCGACCAGCAGCGCCCAGCGCATCGCCTCGGAGCGTCTGATCGCTGATTGCGGCGGCGGTGCGCAAGCCGCCGTCGGCGGTGGGGGCGTCGACTTCTCGGTCACGGAATCTCCTCGCGGCTTCGCGGAGAAGCAACATCGCCGGGCCGGAAATGTCCAGCACTTGCCTTCGGGCGCACCGCGGGCCATCGTCGCGAAAAACCGAGGAGACGCATGATGATCGAAGAGCCGCCGCTGCTGACGGTCAAACGACCCCACCGACGCCCGACCGACGCCCATATCGAAGCTTTTCAGGGCGTGCCATCCAGTTACGTCGCCGACGCAATGTTCGGAACCGGCGCGCTGGTCGGCCTCGCCCCGCTGGGAGAAGGCCGGGATCTGAACTGCGTCGCCGCCGGTCCCGCGCTGACGGTGGAGTGCGGGCCGGGAGACATTCTCGGGCTCATCGCGGCTCTCGCCTTCATTCAGCCGGGCGATGTCGTCGTCTCCGCGTTCGGCGGTTATCAGGGCGTCGCCGCCGCGGGCGACCGTGCGGTAGGCATGATGCAGAATAACGGCGCCATCGGTTTCGTCACCGACGGGCCGATGCGGGACTACGCCGGCCTTGTCGCCGCAGGCCTGCCCAGCTGGTGCACGGGACTGAATCCCGCATCTCCGACATCTAACGGTCCGGGGCGGATCGGCCTGCCGATTCAGATCGCCGGCCGTCAGGTCGAGACGGGTGACATGGTCGTCGCCGACCGCGACGGGGTCGTCGTCGTGCCGTTTGAAATGATCAGCGCCGTTCTCAAGCAGCTTGAAACGGTGACCGAGCTCGAGACGGAGCTGGACGCCAAGGTCGAGAAGGGCTTGAAGCTGCCCGACGCGATGGCGGAGCTTCTCGCCAGCGACAAGATCCACTTCGTCTGAGCCAGACAGAAGCCGGCGTCGCTGACGCCGGCCCGCCGCTCAGGCGCCCGAAGAGGTTCCGAGATCGGCGATGAACTGGTTGATATCGCCGTTCCGCTTCTCCAGCATGCCGCCGAACGTCTCTCGAAGCGTGATGGCGAGCGACACCCCCTCGAAAAGGATGTCGGAGAGGAGCGGCGCGCCGCTCCGGTCATCGACGAGCCATTCGACATCTACCGGCTCCGATGAGGGCCGCACGAGATGGCTTTTCACCAACACACCCTTTTGTCCGGCGTCGGTTGCGCCGAAGATGGTGATATCCTCGCCGGCGTACTCGCTGAAGCGATTCTGATAGGTCCGGGAGATATAGCTGCGAAACGCAGTTTGATAGGCGGTCTGCTGCGTTTCGTCCATTTCCCGCCAGGCGCGGCCCATCGCAAAACGACCGACAGGGTCAAGGGCGCTCTTGCGCTCCAGAAGCGCCAGAAACTCTGCGGCGCCGTCTGCGCCTGAGCGATTGTTCTGCACCAGCACCCGAAGCTCTGTGATCAGTCCGGTGACGAATTCCTGGGCGGCGTCCATCGAAAGCGCCGCCGCGCCGCCGGCCTGGGTCAGCACTGCGCAGCCGAACGCCGCAGCGACCGCGGCTCGCCTAGTCATACCAGTCGACATCATCTTCTCTCCAAAGCCTTTCAAGCCGGATCAGTCGCCGAAAATATCCGGCAAGAGATCGTTGCTAGCCTCACCAGACACCTCAAATCGTCGTGACTGCACATAGCCCGTGCGCACCGCGATATAGCTGTCCTCTGTCTCATACAGCAGCTGATCGATGAGTTCGGCGTTTTCATGGCGTCCGTTCACGGGCGCGAGAGCCGTGCGCGTGTAATCCACCGCGGTGACGACGCCGGAGACGTCGATCACGCCGAATGTGATCAGGATCGTCGGATCGACCAGAAACCCACCGATCTTGCCGGCTACGTCTCTTGTGGTCTGCGGCCCGAAAAACGGGATCTCGTGATATACGCCTTCGTTGGCGCCCCACACAGCCAGCGTGACGCCAAAATCCGAGGGCGTATAGGGCAGCCCCATCTCCGCCGCCGGATCGAGAAGCCCGCCCGCGCCGATGATGGTGTTAAGCGAAAAACGCGCCAGCGCTGCGCCGGCTTCCTCCAGATCTCCCTGAAGGGCGCGGTTGATGAAAACCGCCGGCAATCTCAGGTGGTGCAGGCCGTTCGCGATCATGTGCTGGATCAGCGTCGGCGTGAAGAGACCATAGCCCTCGGCCACCGGTCTCAGGAACACGGTGTCTATATCCTTGTTGATGTCATGGACGAAACGGTTGGTTTCTTCGTAAGGGTCCGCGATCAGCGCCCCATCGGGCGCCGGCGCGGTCGCGCATCCCGCGACAAGAAGAACAGCGGCGCAAAAGCCGGTCTTCGCAGTCGTCAGCCGGCAAAAATCCGCCGTCATCAAATAACCCCCCAGAATCCCATGGACCCACACAGCCGCGTTCACCGCCACCTATTGCCTTACACAACGTCCACACGCAAGCTAGCGTGGTCGCTGCGCCTGTGATCGTGGCCGCAGTGTGACTCTTGGCCGTTTTGTCGCGCCGCCGGGACATGCTAAGTGCGGGCGGCGAATGAACGCGCGCAGATGTTCGGTTAACACACGCGGCGTATTGAGAGGCGTCATGGCCGATTTTGATTCCAGAACCGGACGCCACGAGCTGCGTCAGGCGCTTTTCTCCTCTCGCCGATTGCTGGTCGGCGTCGGCGTCTTCAGCGCCTTCGTGAACATCCTGATGCTGACCGGGCCGCTCTTCATGCTGCAGGTCTACGACCGGGTGCTCGCCTCGAACTCCGAAGCGACGCTGGTCGCGCTCTTCGCGCTGATCTCGGCGCTCTTTCTCTTCATGGGCGTGCTCGATCACGCGCGGGCGCGGGTCCTCGCCAGGGCTGGCGCGCGGTTCCAGGATATTCTCGACAAGCGCGTCTTCGACGCCGTGCTCCGGCGGGCCGTCGCCCCGTCGGAGCGCACGCGCCCGCAGACCGGGCTCCGTGATCTTGAAACAATTCAGCGCGTCCTGTCCTCGCCCGCGCCCTTCGCGCTTTTCGACATGCCCTGGGCGCCGCTTTTCTTCTTCATCATCTTCTCGTTCCACTGGATGCTCGGCGCGCTGGCGCTCTTCGGCGGCGCGCTGCTGTTGATCATCACCGTCCTCAACGAATGGTCGTCCCGCAAGCCGATGGCCGAAAGTCAGCGCGCATCCGCCCAGTCGGAGGCGTTCTCCGAAGCGCTGCGCCGGGAGGGGGAAATCGTGCAGGCCCTCGGCATGCGCGGCGCGGCGCTCGGCAAATGGCGCAAATTCCGCGAACAGGCGCTCGCCGCCAGCGTGCGCGCGTCGGACAGCACCGGGGGCTACGCCACCGCGTCCAAGACGCTGCGCTTTTTCCTTCAGTCCGCGATGCTGGCGCTTGGCGCATGGCTCGCCATCCAGCAGGAGATATCGCCGGGCATGATGATCGCCGGCTCGATCCTTATGGGCCGCGCCCTCGCCCCGGTCGAACAGGCGATCGGGCAATGGGCGAACGTCCAGCGCGCCAGGGACGGGTGGAACAATCTCTCCGAGCTTCTGTCCAAGACGCCCACGGAACAGCCCCGCACCACCCTGCCCGCGCCCAAGGGTCGGATCGACGTTCAGAACCTCACCGTCATCGCGCCGGGGGAGCGGGCGCCGACATTGCGCGGCGTGAATTTCTCGATCGACGCAGGCAAGGCGCTTGGCGTCATCGGCCCCTCCGCATCGGGCAAGTCGACGCTGGCGCGCGCCCTCGTCAATATCTGGAAGCCGGCCCAGGGCGTCATCCGCCTCGATGGCGCGGCGCTCGACCAGTTCGAGGATGACGTGCTCGGCGGCCATATGGGTTATCTGCCGCAGGATGTGTCGCTCTTCGAGGCGACGGTCGCGGAAAATATCGCCCGGCTCGTAGATACGATTGATCCGGAGGCGGTGGTCCTCGCGGCGAAGCGCGCCGGCGCGCATGAAATGGTGCTCCGGCTGCCGAATGGGTACGACACGCCGGCCGGCCCGTCCGGCGGGCGGCTTTCCGGCGGGCAACGCCAGCGCATCGCGCTCGCCCGCGCGCTCTACCGCGACCCCGCGGTCCTCGTTCTCGATGAGCCGAACTCCAATCTTGACGCGCAGGGCGAGCAAGCCCTTGTCAGCGCCATCATCGAAGCGAAGGAGCGCGGCCGCACGGTGGTGATCATGGCCCATCGGCCAAGCGCCATCGCCGCCTGCGACTATCTTCTGGTGCTGGAGGGCGGCCAGCCCCGCGCCTTCGGCCCCAAGGACGACGTTCTGCGCCAGACGACGCAGAACCATCAACAGATCACGCAAGCCCCGGCCGGCGTCACCGCGGCGCAAGGCGGCAAGCAAACGGCTGCATCCGCCGCCCGCGCGCGCGATCTCCGGCTCGCCGCGTCGCAGGGCGGCCCCAGCGCCGGCGGCGCGCGCGCCGAGCCCGCCGGGGAGGAGA
>JBBDTD010000028.1:0-12163 GCA_040904645.1 Paracoccaceae bacterium
CGGACTCATTGCGATAGTCGATCTCCAGCCCGGCGCCGGCGGCGTGGGCGCGCGCGACGCCGAGGCTTTCGACCGCCGCGTCGAACCCGGCGACCCTGGCGCCGAGTCGCGCCATCGGCTCCGCGGTCAACCCGCCGCCGCAACCGATATCGGCGATATCGAGCCCTGCGAACGCCGGGCGCGCGCGGCGGTCGCGGCCGAATTCGGCTGCGATCTGCTCCGCGATATATTCGAGCCGGCAGGGGTTCATCGCGTGGAGCGGGCGGAATTTTCCCGCCGGATCCCACCATTCGGCGGCCATCGCCTCGAACTTGGCGATCTCCGCCGCGTCGACTGTGCCGGTGATGGACAATTTCGGCTCCCGCTATAGGCTTCCTTGATGCTTCGCCGTAGAACATGGGTTCATGAGAGGCAACCGAAACGATACCGGAGAGTCGATGCCGCCGCCGCGCCGTGCGCTTTATCCGCCGATTGAGCCTTTCAACCGGTTCCGCATGGAGGTTTCGGGCGGTCATGAAATCTATGTCGAGGAATGCGGCACGAAGGGCGCGCGCCCGGTCGTGATTCTCCACGGCGGGCCGGGCGGCGGATGCAGCCCCGGGATGCGCCGCTATTTCGACCCCGAAGCCTGGCACATCATCCTTTTCGATCAGCGAGGCTGCGGGCGTTCGCGCCCACACGCCAGCGTGGACCGTAACACCACCTGGGATCTGGTCGAGGATATCGAAGCGATTCGCCGCCGCGTCGGCGTGGAGCGCTGGACGGTGTTCGGCGGCTCCTGGGGTGCGACGCTTTCGCTGATCTACGCTGAGACCCACCCGAAACGAGCGGTGGAGTTGATCCTGCGCGGCGTCTTCCTGATGACGGAGCGGGAGCTGGACTGGTTTTACGGCGGCGGCGCGTCGGTCTTCTGGCCGGATCTCTGGGAGGATTTCCTCCGCCCGATTCCCGAGGCCGAGCACGGCGACCTGATCGGCGCTTATCACAAGCGCCTGATGGGCGGCGACCTGACGGTGCAGACCGAATGCGCGCGGATCTGGGCGCGCTGGGAAGGGGCGACCGCGACGCTCCGCGCCGATGATGGCGCGACGCCGGGCTACGCCGCCGCCTCCTACGCCCGCGCTTTCGCGCGAATCGAGTGCCATTATTTCCACAACCGCGGATTTCTGGCCGAGGACGGGCAGATTCTTCGCGATATCGGCCGGATCAGGGATATTCCCGGCGTGATCGTGCAGGGCCGTTACGACATGATCTGCCCGCCGCTCTCGGCGTTCGAGTTGCACCGTGCCTGGCCGGGATCGGACCTGCGCATGGTCGGGGACGCGGGCCACGCGCTTTCCGAGCCGGGGATCACCGCGGCGCTGATCGCGGCGACGGACGCCGCGCGCGGCCGCAACCTGGCGGCGGAATAGCTCAGAGCAGAAAGACGATGGCGGCGGCCGCGGCCGCCACAAAAGCGACCTGCGCCGCGATCGCGATGGTGAGCGCCTGGGACGCGACAGCGAACCCACGTTTGCAGGCGATGATTTCGTCCATGTCTCAGCTCCTTTTCCGCACGCGAGGAGGCTGAGCCTGAAGTGTTAACGCGCGGTTCAGGTCTGATTAAGCTTTGAGCTAAAGCCCAAGCTTGGCGCGAAGCTGGGCGAGCGCGGCCTCGTCCGCGGCGCTCAGCGGCGCGGTGAGCGACCGGCAAAGCCGCGCTTCGGAAGCGAGGATCAACCCGTCCTTCAGCAGTTTCAGGTGGTTGGCGCGCAAGGTTTCCCCCGATGAGGTGATGTCGATGATCGCCTCCGCCGTGCGATGCAGGGCCGTGGCCTCGGTGGCGCCCTGACTGTCGACCAGCTGGTAATCGGCGACGCCGCGCGCACGCAGGAATGCGCGGGCGAGGCTGTGATATTTCGTGGCGATTCGGAGCCGCCGCCCGTGCGCGCGCCGAAAGGCGGCTGCGGCGGCGTCAAGATCATGGAGCGTCTCGACATCGATCCAGACCGCCGGAACCGCGACCACGAGGTCGGCGTGGCCGAAGCCGAGCTTCTGTCCTAGGTCGATTTTCGTCGCCCAGCCGGGGATGGTCTCCTGCACCAGATCTTCGCCGGTGACGCCGAGATGGATGCGCCCGGCCGCAAGTTCCCCAGGAATTTCGGCGGCGGAGAGGAGCGAGAGGCCGACGCCCTCGACGCCGGTGACGCGCCCGGCGTATTCGCGCCCCTCGTCGGCGCGCTCGACCATCACGCCGCGCGCCGCCAGCCAGGCGACGCTCGCCTCCTGCAGGCGGCCTTTGGAGGGGAGGCCGAGCCGGACAGTCATGACGCGCTCGCCAGCAGCGCTTCGGGGCGCACGATCCCGCCCACGGCCGGCGCGCCGCCCCCCCCGCCGAGGATCGCGGTCAGCGCGTCATAGCGCCCGCCGCCGCCCAGCGGCGGCAGCCCCGGCTTCGCGCCCCGGAACTCGAAAACAAACCCGTCGTAATATTCCAGCCCCCGGCCGAACGCGGCGTCGAAGGGTAGGGCGGCGGCGTCCACGCCCCGCGCCTCAAGCGCCTCCATCCGGCGCTTCATCGCATTCAGCGCCGGGCGCATCGGCGCGAGGCCGAACGCCTCCAGGCGTTTCAACGCCTCATCAGAGCGGCCCTTGACCGCCAGCACGGCTTCGAGCGTGGACTTCTGCCCGGCGCTCAGCGGCGGCGCCGCGGCGTCCTCCGCCAGCGCGTCCAGCCGGGCGAGGATCTCCGCCTCCGCCCGCGCGCCGACGAAACGCCCGGCGGCGCGGATCGCGGCCTCGCGCCCGGCGGGGCTCTGCGAGAGGAGGTGCGCGCGTTCGGCGGAGGGCGCGGCCGGGGCGGCGTAGCGGTCCAGCAGTTCCTGAAACCGGGCGGGGCGCCAGATATGGCGGCGGAGCGCGGCGCGGCGCGGCTCGATCGTATCCAGCGCGGCGATGGCGGCGAAGATGATCGAAAGATCGCCGGTGATCGGCATGACGGCTGCGCCCTCAAGCGCGGCTTCGATCAGGGTGAAGACCTCAGCGTCCTCGGCCGCCGGGTCGGCGCCGCCGATCATCTCGATCCCGGCCTGAAGATATTCCGTGGGGCGGGTGGAGCCGGGCGCCTGCCGGCGCCAGACCAGCCCTTCATAGGCGTAGCGCGCCGGCGTCGCGCCCCCCGCCATGTGGATGCGCGCCACCGGGACGGTGAAATCGGGCCTCAGCGCCAGTTCCCCTTCGACGGGATCGGAAAGAATATAGGCCCTCGCGCGAATGTCTTCGCCGTAGAGATCGAGAAGGAGATCAGCCGCGATGAGCGTCTCGGGCTCCACCGTCGCGGCGCCGGCTTCGCTCAGGCGCGCCATGATCCGGGCGCGGAGCGCCGAAAGCTCTTCGAGCCCGGCGCCGATCCGCCCGCCCGAAAGATATGCCCGCGCCGCCATTCAGACCGCGCGCGCCAGCATCGCGCGCACCGCTTCGACCAGCCCGGCGCGGGGCGCCTCAAGCTGGGCGGGCTGGGCTTTCCATTCCTCGTTGGTCTCGATTTCCGCGGCGAGGCGGGCGCCGAGTGCGAGGTCCTTCAACTGGACGATCCCGGCGGCTTTCTCATCTCCGCCTTCGATCACCGCGACCGGGCTGCCGCGTTTGTCGGCGTATTTCAACTGCTTGGCCATGTTGCCGCCGCCGAGGAACATCTCCGCGCGGATGCCGGCCGCGCGCAGTTCCGCCGTCATCGCCTGATAATCGGCGAGCCGGTCCTTATCCATCACCGTCACCAGAACCGGGCCCGAAGCCGCCGCCGCGCCGCCGCGCTTTGCCGCCAGCGCCGCGAGCAGCCGGTCGACGCCGATGGAGATTCCGGCGCCCGGCACCCGCTGGCCGGTGAAGCGCATGACCAGATCGTCATAACGCCCACCCCCGGCGACGGAGCCGAACTGGCGCTTCTGGCCCTTTTCATCGGCGATCTCGAAGGTGAGTTCGGCCTCATAGACCGGGCCGGTGTAATAGCCGAGGCCGCGCACGACGGAGGGGTCGATCACCGCCCTGCCCTGATAGCCGGCGGCGGCCAGCAGCGCGCTGATCGCCTCCAGCTCCGTAACGCCCTCAAGTCCGGTCATTGAGCCTTGAACCAGTTCGCGAAGCCGTGCGCAGGTTTCCGCGCCGGTGGCCCGGCCAGCGGTGACGAAGCCCATCACGGTTTCGGCCCGCGCATCGTCCAGCCCGGCGCCCTTGGTGTAGTCGCCGCTCTCGTCTTTGCGTCCCTCGCCGAGAAGGGCGCGCACGCCGGCTTCCCCAAGGCGGTCGAGCTTGTCGATGGCTCGCAGAACCACCCCGCGCGCAGCCTCTCCCTGTTCCGGCGCGGCGGGGTCGAGCAGGCCGACGACCTCCATCACCCCGTTCAAAACCTTGCGATTGTTGATGCGGATCACATAGTCGCCGCGCGCGATCCCGACCGCCTCCAGCGCATCCGCCAGCATGGCGCAGATTTCCGCGTCGGCGGCGGGGGAGGCGGAGCCGATGGTGTCCGCGTCGCACTGATAGAACTGGCGGAACCGGCCCGGGCCGGGCTTTTCATTGCGCCAGACCGGCCCCGCCGCATAGCTCCGATAGGGGGTCGGCAGGGAAAGGTGGTTCTGCGCGTAAAACCGCGCCAGCGGCGCGGTCAGGTCGTAGCGGAGCGCCATCCAGCTCTCGTCTTCATCCTGCCAGGCGAAAACGCCTTCGTTCGGGCGGTCGAGATCGGGGAGGAACTTGCCCAGCGCCTCCACCGTCTCCACCGCCGATGTCTCCAGCGGGTCGAACCCGTAGCGGTGATAGACATCGGTGATGGCGGCGAGCATCTCCGCTCGCTCGGTCATCTCCGCGCCGGAATAGTCGCGAAACCCGCGTGGGGTCTGCGCCTTGGGGCGGCTTGGTTTTTTCATCTTGGCCATGGGGCGGGTCCGGGCGTGGCTCAGCGTCGCGCCGGGGGATAGCGGATAGCGGGCCGGATTCCAAGCGCGGCGCTTGGCTTTCAGCCGTGGGCGCCTATCGTGGCGGCGAAAAGTGGGAGGCGGCGATGGCGCGGGCGAAGAACATTCTTTTCATCATGTTCGACCAGTTGCGGTGGGATTACCTTTCCTGCGCGGGGCACCCGCACCTGAAGACGCCGCATATCGACCGGCTCGCCGCGAAGGGCCTGCGTTTCACGCGCTGTTATGTGCAATCGCCAGTCTGCGGCGCGTCGCGCATGTCCACCTATACCGGGCGCTATGTTCATTCCCATGGCGCCAGCTGGAACAATTTTCCGCTGAAGGTCGGGGAGCAGACGCTGGGCGATCATTTGCGAAAGATCGGCGTGGACTGCTGGCTGATCGGCAAGACCCACATGAAGGCCGACGCCGAGGGGATGAAGCGGCTCGGCCTCGCGCCCGACAGCGTGATCGGGGCGCGCGTCGCGGAGTGCGGGTTTGACGCCTATGTGCGCGAGGATGGCCTGCATGGCGAGGGGCCTGAGGGTTTGTACGACTCCAAACGCTCCCCCTATAACGAATACCTGAAATCGCAGGGCTATGAGGGCCGCAATCCCTGGCACGACTACGCCAACGCCGGGGTGGATGGGGCGGGGAACATGGCCTCCGGCTGGCTGATGAAGAACGCCGGCCAGCCCGCCCATATCCATGAGGAAGATTCGGAGACGCCCTGGCTCACCGACCGCGCCATCGACTTCATGAAGGAGAAAGCCGGCGGGGCGCCCTGGGTCTGTCATCTCTCCTATATCAAGCCGCACTGGCCCTATATCGTCCCCGCGCCCTATAATGACATGTATGGGCCGGAGCATGTCGTTCCTGCCCAGAAGCATGAGCGCGAGCGTCAGAACCCGCATCCGGTCTATGGCGCGTTCATGGCTAACCAGATCGGACGCACATTCAGCCGCGACGAAGTGCGCGAAGTGGTGATCCCCGCCTATATGGGCCTCATCAAGCAGTGCGACGATCAGATGGGCCGGCTTTTCGCGTGGATGGAGGAAACCGGAGCGATGGAGGATACGATGATCGTCCTCACCTCCGACCATGGCGATTATCTGGGCGATCACTGGCTGGGAGAGAAGGACCTTTTTCACGAGGCGTCGGTCAAGGTCCCGCTTATCGTCTATGATCCGTCGCCACAGGCCGACGTGACGCGGGGCGGCGTCTGCGACGAATTGGTGGAGCAAATCGACCTCGCCGCCACGTTCATCGATCATCATCGCGCCGAGGTTCCGGACAATGTGCTTGAGGGGCGCTCGCTCCTGCCGCTTCTGCGCGAGGATAGGCCGGACTGGCGTGAGTTTGCGGTGAGCGAATATGACTACTCGATTACGCCGATGGCGGAGGCGCTGAGCGTCGCGCCGCGCGATGCGCGGCTGTTCATGATTGCGGACAGGCGCTGGAAATTCATGCATGCGGAGGGCGGCTTTCGCCCGATGCTGTTCGACCTGGTCTCCGATCCCGACGAATTTCACGATCTGGGCGATGACCCCGACCACGCCCCGATCATCGGGATGATGTCGGAGCGGCTCTCAAAATGGGCGCGGCGAATGTCGCAGCGCACCACGGTGCCCGACGCCGCGATCATCGCCCGGCGGGGCGGGACTTCGTCCGGCGGGATCCTGATCGGGGTCCATGACGGCGACGAAGTTTCCCGGCAAGCGCAGGCCGCGTATCACGGCCCGGCCCGGCCGCTGCCGCCGAAGCGGTGAGCCGGGCCGCCGTCTTTATCGCGCCGCGCTGGCTTTATTTCTTCTTCGGCGAAGGAGTGGCCGAAGCATTGGCGAAGCCGGCGGCCACGGGAGCGGCGGCTTTCACTTGCTTCGGCTTCTTGATTTCCTTGTTGCTGCGTTTCTGACTCTTGGCCATGTGCCGGTTTCCTGTCTCTCCGTGCCGCTCGGCGGCCGGAATGGTGGTCCCAAGCCACCTTCGCGCCCGGCGCCACGAGGGCTTCCGGCGCGGGGTGGCGCAGTCTTCTCACAAAATCAGGCGAAACCCGCGGGTTGATCTCTGCCCGCCTCCGCCGTTCGGCGAGCCGGACACGATGGTCGCGCCGCCCAGCGGATGCCCCATATATTAGGCGCGGCCGCGTCGCCCGCAATGGGGAAAACACAGAAGCCCGCTTAGCGGAGCGCGGCGACGAAATCAGCGGGGAACCGGCGCTCGAGAAAGGCCCGATGCGGGGCCAGTTCCGCTTCGAGACGCGGCGCGAGCCATGATGGCGGCGTCACGGATTTCGACCGGTGAACGGCAGTTTCCGCGCCATAAGCTTCAAACGGCGTGAGGCCGAGAAACACCTCCACCTCGCGCAGAATCTCGCGCGGGGCGGCGCGGACGGCGCCGAACGGCAGGTAAAGCAACCGCTCCTTCGGGCAACGGGCGTCCCACCGGGGGATGAATACCGCGTAATCGCTGGCGAAAAACCGCCGCGCCGCGAACCAGTCGCGGGCGAAGCGTTCGACTTCCTGCGAATCGGCTGTATTCACTTCGGAGCGCGAAAGCTGCATGCGGAAGTTGGAGAGCGCACGGTCGGTCGGATCGCGGATGAGATAGATGAATTTCGTCTCTGGCAGGGCGCGCAACATTCCCTCGATGGCGGCTTCGGGCAGGGTGGCGTAGCGCGGCGTGAACTCGCCGGTTATCCGGCCTTCGGGCTTCGCGGCGAAAACGGCGCGATACCATTCGGGGGTGAACATCCGCGTCGGGTCGGCGATGCTTTCAAGATAGGCGATCCGGCGCTCAGGCGCGCGGTGGGTCTTTGCACGCTCGATCATCCGGCTGATCTTCGCCGCGAAATTGTCGCGCCAATAATCGGCGGAGGGCGCGACCAGCATGTCGAAATAATGGAGCTCCTTGGTGAAAGGCAGCCAGATTTCCGGATGGCGCGCCAGATTGGCCGAAAGCCAGGTTGTCGCGGCTTTCTGGGCGCCGATGCAGATGAAATCCGGCGCTGTCATTGCGGCCCCTTGTGAAATGCCCGCCCGGGGCGGTTGGGGAGTAGTTTATTTCGCGGGGCGATGGGCGTAAACGCGAAACTCCGGCAGGAAGTGGCGAGGCGAATTGGTGAGCCAGAACGACAAGCGCATCGAGGGGCTTCGCGCCGCGATCGACGCCCAGATATCGCGCGGCGCCGACGCTTCGCTCGCTTATCTCCACATCCCGAAAACCGGCGGCACCAGCCTCCATGCGCTTTTCGCGGAGCGCTGGCGACAAGGGCGGCCGGCGCCGCTCTACCTGCCGCATCATTGCGATATGGACGCGATCGACGCGCTCCTGCCCGACGCGCGCATCATTCTGGTGACGCGCGAGCCGCTGGAGCGGATGGCTTCGGGGTTTCTTTCCCGGTTGCGGCAGGGGAGACCGCGCTACGACCGGCCCTGGACGCGGGGGGAGGCCACCGCCTTCAGCGTATATCGCCAACCGGGCGCGCTCTTCCGGGCGCTGCTGTCCGCTGATGAATTCGATATCTCGATGTCGGCCTTCGCGCTCTGCGAGATCGCGCATCTGCGGCGCGGCTATCAGCACTATTTCCATAGCGCCGAGCGGGTGCGCAAGGCGAAGGCCCGCTTTGCGCTGGTCGGCGAGATCGGCGCGATGGGCCGTTTCATCGAAGGGCTGGCGGCGCTGCTCGGGGCGCCGGCGGCGGAGCTGAGCGCGGCCTATGCGCCAGCGCATGTAGGGGCGGTCGGCGGCGGGGCCGCGATCGCCGCTCTGTCAGACGCCGAGCGCGCCGAATTGCGCCTCCGGTTGGGGCGCGAATATGGGATATGGTCGGCGCTTCGTGAGATGGTCGGGTAAATCTCTACCTGCTTCGCGAATTCGCATCCCGGCGGCATGACATCCCCGCCGCGCCCGGCTATAGTCTGCGCAAGAAAACAGAGTGGCGGACAGATGGCTGAAGAAGAACAGGTTCCGGAGAGCTACGGGGCCGATTCCATTAAGGTTCTCAGGGGCCTGGAGGCTGTCAGAAAACGGCCGGGCATGTATATCGGCGACACCGATGACGGCTCCGGCCTGCATCACATGGTCTATGAGGTCGTCGACAACGGCATCGACGAAGCCCTCGCCGGCCATTGCGACACCGTTTCGGTGATCTTGCACGCTGACGGCTCCGTTTCCGTCTCCGATAACGGTCGCGGGATTCCGACCGATATCCACACGGAGGAGGGGGTCTCCGCCGCCGAAGTCATCATGACCCAGCTTCATGCGGGCGGGAAGTTCGACTCGAACTCCTACAAGGTCTCCGGCGGTCTGCACGGCGTCGGCGTCTCGGTGGTGAACGCGCTTTCGCAATGGCTTGAGCTCAGGATCTGGCGCGACGGCAAGGAGCATCTCGCCCGGTTCGAGGGCGGCTTCACGACCAAGTCGCTGGAGGTTGTCGGCCCCGCCAACGGGCGCAAGGGCACCGAGGTGCGCTTTCTCGCCTCAACCGAGACCTTCTCCAATCGCGACTACAGCTTCAAGACGCTGGAGCATCGGCTCAGGGAGCTGGCCTTCCTCAATTCCGGCGTCCGCATCACCATCCGCGACGAACGCCCCGCCGAGCCGATCGAAGAAGTCCTGGTCTACGAAGGCGGCGTGAGGGAGTTCGTCAAATATCTCGATCGCTCGAAATCGCCGCTGATCCCCGAGCCGATCTACGTGAACGGGGAGCGTGACGGCATCGGCATCGAGGTCGCGATGTGGTGGAACGACAGCTACCATGAGAATGTGCTGCCCTTCACCAACAACATTCCGCAGCGGGACGGCGGCGCGCATATGGCGGGCTTTCGCGGCGCGCTGACCCGGACGATCAACTCCTACGCCGCCACCGCGCTGGCCAAGAAGGAGAAGGTGACCCTTTCTGGCGACGATGCGCGCGAAGGGCTGACCTGCGTGCTGTCCGTCAAGGTGCCGGACCCGAAATTCTCGTCCCAGACCAAGGACAAGCTGGTCTCCTCCGAGGTGCGCCCGGCGGTCGAAGGGCTGATGAACGAAAAGCTGGCGGAATGGTTCGAGGAGAACCCGGCCGAGGCGAAAATCGTCGTCGGCAAGATTGTCGAAGCGGCGATGGCGCGCGAAGCCGCGCGCAAGGCGCGTGAGCTGACGCGGCGCAAATCGGCGCTCGATGTCGCGTTCCTCGCCGGCAAGCTGAAGGATTGCTCGGAGAAGGACGCCTCCAAGACCGAGCTTTTCCTCGTCGAGGGCGACAGCGCCGGCGGCTCCGCCACGCAGGGGCGCGATCGGGGCACGCAGGCGGTGCTGCCGCTCCGCGGCAAGATCCTGAACGTGGAGCGGGCGCGCTTCGACCGGATGCTCTCCAGCCAGGAGATCGGCAATCTGGTCATGGCGCTCGGGACCGGTATCGGCCGGGACGAGTTCGACATCTCCAAGCTGCGCTATCACAAGATCGTGCTGATGACCGACGCCGATGTCGATGGCGCGCATATCCGGACGCTGTTGCTGACCTTCTTCTTTCGGCAGATGCCGGAGCTGATCGAGGGCGGGTATCTCTATATTGCGCAACCGCCGCTCTATAAGGTCGCGCGCGGCAAATCGGAGGTCTATCTCAAGGACCAGAAGGGGTTGGAGGATTATCTGATCTCCGAAGGGCTGGACGGCGTCTCGCTCCGTCTTGGTTCTGGCGCGCAGGTGGCGGGTGAAGACCTCAGGCGCGTCGTCGAAGAGGCGCGGGCGGTGCGCTCCATCCTTTCGAATTTCCCGCTCCATCTGCCGCGTTTCGTGCTGGAGCAGGCGGCCATCGGCGCTGTTTTCCGCCGTCGCCCGCATGAGGAGGCCGAAGCGGGCTGGTCCGGGCAATTGCTGCGGCTGCCGGCGGAGGCGGCCGCGACGCTGGTCGCCTCAAGGCTGAACGCCATCGCCCCCGATACCGAGCAGGGCTGGGTCGGCCGCGCCGCGCAGGACGGCGGCATGATCTTTGAGCGGACCGTGCGCGGCGTCACCGAGACGCGCGTGATCGACGCGGCCGCCTGCCAGTCTTCCGAGGCGCGGCGGCTGGCGGGGCATGAAGCAGGTCTGCACGAGATCTACGAGCGCCCCGCGACGCTGGAGCGCAAGGACCGCTCATCGCCGGTGCGCGGCCCGCAGGAGTTGCTTGACCTGGTGCTGGCCGAAGGCGAAAAGGGCCTCAGCCTCCAGCGCTACAAGGGCCTTGGCGAGATGAACCCCGGCCAGCTCTGGGAGACGACGCTGGACCCGGACGCGCGCACGCTGCTGCGGGTGCGGGTCGATCACATGGACGAAGCCAACGAGGTATTCACCACGCTGATGGGCGATGTGGTGGAGCCGCGGCGGAAGTTCATTCAGGACAACGCGTTGAACGTGGTCAATCTCGACGTTTGAGGGCTGGGATACGCAAACCAACTGAAAATGTCAGATGCCCGCATTGGGCGCACCTTACCAAAATTCCAGGGCAATAACGCGATCATAGGGAGAGGCTTAAGCTTTACGAGAGCGTGATCTAGGTGTTCAGTCCCAGCATTTGGTGGATCGGATCGAGCCTGAGCCTTTGCGGCTCTGATGTCCAGATTTTGCAGATATATTCGTGGGTTGTGAGGCCGTTCAGGGTCTTCAGCCTGCGGTACTTCTGTTGTTCTCCCTATATTTCGCGAGGTATCACGTAGGCGAACTACCGCAACGTTCGCTGGCCGGACATTCTGGCCAATGGATCATTCCGGCCCTACGGCCCCCTGCCTCCCCACTTCGCCAACGCCGCGCGCAAACTCGCCGGTGGCTCGGGGAACCGTTCCTCCAACGCTTCCGCCGCACCGATGCGGTCGATCCGGAAATGGCGTTCCGCCCCGCGCAATTCGCAATGCGCGACCAGCGTCCAGACCGCGCGCCAGCGGATCAGCGCGACGGGGTGGATGACGCGCCGCGTCTCCGCCCCGGCTTCGTCGTGGTAAGCGATGCGGAGTTTCCTGCGTTCCTCCGCCGCCTTGCGGATCACGAGGTGGAGCGCGCGACTTTCCGGCGCCTCGGTCGGAACCGGCGCGGCGTAGGGGGAACGGTCGGCGCGGCGCAGGCCGGAATCGTCGAGCGCGGCGCGCAGCTTTTCCTCCGCCCGCGTCGCGGCGCGGGCCAGTTCGTCATCGGTGAAGGCCCGCGCCATGCGCAGGCCCACCAGAAGCGCCTGTATCTCGTCGCCGTCGAACATCAGCGGCGGCATGACCCAG
>JBBDTD010000029.1:0-8741 GCA_040904645.1 Paracoccaceae bacterium
CCAATCGGGGGGAGGACGACCCGACCCTTTTGATGAAGCTTTATGACGGCTCGATCATCCCCGGCAACCGGAGCGCCGACGCGGTGGAGCGCGAGCGGCGCCTCGCGCTCTGGCATCGCCCCTATCACCGCGCGATTGAGAGGCTGATTGACGGCGCGCTCGCGAATGGCGTCTCGCCGCGTCTTCTCGCCATCCATTCCTTCACGCCGCAACTTCGCGGCCGGCCCCGGCGCCCGTGGGAGATAGGATTGCTCTGGGATCGGGACGAGCGGCTTTTCCGTCCGCTTTATGACCGGCTCCTGACGGAGCCGGGCCTGACCGTCGGCGATAACGAACCCTATACCGGCCATCTTGTGGGCGACAGCATGTGGCGCCACGGGACTGAACGGGGGTTGGAGAATCTTCTGATCGAAGTGCGCAATGACCTGATCGCAAATCAGGAGGGGCAGACGCGCTGGGGCCATGACCTCGCGCGGTGGATTCTCGACTCCCGCGAGGGCCGCAAGCTGGACGTGGCGGCCGCGCGAGCCTAGATCGAAAGCGAAGCCAAGGGAGAGAGATGATGGACGACAAGACCCGGATCGAACTCGAAGCCGCCGCCTTTCGACGGCTCCGCGATCATCTGAGCGAGCGCGCCGACGTGCAGAACATCGACATGATGAATCTCGCCGGTTTCTGCCGGAACTGCCTCTCGCGCTGGTATCAGGAAGCGGCGGAGGAACGCGGAATCGGGATGAGCAAGGACGAAGGCCGCGAGGCGTTCTACGGCATGCCCTTTGACGAATGGCGCGCGCGCCATCAGACCGACGCGACAGAAGAGCAAAAAGCCGCCTTCACCAGATCCCACGGCTGAGCCATACCTTTTTGACCGCCCGTTGACAGGCCGACGGCGAGCAGGCGTTCTGCCCCGACAGGGAGAACGCCATGACCTCATCCAGACTTCCGGGCTTTCACAATCAGAACCGCGCGGCCCGGCTCGCCGTCGTCGCTGAGGCGGCGGGGCTCTCCGCGGAGGAGGTCACGCGCTTCACCGACGCCTCCGCCGCGGAGGGCGATCTCGCGGATCATCTCTCGGAAAACGTGATCGGGGTGATGGCGGTGCCGCTCGGCGTCGCCACCAATCTTGTCGTCGATGGGGTGGACGCGCTCGTCCCCATGGCGACGGAGGAGAGCTCCGTCATCGCGGCGGTCTGCAATGGCGCCAAAGCCTGCCGAGAGGCGGGCGGCGTCTTCACCTCCGCCGACGAGCCGCGCATGATCGCACAGGTCCAGATCACCGGGCTTTCCGACCCGATCTCGGCCCGCGCCCAGCTTTTTGAGCGCGAGGCGGAGATCGGCGCGATTTGCGATGCCTGCGATCCGATGCTGGTCTCGCTCGGCGGCGGATTTCGCGCCATCGAGGCGCGGGTGGTCGGCGGTTTCCTCGTTCTCCATCTGATTGTCGACGTGCGCGATGCGATGGGCGCCAACGCGGTGAACACGATGGCGGAACGTCTGGCGCCGAAACTGGAGGAGTGGACCGGCGGCAAGGTCGGGCTTCGCATCCTCTCCAACCTCGCGGACCGGCGGCTGGTGCGGGCGCGCGCCGTCTGGCCCGCAAAGGTGATCGGCAAGGACGTGGTGGAGGGCATGCTCGGCGCCTACGCCTTCGCCGCCGCGGATCCTTACCGCGCTGCGACCCACAACAAGGGCATCATGAACGGCGTCAGCGCCGTCGCGCTCGCCACCGGCAATGACAGCCGCGCGCTTGAGGCCGGCGCGCACGCCTATGCCGGCACGCGGCCAGGCGGCTATGGCCCGCTTACGCGCTGGGAAAAAACCGCGAAGGGCGATCTTTCCGGCGTGATCGAGTTGCCGATGCCGGTGGGCGTTGTCGGCGGCGCGACAAAGGCGCATCCGACGGCGCGCATGTGCCTCAAGATCATCGGCGCGACCACGGCCGGCCGGTTGGGGCGGGTGATGGCCGCCGTAGGGCTCGTGCAGAATTTTTCAGCGATGCGCGCGCTGGCGACCGAAGGCATTCAGCGCGGACACATGGGCCTTCACGCCCGGAATGTCGCCATCGCCGCCGGCGCCACCGGCGCCGATATCGACCGCGTGGCGGCGGAAATGATCGCCCGGCGCGAAATCCGCGAGGATGTCGCCCGCAAGCTGCTCAGCGGGGGGTGAGCGCGCGCCAGCCGATATCGGTGCGGTGAAACCCGCCCGGCCAATCGATCCGATCCACGGCGGCGTAGGCCCGCGCCCGCGCCGCCTCCAGCGTCTCGCCCCGCGCGGTGACGCAAAGCACCCGTCCGCCATTCGAGAGCACAGCATCGCCCGAAGCGGCGGTTCCGGCGTGAAAGATCTCCACATCCGCGTCGGCGGCCGCTGCGTCCAGCCCGCGAATCTCCTCGCCCTTCGCGTAGGCGCCGGGATATCCGGACGCGGCCAGCACCACCGCCAGCACCGCCTCCGGCCGCCATTCCGGCTTCACCGCCGCGAGATTTCCCCGCGCTGCGCCCAGAAGCGCTGGCAACAGCCCCGCGCCGAGCCGCATCATCAGCGCCTGGCATTCCGGATCGCCGAAACGGGTGTTGAACTCGATCAGCTTCGGCGCGCCGTCCTCGATCATCAATCCGGCGAAGAGCACGCCCTGAAACGGCGCGCCGCGCCGCGCCATCTCAGCGAGACAGGGCAGGATGATCTCGTCCATCGCGCGCGCCTCGACGGCCGCGCTCATCACCGGCGCGGGCGAATAGGCGCCCATGCCGCCGGTGTTCGGGCCCTGGTCGCCGTCGAAAGCGCGCTTGTGATCCTGCGCCGAGCCGAGCGGCAGCGCGGTCACGCCGTCGGAAAGGATGAAAAAGCTGGCTTCTTCCCCCGTCAGCAATTCTTCGATCACCACTTCGGCGCCCGCCGCGCCGAACGCGCCGGCGAAGATGTCGTCGAGCGCGGCCTCGGCCTCGGGCACGGTCTGGGCGACCGTAACGCCCTTGCCAGCCGCCAACCCGTCGGCCTTGACGACGATCGGCGCGCCGTTCGCGCGAACATGGGCCTTGGCCGGCTCAAGCCGGTCGAAGCGGGCGTAGGCGGCGGTTGGCGCCCCGACGGTTGCGCAAACTTCCTTGGTGAAACTCTTGGACGCTTCGAGCCGGGCCGCCGCGCGGCTTGGCCCGAAGACCAGCATCCCCGCAGCGCGAAGCGCGTCCGAGACGCCGGCGGCGAGCGGGCCTTCCGGCCCGATCACCACGAAATCCACCTTTTCGCGTGCGGCCAGCGCGGTGACGGCGGCGCAGTCCTCCACCTCGAGCGGCATGCATTCCGCGATACGGGCGATGCCGGCGTTGCCGGGCGCGACGATCAGCCGGCCGCATTCGGGGCTTTGCCTGATCGCCCAGGCCAGCGCGTGCTCGCGTCCGCCACCGCCGAGAATAAGGATATCCATCGCCCGTCTCCCTTTGCCGCCGCCCGTCTAGCGTAAGCGGGGCGTGACCGGCAAGGCGGCGCTTGCTAAGAGATGGTCATGGACCTGATCGACGATGACGCCCCCAACGAGAATACCCCGGCCGGCAACGCCCCCGAATTCACCGTCTCGGAGCTTTCCGGCGCGGTGAAGCGGGTTGTGGAGGGGGCGTTCGACCATGTCCGGGTCCGGGGCGAGGTCGGGCGCGTCTCCCGCCCGCGCTCGGGGCATATCTATCTCGACCTGAAGGACGACCGCGCCGTCCTCAACGCCATCATCTGGAAGGGCGTCGCCGCCCGGCTGGAGGTCGAACCCGAGGAGGGGATGGAGGTGGTCGTGACCGGCCGGCTCACCACCTATCCTGGCCAGTCGCGCTATCAGCTGATCATCGACAGCGTCGCCCCCGCCGGGCTCGGCGCGCTGATGGCGATGCTGGAAAAACGCAAGGCCGCGCTGGCGGCGGAGGGGCTTTTCGCACCTGAGCGCAAACGCGCCCTGCCCTATCTGCCGCGCGTCATCGGCGTCGTCACCTCGCCATCGGGCGCGGTGATCCGCGACATTCTCCACCGTCTGGCGGAACGTTTCCCCGCCCATGTCCTCGTCTGGCCGGTAGCGGTGCAGGGCAAGAGCTGCGCGCCCGAGGTGGCGGCCGCGATCCGGGGTTTCAACGCGCTGACGCCCGGCGGCCCGCTCCCCCGGCCCGACGTGCTGATCGTCGCGCGCGGCGGCGGCTCGGTTGAGGATCTTTGGGGTTTCAACGAGGAAATCGTCGCCCGTGCGGCGGCGGACAGCGCGATCCCGCTGATCTCCGCCATCGGCCATGAGACGGACACGACGCTGATCGACCTCGTGGCCGATCGCCGCGCGCCGACGCCGACGGCCGCCGCCGAAATGGCGGTGCCGGTGCGGGGCGAGCTTCAGGCCGCCATCGCCAGCCTTGACGAGCGGCGCGCGCGCGCGCTGAGCCGGCTGATGGAGGAACGCCGCCGGCGGCTCCGCGATCTCGCCCGCGCCCTGCCCCGACCGGAGGAAATCGCCGCGCCCGCGCGCCAGCGCCTCGACGCGGCGGCGGAACGCTTGCCGAGGGCGCTGCTTCGCGCCACCGACGCCAAGCGCATCGCCTTCGCCGCCGGCGTCGCCGGCAGGTTCGGGCCGGGCCTGCTCTCCACCCGCATCGCCCGGCGGCGGGAGCGGCTGACGGATTGGGGCGACCGGCTCGCCCCGGCGCTGGCGCGGCGCGCGGGTGAGGCGCGCGCAAAACTGACCGAGCGGGAGGCGCGGCTCGCCCGCCTTCCCGCCCTCATGGCCCGCCGCGACGCGGAGCGGCATGAGCGGATGGCGACGCTCGCCGCCCGGCTCGCCCGCAGCGGCCCCGCCGCGCTCCGCGATCAGCGACGGCGGCTGGAGGATGCGGCGCGCCTGCTAGGAAGCCTCGGCCACAAGGCGGTGCTGGCGCGCGGCTACGCCATAGTACACGGCCCGAACGGCGTGGTGACGGCGGCGAAATCCCTTTCGCCGGGCGACGCGCTGCGGCTTCAGTTCGCGGATGGCGACGCGCAGGCTGTGGCAGGGCCGACGGCGGGCGCGGCGCGGGCGAAACCTGCGTCTCCCAAGCCGTCAAAGCCCGGGCAGGGAACGCTCGACCTGTAGAGGCGGGTGATTTTTCGATATGCCGGGTTTCGTTCCGCTCCCCGCACAGATCGCAAGTTCAGAGAAGCGAGTCGCCGACGGGAGGGGTCAGGTCTTCGCTGAGTTGCAGCCGGTAACTGCCTGTCGCGCCGCCCACGCCCTCGACCATGATGAAGAGGTCGTCGTTGGTGTCGACCTCTGCAAGAAACGCGTTTCGGTCGACGCCGCCATTATTGTCCATAGCCACAAGCGAGCCATTGCTCCGGACCACCGTCACCATCGGATTGGTCAGCGTGCCGCCACCGGTATCGATCCCCTCGACCGAAATCGAGAGCGGCCGCGTCGAAGAACTGGAGAATTTGAACTGGAAGGTGTCGACATCCTTCATTGCTCCGTCCCGTGCTTCGATTTCGCTGCGGATGGAGCTGAAGCGTTTCACATCCGCCACCGAGCCGCCGATCTGGTCCGGCACGTCCACTTTCGGCGGAACGACCAGGCTGGCGAAGCCGATGGTGTCGGATATGTTTCGATTGCCGTCGGGCGCTGCGGGGACGTCATGCCGATAGACAAGCCCGTCATCGGTCAGCGCGGCGTGGGTGTTCGTGCTGTCGCGAACGGCTGTGGATGCCGGGATCGAGGGGGTGGTGAGAACCTTGGTGTCGAGGTCGACGACATAGAGCTTTTCCGCCGAGCGTCCGTTGCCGGGATCGAACGCGGTGCGGTGATCGAAAAAGGTCAGATCCTCCGCGTTGGAGAGAAACGCGATACGGTCGCCATCGGGCGAGATGATCGGTGCGTAGCTGTCACCGTCAAAGACCTCGAACCGCTTCTCGGCTTCGCTCACCCGATCCCGCGAGGCGACGGTGAAATTGGAGAGGTTGATGTTCACGACGTAGACATCGCTCAACCCGTTGGTGTCCTCGCTCGCCGCCGCCTCATCCGTGGCGAAGACGATGCGCCGGCCATCGTCGCTCATGTCGAAGCTGGTCGTGCCGCCGCCATTGGGCGAGGAGACGAGCAGGAACTTGTCGCGCACCGTGTCGTAGAGAAAGATATCCGTGCCGCCGCCGCCGCCGACCCCGAAATCACCGTCGCTGGCGAAGGCGATATAGCGGCCATTGGCCGATATCTTGACGATGTCGCCCTGGCCTTCGCCGTTCGGGTAGGGGTTGGCCGCGCCCCGCGCCACGCCGCCGATCTCGCTGATCAGCTTGGTTTTCCCGGCGCCGAGATCACGGAGATAAACGTCCGGCGCGTTGTTGTTGTCCGTCTCCCCGGCGCCGGAAAGATCGGTGCGCGTGATGAAGACCACCTTCTTGCCGTCCCCCGAAATGTCGAGGACGGAGGCGCTTTCATTCGAGCGCGAGCCGGTCAGCCCGCCCCGGTTCGTCGTGCTGATCGGCGTGCCCGGGTTGCTGAACCCGTTGTTTGAGACGCTGACCAGAACCGGCGCGCTGTCGGGAAACGCCATATCGCGCACGAAGACGTCACCGCCGGAATTCCGGCTCCCCTGCACATAGGCGACAAAGCGCCCGTCATCGGAGAGCGCTGGGCTCGTCGCCTCGAAGGTGCCGAAATCGGTGGACCGATCGCTTACCCGCTCAAGCGCGCCGGTCGTGGTGTTGAGGATGAAGACATCGCGGCTGGCGTTGTTCTCCTGGGCGCCTTGATCGGCGGGGTCGACGTCATTCCGGTCGTTGTCGAGATTCTGCTGATCGACCCATGCGACATAGACCCCGTCCGCAGTCGCCGCCGGATCGGCGGTGGCGAGGGAGTTGTTCGCGAAGCCATAGGGGTTGTCGACAAAGGCCGTGCTGTTGCGCTGCGGCGCGGTGAAGCCGTAGCTGATCAGCTGCTGGGTCGTGAACTGCACGTTTTCCAACAGCAGGACATCCTGAAAGACCGTTCCGCGTTTGACAGCGATGATCGTTCCCGCTGCGGTGGGCGTCGCGCGCGCGACCTCGTCCAGGCTGTTGAAGGAGATGCCGGAGAGGATTTCGGTCAGGCCGACCTTGTCCCCCTCGATATATTTGAAATCGCGCACGGTATCGACCGTCGGATCGAGGCCGCCATTGACCTTGCGCACCACGAAAATGTCGGAGCCCGCGCCGCCGATCAGCGTGTCCCGGCCGGCGCCGGCGCCGAGGGTGTCGTTCCCGCCGAGGCCTTGTATCAAGTCGTTCCCCGGCCCGCTGGAGATCGCATCGGCGCCCGCCGTGCCGGTGAAGGCGCCCCTGGCGGTCGCAAGTTCGAAATCAGCCCCGTCGAGGTCCGACAGCCGCGCGCCGGAAAGAATAATCCGGCTTCCCCCGAGCGAAAGCTGAACGCCGCCGGCGACGGTGGTCAGGTTGAGGTCGTCGAAGCTGTCGACGCCGCTGAAGCCGTCAAGTTCGATACGATCCTCGCCTGAGCGAAAGTCTGCGATCGTGTCGACGCTCGCGGACCGCAAATCCGACGCGGTGAAGAGAAAGACGTCGTTCCCCCCGCCGCCGACCAGCTTGTCGTCGCCTGCCCCGCCGCGCAGAACGTCGCCGCCGCCGCCGCCTTTCAGCTTGTCGGCGCCGCCGTCGCCTTTCAGGGTGTCGGCGCCGCCACCGCCGAGCAGCTTGTCTTTGCCGCCGCCGCCAGAAAGCTTGTCCTTGCCGCCGTCGCCCTTCAGCAAGTCCTTGCCGCCGCCGCCTTTCAGGACGTCCTTGCCGCCGCCGCCGAACATCGTGTCATTTCCGGCGCCGCCGAATATCCGGTCCTTGCCGCCGCCGCCGTTCAGAAAGTCCCTTCCGCCATCGCCTTTAAGGAGGTCTTTGCCGCCGCCGCCGAACGCCCGGTCGTCGCCGCCGCCGCCGAAGATCCGGTCGTTACCCCCGCTGCCGCTCAGGAAGTCGTTTCCGTTTTCGCCGTCAAGGAGGTCGTTGCCGCCACCGCCGAACAAGCGGTCGTCGCCGTCCCTGCCAAAGAGCCGGTCATTGCCGCCAAGGCCGGAGAGGAGATCCGGGCCGTCCACGCCGATCAGCACGTCCACACCGCCGCTGCCGACCTGCCGCTCGAGCGGGGCCGGCGCCTGCGCCTGCGCCTGCGCCGAGGCCGGGTTCTGAAGCACGCGGCGCCCGTCGCCCCGGCCGATCTCTTCATTGGCGGCGCCAGCTTGCGCCAGGCTCTCGGAGACGGCCCGACTCACCGGATCATCGAGACGCGAAACCGGGTGACCGGCGAGAGCGCCGTTGCGCGGAAATTCCAAGGGGTTTCTGCCGATCGCCATGCTTCAATGGTTAACATTTTCCGGATGAAAAGGGCAGACCCCAAGCGTGCGCCTTGTGCTATCGAACACATAGCGGCGGCGTTTTCAGCCTTTCCCTTCCAACTCGGCGAGCGACGCCTCCGCCTGCGCGAGGCAGCCTTCTTTCAACAGATCGGACAGGCGCGCCGCTGGCGTCGCGCCCTTGGGGGCCGGTTGCAGCGTGAAACCGCCCGGCATTTCCACGTCGCCGATCATCACGCTGAAGGCCGCGCCTGCGGTAAAGGGCGCCGCCGCCGGCCAGTCCATCAGCCCCGCGCCGGCCGGCCAGAGCATTTCCGCGCGCGATCCGCCGGATGCGATCAGCGTCACGACCCGGTCGCCCTTCTCCGCCGGCAGGAAGAGCTTCGGCTTGTCGCCGCCGACGCAATAAGC
>JBBDTD010000029.1:8751-11872 GCA_040904645.1 Paracoccaceae bacterium
AAGCAGTATCGACGAGAAGCTGAAACACAGCGCCCGTGGCTTGCGCGCCGGAGCCGCGCGATGCGCCGACGGCGCTGAGCCGCTCGCGCCGCTTGACGAGATCGGCGAGCGCGGAGCGGCCTTCGACCGCGCCTCCCGCGGCGGCGGCGACCACGCCTTCGAACGGGCCTGTCACCTCCACCGGACCGGAGGGGCCGATCAACGTGGCCGTCTCGCCAGCTTTGAGCGAGAGCGGCGCGTCCGCCTGCAAGAGCCGCCCGGGGGCGAGGCCCGCGGCTTTCGACGCGGCGACGACATAATCCTGCGCGACGGCGGTGAGCGGAGCCAGGAGGGCGAGCGCCGTGAGGCAGACGAGGCGGAAGATGATGCGCATGCTCATTTCTCCTTCAACGTGATGACCACGCCCCGCTCTCCTGTCGCAAGACGCCGGGCGTGGAATGTGACGAGTCCGTCATCGGGCGCCGCCGCTGCAAGCGCTTCGAACGCCGCCACGGCGTCTTCGGGCGCGCATTCCAGCATCCCGAAAGCTTCGCAATAGCGGCCGAGCGTGGCGGCCCGAGGATCGTCCGGCGCGAAGGCCTCGAAGGTGGCGAGCGGCGCCGCGCGCCCCTTCACCCGCAAATGACCTATCGGGCGGGTCACGACCCCCTCAAGCGCGCCGCCCGCCGCTTCAAGCGCGTCGCCGGAGATGCAGAGCCGCCCGCCAAAGGCCTTGTTGGCGCCTTCGAGCCGCGCGGCGACGTTCACCGTGTCGCCGATCGCAGTATAGTCGAAAAAGAGATCGCCGCCAAAGTTTCCGATCGTCGCCTCACCGCTGTGAACGCCGATCCGGGTGATCCCGAAGGCGCGTCCGGCGCGGGCCTCCGCCGCCACGAAGCGCATCGCGTAATCGTCAAGCGCGACCGCCATGCGGATGGCCGCGGCGGCATGATCGGGCCGCGCGATGGGCGCGCCGAAAAAGCAGACCACCGCGTCTCCGACGAATTTGTCGATGGTGCCGCCATGGCGGATGACGACCTCGGAAGCGCCGCCGAGATACCGGTTCAGAAGATCGCAGAGTTCGTTCGCCTCCATGCCCTCGCAGAGCGTGGTGAACCCGGCGACATCGGTGAAGACGCAGGTGACTTCGCGCCGCTCGCCGCCGAGGCGCAGGGCCTCCGGCCTCGCCTCGATCTCCTTGACCACGTCGGGGGAAACGAAACGGCCGAACGCCTCACGCAGGCGCTTTCGGACCCGCGCTTCCACCCGCCAGCGGGCGAAGGCGATGGCGGCGCCTGTCAGCGCGCCGGCGATGGGCGGCGCCAGAGCCGGAAGGCGCAGCGACGCTTCGCCAAGCGCCAGAGCGGGCGCCGCCGCAAAACCCGCGAGCACGATCGCCGCGGCGAGCGCCTGAACGGCGACGCCGGCCGGCAGAGCCAGCGCCGCGGCGATCAGCACCGCCGCCAGCGCGGTCAGCGCCAGTTCGGCGCCAATTCCGACCTCGAAAAGACGCCTGCCGTCGATGATCTGGGCGAGCGCCTGGGCGTGCGCCTCGACGCCCGGCGTCTCCTCCCCGTCGGTGATGATGTCGAGCGGGGTTCGGTGCCGGTCCGCCCCGGAAAGCAGCACCCCGATCATCGCGATGCGCCCACCGATCTGCTCTTCGGTCAGATACTGGTGAAAACCCGCGACATAGCGCGGCGTGAAATCGATGCCCGCCCCGGTCGGCGCGAAGGCGATCTCGAACCCGTCATCCGAAGCCGCAAGCCCCGCCGCGCGGGCGAGCGCGACCGCGAATGAGGGCGCCTGACGCCCGGCGATCTGCCGCGTCGCGGGGGCCGCCCGCACCGCGTCGTTGAACGGGTCGTGAAGCAGCGCCGCCTGCGCCACATGGGCGCCCTCCGTCGCCGCGCCGAGCCATTCGGTTTGCGCGACGGTCAGTCCATCCGCCTCATCGGCCACCACCACGACGACGGGCGGGCCATCGCCCGGCTCTATCGCGTCGAGCAACGCGAAATCCTTCTCCGGCTCGGTCGGCTGATCGATCAGCAGGTCGAGGCCGATCGCCTTGGGGCCCAGCGCGGCGAGCCCGCCGATCAGCTCCGCCAGAAACGCCCGGTCGATGGGAGAGCGATAGGGAAAGCGTGTGAGCGTCGTTTCCTCAATCATCACGAGGACGATATCGCCGCGTGTTTCAGTCTCGGGGTAGAATTCAGCGTGGACGAGATCGCGCGCGGAAGCTTCCGCGGCGGCGAGGATCGGGATCGTCCTGAAGGCCGCGAAAACGATCAGGGAAATCAGCAGCGCCGCGGCAAGGGCGCCCGCCGCGCCGCGCCGCCGGGTCATCGCCAGTCGCCGATCAGCATGAAATTCGCCCATTGGAAGGGCTCGGCGGTCGCCGGATCGCGGATCAGCGCCGCTTGCGCCCGGCGCAAAGCTTCGGCCCGGCCGGCCCCGGCGCGGAGTTCCTGATAGAAGATCGTCATCAAACGGGAAGTCGAGACATCCTCCGCCGGCCAGAGCGAGGCGAGAACCGACCGCGCCCCGGCGCGAAACCCTACGCCGGCGAGGCCGAGCGGCGCGCGCTCCGCGCTGTCGCCGCCGCCGCCGCCGCCAGCGGCGGTGTTGCAGGCGCTGAGCGTCAAAAGACCGACCGGCGCGGAGGTCTGCACCGCGCGCGCCCGCATCGTCGCTTCAAGCCGGGTCACATCCATCCGGCCGTCGGAGGTGAGGATGAAATTCTCCGCCGGGCTCGCGCCGAATTCCGCATGGGTGGCGATGTGCACGATCCCATAGGGATTGCGCGATATTTCGGCCGAGAGCGCGCCGGCGCTGAACGCCTCGCCCTCCAGCACCTTCGCGCCGAAGGTCTCACGAATGGCTTCAAGTTCGATCGGCACCGAAGGCAGCGGGGCGTAATCAGCGCTCACCTCCTCGGCGCCCGCCGCCAGAGCTTCCGCCGTGCGGAGCGAGACGTCGGCCTGATCGATCAGCCCGAGGCCGAGGATGGTGGCGAGGCCGAACCGCTCCCCCAGCCAGGCCTCGCCATCCCAAAGCGCGGCGAAGGGCAGCGCGCGGAGCGGCCCTTCGGGCGCGATGACGATGGTCCTGACGTTCGCGCGCGCCAGTTCGCCCGCGACCG
>JBBDTD010000030.1:0-11694 GCA_040904645.1 Paracoccaceae bacterium
GGCGCCGGCGCCGGTCTCAACCACGACTTCCGCGCCGATGCCGATGAATTTCTTCACCGTCTCCGGCACGGCCGCGACCCGCGTCTCATGATCGCGCGTTTCTTTCGGAATGGCGATTTTCATACGTTTCCCCCTCGGCGCCCGGCGTTATCGGTCAGGCGGTTCGCGAAATAAATCAGGCGACGAAGATCGCCATGAAGATCAGGATCACCGCGACAAATACGGCGAGCCAAACGCCGCTGCGTACGAACCCGCCAAAGGTTTTCCGCTGTTCCGTGATATCCATTTCGCCCGGCGTGTGTGTAGCCATCATAGCTCTCCTGCTTGTCATTCCGCTCTGCGGATACCATAGGCGTTTTGTCATCGCACCGGCTTTCTGCGGTCGCGGCGGTATTGGGCGCCCTTAGTAGCCGGAGGACGCGAGTTGAAGATCGATTCCGTCACAAAAGACGAGCATAGCGCGATTCGCACCCTGCTGCTCGACGCTTTTCCGGGCCGGGAGGAAGCGGGGTTGGCGGAAGCGATTCGCGCCAGTGGTGACGATGTGTTCGAGCTGGTGGCGTAATGCGCAGCCGGTGTCGTCGGGACGGCGATGTTTTCGCGGATGACGGCGCCTTTCGTGGCGCTCGGCATTGGCCCGGTCGCGGCGGCGACCAACGCGCGACGAAGGGGTGTCGCGCGCGCTGGTCAACGAGGGACTGGGCGCGCGCCGCAAACTGAGGCGCCGCGTTCGTGCCCGGCGATCCGGCCTCCCAAGGGCGCTTCGGTTTCGACGCCGGTTTGGCGTCAGGTCATGCGTCGCCCTATGGCTGGGCCTTGCCTGATGATGATGCGTCTCTCGGCAGGCGCGATCCCCTTGAAGGGGCCAATCGCTTACGCCGCCGCCTTCGCCGCGCTCGGCTGCGAACGGGCCCGGCGCCGGCGCATCAGCCCGAGCGCGCCCAGTCCGGTGAGGAGGAGCGGCAAGGCCGCCGGGATCGGAACCGCGCCCACGTTGCCGCCGCCGCCGCCCGATCCGCCTGGCGTCTGAGGGTCAAGCGAGGGCAGCGTCGGCCCCTGCTCCGCCGGGCGCGTCACGTCGGTAGTGATGAGGGTGGGTATGTCATCGCCCGCGACCGGGGCGCCGCCGCCGCCAAGCGGCGGACGAACGGCCTTTTCCCCGCCATGCGGTGGGCGCAGCGCCCCGCCGTCGCCATTTCCGGGAATCTCGCCCGTCACGGGGGCGCCGTCGGTGGAACCGCCGCCGCCGCCGCCTCCACCGCCAGCGGAGCCGGAGCCGCCGTTGCCGCCGCTCCGCGCAGAGGTTCCGCGCACATCCTTTTGAAAATACGGGCCGCGTCGCGGCGAACGATCGAGAAACGCGACGACGACTTCAAGCGCGTTCACCTCTTCGGCGCCTCGCGCCGGATATGCGGCGATCAGCGATTCCAGTAAAGTGAGCCAGGCGACATCGCTCGGCGACCAGAGCCCGACCGGATTGGCCTCCAGCGCATCAAAGCGCGCATCGGCGTGGCCAGACGAGAATGAGTCGGAACCTCGCCAGGCCGGGGCCATACCCTCGACGATCCGCAGCGAAGAATCACCGGCGCCACCGGACAGCCAGAGCGGACCGGGCGCGCCCGTGGCCACAACCAGCGGCATGAACGCGACGCCGAACGCGACAAACGGCGCCAGATACTTGAACCTCAACATCACACACCCCCACAACGCTACAGACACTTGCGAAACCCACAACACGCCTTTCCTCACTTACTCCGGGAATGGCGCACATAACGAAAACAACTAACCCAAATTTCCTAAATAAACTTGCACCAAGACCTCTTGATCACACTCGAGTCGCACCAACACATGCGCGCTCGACAACCAGACAGTTTTACGTCTCGATCTTCATCAGGCTTCCATCGCGCATGGGGGCTACGCTCACGAGGAGTGAACCCCTTTCAGCCGACCCGACGCGCTCTGCGAAGTACGGGCGCCTGGATCACAGGCGCCCGATTTTTTGCTCTGCGCCCTGGCTCAGGCCGCCGACCGCTGACGGCGGCGGGACAAGAAACCAAGCCCGGCCAGCGCCGTGATCAAGAGTGGCAGCGCCGCCGGAACCGGAACCGCGCTGACGCTCACGTCGTCGATGAAGCCGCCAAGCGTATTCTCCGCACCGACAGCGGAGAAGCTGAGGGTCACCGGGGAATCCCCCGCCTGAACGGTGAAGAAGCTGCTGACCAGTGTCCAGAGACCGACAGTCGTCGTGCCGCTCGGCCCCGTCACGCCGCCGGCGAGCAGAAAGCCGCTGATCAGCCCGGTGACCGAATAGTCGATACCGTTGCTGCCGGCGTCGCCATTGCGCGGGCTATAGAAGAAGTCCAGCTGATAGGTTCCCGGATCGAGCACCAGCGTCTGGAACATCGTCGAGTTCGAGTTCGGCGCCGGATGGCTGTCGAGTTCGACATAACGGGTGCCCGAATTGGCGTTGAACGAGCCAATCGTTCCGTTGGTCTGCAGTTCGATACCCGAGCCGGCGGAAGTCTCCCAACCGAGAATGTCGGTGTAGACGTCCCATCCGGGGCCGCTGGTCTCAAGATCGCCGATGGCGATCCCGTTGACGAGGCCCGGATTCGGGTTCGAGAAGGTCTTGTCTTCAAAGTCGCCATTGACGACTGCGGCGAACGCTGGCGCGGCCACCATGCCAACAGAGGCGACGGCGAAGCATACTGCTTTATTCAACTTGTTCATTTTGAAGCTCCCACATAACAACTACCCACACGAAAACATCTACAATATTTTTATTGAAAAGATAGTGATGAAATGCACTGACCTATTTCAACCCATGATTGATTTCATTATAATTCAACCACTTCAGGACGAATTCTCATGCAATCGGCCACTTTCTCGTCACATTCAGGGTAAAATAACGCTTAATCGACACGTCCCGTCAGATTGTTTCGAGCATGAGCGCCCGCCATCCTGGCGCCCTGCCCGAATCAGCCGGCGCCGACGTCTCATGCGGGAAGAAGAAGTCGAGCGCCAACCGGGCGCCGGGCGCCGGGCGTCACCGCGTAACGGTCGAAATCCGCCACACCCTCCGCCGCCAGCGCCAGATCGTCGAGGCGGCGCCACCCAGTGAAGTCCAGCTGCTTGGAGAGAATCGCCAGCGCCGCGCCCGCCATGATCTCCGGCTTGCGGGAAGCCGCCGCCATCGCTTCGCCACCAGGAATATTTCGCACGGCCGCCGTATCGATCGCGGTTCGCGACCAGAGGCAGCTCGCGGCTATCTCGCCCGCGAACTCCGCCGCCCAGCCGAGCGTCAGGATCGTCATGCCGTATTTGGCCAGCGAACAGGCCGGGCGCCCCTTGAACCACGCCTGATTGAAGTCCAGCGGCGGCGAGAGGGTGAGGATATGCGCGCGTTCGGATTTCAGGAGATGCGGCAGGCAGGCCTGCGTCACCACGAACATCCCGCGACTGTTGACCCCGGTCATCAGGTCGTAACGCTTCACATCCGTCGCCGCGGTTCCGGAAAGCTGGATCGCCGAAGCGTTGTTCACGCAGATATCGACGCCGTCAGAATGCGCCGCCGTCCGCTCCACCGCATCCGCGACCTGCGCCTCGTCGCGGATGTCGCAAACCAGCGCGAAGCCGCGCCCGCCGGCTTTCTCCACCGCGGGTGCGGCTCCGAAGCCTTGGCGGCGACGCGACATTCGCGCCCTCTCGCGCCGCCGCCACGGCGATCGCCCGGCTTCCGCCGGAGATGAACATCGTCCGCCCGCTCGGAACGCCCGCTCGGTTACTCCGCAGTCTGCGAAACCTTGAAACGATAGGCCCCGTCCGGGCCGAGACTGCGCGCCGCGCCGCCCGTGGCGGCCATATGGTTCAGATGCGCGATCGCCTCGCCCATCGCCAGATTGAACTCGCCATCCTTGATCTGGCGCTTGTAGATCGTATCGAAGCATTCGATGGCGGTGCGCGGCTCGGTCAGGAATTTCCGGAGCCGCCTTATCACGCCGTGGTGGTTCTCGATCAACTGCTCAAGGCGTTTCGGCAAGCCGGTGAAGGGGCGGTTATGCCCCGGCAGCACCAGATGCCCAGGCCGCGCCAACGGCCTGAACTTCTTGCAGGAAGTCATCCATTCGCCGAGCGGATCGGCGTCCGGCTCATTGGCGTAAACGCCGATATTGGGGGATATGCGCGGCAGTATCTGATCGGCGGAAATCACGATATCCCCATCGACCGACCAGAATGTCGCCTGTTCCGGCGCGTGGCCGTCGCCGGTGAAAATCCGCCAGGCGCGCCCACCCATCCCGATCCGCTCACCATCGCGCATCCGCTTGAAACCGGGCGGCAGGGGCGCGACGACGCGGGAGAAATTCATCGGCTCGCGCTCCGCCGCCCATGTCAGCCGGGCGTCGTCCGCCCCGGCGCGCTTCAGGTGCAGAAGGCTCTCCTTGCTCGTCCGCTCCTGATGGTCGAGGGTCAGCATCCGCGCGTAGAGCCATGCGGTGCGCGTCGCCCAGAGTTCAGCGCCGTGCTCGGACTGAAACCAGCCGGCGAGGCCGATATGATCGGGGTGGTGGTGTGTCGCGATCACCCTTCGCACCGGCTTCGCGGCCAGCGGGCCGTTCATCAGATCGGCCCAGAACCCCTTAGTCTTCGTGGTTTGAAAACCGGTGTCAATGATGGTCCAGCCATCGCCATCGTCAAGCGCGTAGATATTGACGTGATCAAGCGTCATCGGCAGTGGCAGACGCAGCCAGAGGATGCGCTCCGCAACCTCGATCGCCTCGTCCGGCGCGGGGATCGCTTCGCCATGCGGATAGGAAAGGCCGGCCGGCAGGCGGCGGCTTTCGTCGAGCGGCGGCGGGGGCGTTGCGGCGTCCATGCTTCAGCCCGCCAACGCGTCGGCGCTGATCGCATAGAGCGGCGCCGCGCCTTCGGTCGCCGCGGTGACGAGCGCGCCGATCTCCGGCGCCTGCTGGCGGATATGGAAGGAGGCGAGCGCCATGCGGACCGGATCGTCCGCCGCCTTCAGCAGATAATGCGCACCGAGGAGCAACCCCCAGGCCCTGAGATAAGGCGCGGCGCCCGCGAACCTGTCATTGAGCTCAGGCGCAGCCAGCATCCAGTCGGTCGCGCCGGCGACCGCCTTCGCGAGGGCGGCGACGCGAGAGCCGAGATCGGCGTCATCCGCTTCAGCGGCGGCGGTCTCAATCTCCGCCAGAAGCGCCGCCGCCGCCGCGCCGCCATCGGAGAGTTTGCGCCCGACGAGGTCCATCGCCTGCACGCCGTTGGTGCCCTCATAGATCGAGGTCACCCGCACATCGCGGGCGAATTGCGCGGCGCCCGTTTCCTCCACGAAGCCCATGCCGCCCTGCACCTGCACGCCGATCTGCGCGACTTCGAGCCCGATATCGGTGGAAAAGGCCTTGGCGATCGGGGTGAGAAACGCGGCGCGGGCGCGCCAGCCTTCCCTGTCCGCATCCGGCGCCGCACGCGCCATGTCGATGCTGAACGCGGTGTCGAGGCAGATAGAGCGCGAAGTCGCGGTAAGCGTCTTCATCCGCAGCAGCATCCGGCGCACATCGGCATGGTCGACGATCGCGCCGGCGCCTTCAACCGGCGTGCGCCCCTGCTTGCGCTCGCGCGCATAGGCCATCGCCTGCTGCATCGCGGCTTCGGCGACGCCGAGCCCTTCAACGCCGACCCCCAGCCGAGCGTTGTTCATCATGGTGAACATCGCCGCCATGCCGCCGCCGGGCGGGCCGATCAGCCAGCCCGTGGCGCCGTCATAGGCCATCACCGCCGTCGGGGAGCCATGCAGGCCGAGCTTGTGCTCCAGGCTGACGACCTTGAGGCTGTTCGCCTCGCCTGGCTCGCCGGCGGCGTCGGGAATGAATTTCGGCACGAGGAAGAGCGAGACGCCCCGCGTGCCGCCCGGCGCGTCCGGCAGACGCGCCAGCACCAGATGGCAGACATTCTCCGCAAAGTCGTTGTCGCCCCAGGAGATGAAGATCTTTTGCCCGGTGACAGCATACGAGCCATCGCCATTCGGCTCCGCCCTGGCGCGGAGCGCGCCGACATCGCTGCCGGCCTGCGACTCGGTCAAATTCATCGTGCCGGTCCATCGGCCTTCGATCAGTCGGGGCAGGTAAAGCGCCTTGATCTCGTCGGAGGCGTGATGCTGCAGCGCTTCGATCTGGCCCTGGCTCATCAGCGGACAGAGAGAGAGCGAAAGGCAGGCGGAGGCCATCATCTCCCCCACTACGGTCCCGAAAGTCAGCGGCAATCCCATGCCGCCGTGTTCAGCGTCGGCGGCGATGCCGACCCAGCCGCCTTCCGCGATGGCGCGGAACCCCTCCGCATAGCCGGGGGACGTGCGGGTGACGCCGTTCTCCAGCCGCGCGGGGTGCAGGTCGCCGGCCCGTTGCAAGGGCGCGAGCACGGTTTCAGCCATTTTCGCCGCTTCCGCGAGGATCGCGGCGCGGGTTTCCGCCGTCGCCTCCGCGAAGCGTTCGGTCGCGGCGAGGCGGTCCGCGCCGATGACGCGCGAGAGCGTGTGTTCGATGTCCGCAAGGGGGGCGAGATAGCTCATTGGGGGGTCGCCTCGTGCTGCTGGGCTGCGGGCGCTGGCGCCCATCATTCGGGTTTTGGTTAAAGTCATTGCCGGGGGCGCGCAAGCCGGGGGCCGACGGCTGGCGTCTCGCCAAGCGCCGACGCCGATGCTATCGCAAGCGTCATGACCGCCGCATCCACACCTCCGCCGCATCGCTGGCGCGCCGATCAGATCGAGCCCGCCGTCGCCGCGCTGCGGCGCGGGGCGCTGGTCGCCTTCCCGACCGAGACGGTTTACGGGCTCGGCGCCGATGGCGGCTCGGACGCCGCCGTCGCTGGAATTTACGCGGCGAAAGGCAGGCCGGATTTCAACCCGCTGATCATGCATGTCGATGGGCTGGAGGCGGCGCTGGCGCTCGCGGCGCTGCCGCCGGGTGCGCTCGCGCTGGCTGAAAAGTTCTGGCCCGGCCCGCTGACGCTGGTGGCCCCGGCCCGGCCCGGCGCGCGCATCTCTCGTCTCGCGCAGGCTGGGCTGGCGACCGTCGCGCTCCGTGCGCCATCGCATCCGGCGGCGAAGGCGCTGCTAGCGGCTTTTGGCGGACCGGTAGCGGCGCCTTCGGCCAATCTTTCCGGGCGGATCAGCCCGACCACGGCCGATCACGTGCTCGCCGGATTGGGCGGCCGGATCGCCGGGGTGGTCGACGCCGGCCCCTGCCCGCTCGGGCTTGAGAGCACGATCGTCGGCTTCGATGGCGAGGCGCCGATACTCCTGCGGCCGGGCGGGCTGACGACTGAAGCCATCGAGCGAGCGCTCGCCCGCCCGCTGGCCGCCGCTGGCGACGCGATCAGCGCGCCGGGGCAACTCGCCAGCCATTACGCCCCGGTGGCGCGCGTGCGGCTGAACGCAGAGGAAGCGCGGCCGGGCGAAGCGCTGCTCGGCTTCGGCAAGGCGCCGGGCGCGGCGATGAACCTTTCCCCCAGCGGCGCGCTGGAGGAAGCGGCGGCCAATCTCTTCGCCATGCTGCACGCGCTCGACGTCGGCGCGGAGGCGATCGCCGTCTCCCCTATCCCCGAGCGCGGCCTTGGGCGCGCAATCAATGACCGGCTGCGCCGCGCCGCCGCTCCCCGTCCGAATGCAGACCCGAGTCCACGGATGACATCATGAGCTTAAGACCCGCCGCCGAAGATCTGTTGACCGGGTTGAGGGAGCTCCTCGGCCCGAAGGGCTGGCTCGCGCCCGAAGACGCACCGGAAATGTTCCATGAGGATCGCGACAGGCTGACCGGGCATGGCGCCTTCGTCGCCCGCCCCGAAAGCACGGCCGAAGTCGCGGAGCTGATCCGGCGGGCGGCGGCGGCGCGCGCGCCGGTGATTCCGATCTCCGGCGGCACCGGCCTGGTCTGCGGCCATCTGACTTCGGCCGATCCGGCGCCCATTCTGCTGTCGCTCCAGCGCATGAACCGCATCCGCGACGTGGACGCCGTCGACAACGCGCTGATCGCCGAGGCGGGGGTGATCCTGAAGGACGTGCAGGACGCGGCTGAAGCCGTGGGGCGGCTCTTTCCGCTTTCGCTCGCTTCCGAAGGGTCGTGCCGGATCGGCGGCAACCTTTCCTCCAACGCGGGGGGGGTCAACACGCTGCGCTATGGCAACGCGCGCGACCTTTGCCTCGGGCTGGAGGCGGTGTTGCCGGACGGGACGGTGTTCAATGGGCTGAAGCGGCTTCGCAAGGACAATATGGGCTATGATCTGCGCCATCTGCTGATCGGCGCCGAAGGCACGCTTGGCGTGATCACCGCCGCGGCGCTGAAACTCTTTCCCCGCCCGGCGGAGATGGCGACGGCCTGGCTGGCGGTTCCCTCGCCGGCGCATGCGGTCGATCTCCTGCATTTCCTGCGCCCCAGGGTCGGCGACGTGATTTCCGCATACGAGTTGATCGACGTGGTCGGCTACGGCTTTCTGGAAGAGGCTGGCATGGCGCGCCCCGCGCCGCTGGACCCGATGCCGAAATGGTCTGTGCTGATCGAATGCGGCGGGCGCACCGGCGTCGGCGAGGCGTTGGAGACCGCGCTCGCGGAGGCGTTCGAAGTCGGGCTGGCGTTCGACGGCGTCATCGCGCAATCACAGGCGCAATCCGCCGCCTTCTGGGCGATAAGGGAGACGATCCCGCTCGCCAACCGCGTCGTAGGCTCGATTTCGAGCCAGGACATCTCGGTGCCCGTGGCGCGGCTGGCGCGGTTCATCGATGAAGCGACGGCGATGCTGGCCAAATTCGACCCCGCGCTCCGGATCAACTGCTTCGGCCATGCCGGCGACGGCAATCTGCATTACAACGTCTACGCCCCGAAAGGCCGCAAGAAGGCCGATTACGCGAACCAGAGCGGGGCCGTGAAACGCATGATCCACGATCTTGTCGACGCGACCGAAGGTTCTGTCGGGGCCGAGCATGGGGTCGGCCGCGCCAAGGTCGACGATCTGGAGCTTTATGGCGATCCGGGGCTTCTGGCGGCGATGCGGGCGCTCAAGGCCGCGCTCGACCCGCATGGGATCATGAACCCCGGCGCGGTGCTGAAGGGCTGAGCCCTCAGGCGGCGCGGAGCGCGCCGGCGCGTCGGCGCCCGGCTTCCGCGATGGCGGCCAGCGCCGGGGCGGCGCGCGGGTCGAGCCGCGAGAGAGCGACGGCGTAGGCGGCGCGGGCCTCAACCAGGCGTTTCGCCGCCCGCTCCGGCCCCGAGCACGCCGCCTCCGCCTCCAGCGCCCGGCCGAGCGCGATCTGGAACTCCGCCCAGCGCGCGGGGCCAAGTTCCTCCGGCCAGCGGCCGAGCGCCTGGCGGCAGAGCGTCGTCGCCTCCCCCGCCGCAAGCGCCGCCATTTCGCCATCCGTCGCCAGGGCCTCCGCCCGCCGCGCTTCGATCAGCGCGGAGAGGCTGGCCGCCCAGGGGCCCGCCCCGGCCTCGGGCGGACGGGCGCTCAACGCCGCCCGCGCCGCCGCCACCGCTTCGGCCGAAAGCCGCGCCGCGCTGACCCGGTCGACGCGGGCGCAAAGATCGGTCAGCGTGGCGGCGAGATTGGTGCGGATCGCGGCGCGGCGCGCGGTCTCAGCCTCGCCCCCGCCATTGGCCCCGCCGTTGAGCGCGTCAAGCGCCTCGCGGAACGCCGCGACCGCCTTTTGCAAAAGCGCGGCGCTGTCGCCGGGGGAACGCACCGCCGCCGCCTGCGCCCGGCGGGTGTTGCCGAGGTTATTGCGCGCCGCCGCCCAGTGATCCGGGGTGGTGTCGGGGCGAAAGACGCCGAGCGCGGCCTCTCCCGCCTCCGCCGCCTCGATCAGCATCGCCGCGCGGGCGGCGGCGTCCGGGTTCAGCGCCGCAGCGGCGCCGAGCGCGAGGCTGAGCTGGGCCTGCCCCGTCGCCCATGCGGCCGGCTCCCCGGTTCGCGAACGCCGCGCAAGCGAAGCGCGATAGGCGCGCGCCGCCTCCGCCGACAGGGCGGCCGCCGCCTTTCCGCGCCGGCGCCACGCCAGATTGCCGAGCGCAGTCGCGAGGTTGCCTTGGGTCGAGCACCAGCGGCGCGGGTGTTTGTCCTGCGTATACACCCGGAGCGCGGCGCGGTAGGCGCCGACCGCCTCGGTCAGCAAGGGCGGCGTCGTCTCGTCCTTTCGCGTGATCGCGAGATCGTGGAGCGCCGCGCCGAGATTGTGCTGGCTCATCGCCCATTTTTCCGGTCGCCGCTCCATGCGCCAGAATTCGAGATTGCGCCGGATCAGACGCGCCGCCGCGACATGACCCTCCGCCCCGAAGAACCGCCCGTGGCGGCGGAGCGAGGCGGCGGCGGCGTTGCGCAACTCGGCGGCCCCTTCGGGTGCGGATCGATCGAGAAACGCCGCCGCCGCCTCGAAATGCCCTGCGGCGCGCTCGACCTCGCAACCGAGCAGCGCGACTTCACCGCGCTCCTTGCGAATCTCGATGCGGAGCGGGCTGCGCCAGGCGCTGGCCTCGGTTTGCGCCAGCAGGCTGTCGACCTCATCGAAACCGGCGCGCTCCATCGCCGCCAGCGCGCTTTGGATCAGCGCGCGGATCGCCGGGCGGTGGCGTGGGAAACCGGCGATACGCTGGCGGCAGGCGATGTACTCGGCGATCCTGCCCCGCGCCGCCGCGCGCCGCTCGGCCTCCGCCGATACGCCGTGCGCTGCCAGCCAGCGCGCCGTGTGATCGTGCACCGGGGCCGGGACGCCGAAGCTCTCGGGGGACGCGGAGGCGTGCTCCGCCTCCTGTGGATCGATGCCGAGAACGGTGGCGATCGCAGCCATCATGCGGCGCGGCGGATTGGCGAGGCGGCCCTCCTCGATCTCGGCGATGCGCGCTTCGGCGGCCGCGGCGCCAAGCGCCGCCTCAGCCAGTGCGGCGCGGCTCATGCCGAGGGCGAGGCGCCTGGCTTTGATAGCGCGGCCGAATCCGGCGCTGGAGCCTTCCGAAGTTCGCATGACACACCCAAAGAATCCCGAACACGGCGGAGACAGCCCGCCGTACTAGGAAGTCTCAGTTTCAGGGAGTCTTATCCACTTTATTCCCTGCGGGATTCGTCTCGATTTGAGGCGAAATCACGCGCCTCGGCGCTCCAGCCGCTCCTGAAGCCGCGCGCGGGCCGCGGGGACGGCGCCCCCGAAGGCCGGCGCGATCCAGCCCGCGATGAAATGCCCTGTCAGCCGCATCCCCGCAGGAACGCCGCGCCCCGCCTCGTTGCTCGGCGCGCCGCCGAGAAACGCCGGCAGGACCAGAAGCCGGCCGCTGAACGGCGCGGCGGCGGCGGCGCCGACCGCGCGGCCGGTCCGGGGCGAGACATAGGCGAGGTCATCCTCCTCCCCGCTCACGGCGCAGCGCGAAAGGTCGAGCGCGAAGCCTAGCTCCGCCAGCAGCAGCGCCTCCCATCCGACATAGGCTTCGGGCCAGTCGGGCGCGACGCCGAGCATGTCGATCAACTGCATGGTCGCGGCGTAGAGCGCGCCATGCGGCTCACGCTGCGGCAGATAGGTGGTCAGGAGGGCGGCGATGGAGGCCAGCGCGGCCAGGGCGTCGCCCTCCGCCATCAGCGCGGCCGCGCGCGAGCGCGCGAGCTCCGCCCGGAACGCACCGAGATGCGATTCGAGCCGCGCGC
>JBBDTD010000031.1:0-11671 GCA_040904645.1 Paracoccaceae bacterium
GCCGCGGCTCGCGGGCCTCTGGGGAGACAGCTGTGCCAGGTTCGCGCTGGGTGAGCCACCCGGGGGCGCGGGGGGGGCGCACGCCCGCGCCTGCGAGACGCTCGACGCTCTCGCCGGCGTGCTCCGGCCCGGCGCCGTCGCGGGCGCGATGCGCGATTGCGATGTGTCAGGCCGTGCGTTCGGTGACGGCGAAACCGGCGTACGATAGACTACGGGCGCCGGCTCCTTGCGACTTTCCGCGCAGGCGCCGAGGATGAGCGCAAGCGCGGGTATGAGGAGTGCGGGGCGCAACGGGTTCATCATCTAGTCTCCTTCATCCTTCGCCACATCAGGCAGAAGCGGCACGAAGCGGACGGGGCCAAGCTCTTGATAATCTAGTCCGGATTCCGATTTTACAATCTTGATCAACTGCTGCATCTCGTCTGACTGCCCGACGGGAAGAACCATGATTCCGCCGACGCGCAACTGATCGAGCAACAATTTGGGCGGGTCTTCCGCGGCGGCGGTCAGAAGAATGCGGTCGAAGGGCGCCTGCTCAGGCCAGCCGCGCGCGCCGTCGCCGGTCATGATCGAGACGGTGGAGAGCGCCAGCGCCTCGATCCGGGCGCGGGCTTGACGCGCCAGCGGCCGGTGCCGCTCGATCGCATAGACCCGGCGCGCGAGCCGCGCCAGCACCGCAGCTTGATAACCGGAGCCGGCGCCGACCTCCAGCACCTTGCAGCGAGGCGTGATCGAGAGCGCCTGCGTCATCAGCCCGACGACGGAGGGTTGCGATATCGTCTGCCCACAGGCGATGGGCAGGGGGATGTCTTCAAAGGCGCGGTCCTGAAACGCGCGGTCGAGGAAGAATTCGCGCGGCGTGCGTTCGATCGCGTCCAGAATGCGCGGGTTGGTGATGCCGTTGGAGCGAAGCGCGAAGATGAGCCGCATCATGCCTTCGGCCCGCGCCTCCGCGCTCAGGGTCATTCTGCCGCCTCTAGCGCTGCCTGCGCCTCGGCCAGCAGCGCGTGATCGGTAAGATCGGGCCGCATCGGCGTCGCGGTGATCCAGCCGTCGGCGCAGCGCGTGCTGTCGGCCTCCGGCCCGGCGACGGAATTCCGCCCGCTATGGGCGAGCCAGAAATAGCGGCGCTGGTTGGGCGCCAGGACTTCCTGCACCTGAAACGCGCCGCCGCGCCGGCCCTGTGGCGCAAGGGTGAAGCCTTTGACCGCCTCCGGGGCGCAGGGCGGAAAGTTGACGTTGTAGAAAACGTCCTGCCCGAACGGGAGTGAGAGAACCCGGCGCACCGCCTGCGCGCCGAGCGCGCGGGCGGCGGCGAACTGATCCTTCGGAGAATCCGGGCCGGAGGCGAAATACTGGCTGAGCGCGATGGAGCGCACGCCCTGTATCGCGCCTTCCTTCGCACCGGCGATCGTGCCGGAATAGACCGCGTCCTCCGCGACATTGTGACCACGGTTGACGCCCGAAAGCAGCAAGTCCGGCGGGGAGGGAAGGAGCTTGACGATCCCGGCGATGGCGCAATCGGCGGGATGCCCTTCGATGCAGAAACGCCGCTCGGCGAGTTGCGTCACACGCATCGGTGCGGTGTAGGAGATGCAGTGCGAGGCGCCCGAGCGTTCGGTTTCAGGCGCGACGACCCACAACTCACCGTCCGCGCCGGCGATCTCCCGGCCGATTTCCTCGGCCACCGTCAGGCCTGGCGCATTGATGCCGTCATCGTTCACGATCAGAATGCGCATTGCCCGCCCCGCGTCATCAGATTGGCAAGATGTAAAGCGGCGGGCGAGGCGCGTCTACCGTGATCCACCCTTCACGGGCGCCGCGCCGCTATGGGCGCAGGGGCAGGGGTTGGAAACTCCGCCCCGCAACCCGCAACCCGCAGCCATCGCGCCGGAGCGCCGCTTGCATCGCAACGGCCCCTGGCTATAGTCCGCGCCGAATTCGAGACACCCCGGAGGGACAACAAGTGTTCGTGACACCAGCCTATGCACAGGGCGCCGGCGGCGGCGGGGGCGACATGCTCACCTCCTTCGTCCCGCTGATCCTGATCTTCGTCATCTTTTATTTCTTCCTGATTCGTCCGCAGCAGAAGAAAGCCAAGGCGCACAAGGCGATGGTGGCGGCGGTTCGCCGCGGCGACCAGGTGCTCACCCAGTCTGGCATTTTCGGCAAGGTGACCAAGGTCAAGGACGGCGAAGACGAGATCGAGGTCGAGATCGCGCCGAACGTGAAGATCAGGGTCTTGCGCTCGGCGCTTGGCAGCGTCATTTCCAAGGGCGAACCCGTCGAGGGCTGACGCGCCTGAATCGCCGCCATCAAGGATCTGAATTTGCTCTATTTTTCGCTCTGGAAGAAGGTGCTGGTGATCGGCCTCTGCCTTCTGGGCGTGGTCTTTGCGGCGCCAAACGCTGCTTACGACCTCGCCGATGGCGCGACGCTCGCGCGTCAGGAGATCGCCAAACTTGAAGCGATCGGCGCGCCTGTACCGGAGGAATTGACCGGGCGTGCGAACGCCTGGCCGAGCTTTCTGCCTTCGGATGTCGTCAATCTCGGGCTCGACCTCCGGGGCGGGGCGCATCTTCTGGTCGAAGTGCGGATCGAGGACGTGATCAAGGAGCGGATGGAGGCGATCCGCGCCGATGCGCGTGAAGCGCTTCGCGGCGCGGACGTACGCCGGTACACCCGGCTCGTCGCCGGCGAGGACCGGGTTTCGGTGCGGATCACCGACGCTGGCGATCTGCCGGCGGCGGAGAGAGCGCTTTCCGAACTCGCGCAGCCGATTTCGGATCTCGCCCTCGGCGTCACCGCGCCTGATCTTTCAGTGGCGGAAGGGCCTGACCAGACCCTCGTCATAACCATGAGCGAAAGCGCCGTCGCGTCGCTCACCGACCGTACCATGGCGCAAAGCCTGGAGATCATCCGCCGCCGGGTGGACGAGGCCGGCACGCGAGAGCCCTCGATCCAGCGTCAGGGCGACCGGCGTGTTCTGATCCAGGTGCCCGGCGTCGCATCGACGCTGGAGATCAAGGAGCTGATCGGCAAGACCGCGAAGCTGAGCTTCCACCTCGTCGACGGGCCGACCAACGATCTAGAGCGTCGACCCGCGCCCGGCAAAGCCGTTTTCGCCGGCGCCGATACGCCCGGCGCCGGCTATATCGTCGAGCGCCGCGCGTTGGTCAGCGGCGATGAGTTGCAGGACTCGCAGCCCGGCTTCGACAGCCAGACCGGCGAGCCGGTGGTCAATTTCCGGTTCGACACATCAGGCGCGCGTAAATTCGGCCGCGCCACCTCCGAAAATGTCGGGCGGCCCTTCGCCGTCGTGCTTGACGATCTGGTGATCACCGCGCCCGTGATCCGGGAGCCGATCCTCGGCGGCTCGGGACAGATTTCCGGCTCCTTCACCGTGGAGGGTGCGCAGCAACTCGCCATTCTGCTTCGCGCCGGCGCGCTGCCCGCCTCGATCAGTTTCGAGGAAGAGCGCACCGTCGGCCCGGGCCTCGGCGCGGACAGTATCGCTGCCGGCAAGATCGCGACCATCGTCGCCTTCATCGCCGTGCTGGTCTTCATGGTGCTGAGCTACGGGATGTTCGGCATCTTCGCCAATATCGCCCTCATCATCAACGTGGCCTTGATAATGGGTGTGCTGTCGCTGATCGGCGCGACGCTGACGCTGCCGGGCATCGCCGGAATCGTGCTGACCATCGGTATGGCGGTGGACGCCAACGTGCTGATCTTCGAACGTATTCGCGAAGAGTTACGCGGCGCGAAGAACATCGCGCGCGCTATCGAGACCGGCTATGAACGTGCGTTCGTGTCGATTGTGGACGCCAACATCACCACATTCATCGCGGCCGCGATTCTCTTCACCATGGGCTCGGGGCCGGTCAAGGGGTTCGCGATCACGCTCGGCGTCGGCATCATCACTTCGGTCTTCACCGCCGTCATGGTGACCCGTTTGATCGTGTCAACGTGGTATCATCGCGCCCGGCCCAAGACGTTGACGGTTTGAGGAGCGCGCGATGCGATTGAAGCTGGTTCCCGACGACACGACCATCAAGTTCATCGATCACGGCCGCAAGTTCGTCGGGGCTTCGGTTGTGGCGATGCTGGTCGCCCTGGCGATTTTCCTGACCATGGGCCTGAATTTCGGCGTCGACTTCCGTGGCGGCGCTCTGATCGAGCTGCGCACGGAAGGGCCGGCCGACCTGGCAGGCATTCGTTCCGTCGTCGGCGGTCTCGGCCTTGGCGATGTCTCCGTTCAGGAATTTGGCGCGCCTAACGAAGTGCTGATCCAGATCGCCGCCGACGCCGTGGCCGAGGGGGGGCCGACGCCGGATTCTCTGGTTCTGCCGGCGCTTCAGGAGGCGATCGGCGCGGTGGAGCTGCGCCGGGTCGAGTTCGTGGGCCCCAAGGTTTCCAGCGAACTGATCGAAACCGGGATCTACGCGGTTCTTCTCTCGCTTCTGGCGGTGATGGTTTACGTATGGCTGCGATTCGAGTGGCAATTCGCGGTGGGGGCGGTCGCTTCGCTCGCCCATGATCTGGTGTTGACGATCGGACTCTTTTCGCTGATCCAGCTTGAGTTCAATCTTTCGATCGTCGCGGCGCTTCTGACCATTGTCGGCTACTCGCTGAACGACACGGTGATCGTCTTCGACCGGGTGCGCGAAAATCTCCGGCGCTACAAGGTCATGCCGATGAGAGAACTTTTGAACCTTTCCATCAACGAGACTCTCAGCCGCACGACCACGACGTCCCTGACCACATTGATCGCGCTGATCGCGCTCTACACGCTCGGCGGCGAGGTCATTCGCGGCTTCACCTTCGGGATGATATGGGGAATTGTGATCGGCACCTATTCCTCGATCTTCATCGCGGCGATGATCGTGATGCTGCTGGGCGTGAAGCGCGATTGGTCGAAGACCGAAGCCGAAGGCGCGGCCGGCGTTCAGTTCGGCTCGCCCGACGCGCCCTGACCCGATGCGGATTTCCGAGATCGGATATGAAGGCCCGCCGCCGATCGACAGCTATGGCGGCGGCGGTTTCCGGATCGCGGGCGCCTTCCGGCCCGGCGGTTTGCTGCTGACGCCCGGCGGCGTCGCCAACTGGCCGGTGACTTCGGCGCCTGGCCCGGAGGATTTCGCATCGGTCATCGCCCAAGCCGCCGAGATTGACGTCCTGCTGGTCGGCATGGGGCCTGAAATCGCGCCGCTCCCGGTCGCGGCGCGGCTGGCGCTCGAAGCCGCCGGCGTCGGCGTAGAAGTGATGTCGACCCCCTCCGCCTGCCGGACCTATAATGTGCTCATGTCAGAGGGGCGGCGCGCCGCCTCCGCCCTGATCGCCGTGTAGAAGACGCTTCGGTAGAAGACGCTTCGACGGAACCAATTTTCTTTCTGCGCGCTCCATGAGCAGGGGATGTCCGACGGCGGAAATCGGGTTATACCCTATGCGAGTTCAAACCGCCTCAGACAGAGAGAGGACATTATCCATGTCATCGTTCGACCTTCCCGATCTTCCGTACGCCCATGACGCGCTCGCCGCTGGCGGCATGTCGAAGGAGACGCTGGAGTTCCACCACGACATTCACCACAAGGCCTATGCCGACAATGGCGCGAAGCTCCTCGCCGGTTCGGGTCATGAGGGGAAAAGCCTCGAAGGCATCGTCAAGGCGACCTATCAGAAGGGCGCGGTGGCGCAGTCAGGGCTTTTCAACAACGCCTCGCAGATGTGGAACCATAACGAGTTCTGGAAGATGATGGGCCCGAAAGGCCGCTCCATGCCTTCTGCGCTGGAGAAGCGGATCGTGGACGCCTTCGGCTCGGTCGACAAGTTCAAGGCCGATTTCGGCGCCGCGGGCGCCGGGCAGTTCGGCTCTGGCTGGTGCTGGCTGGTGAAAGACGGCGATGCGCTGAAGATCACCAAGACCGAGAACGGCGTGAACCCGCTTTGCTTCGGCCAGACGGCGCTGCTCGGCTGCGATGTGTGGGAGCATTCCTACTACATTGATTTCCGCAACAAGCGCCCTGCCTATCTGACCAACTTCCTCGACAATCTCGTCAACTGGGAAAATGTCGCGGATCGGCTGTAAAAAACCGGCGGCTGATTTCGGCTGCGCGTTTCAATACGAAGGGCCCCCGCCAGACGCGGGGGCCCTTTGACGTTCAGAGGGCTTCCAGCAGCGCCTCACTGGTCTCGTGGACCGTGAGGTAGCTCAGAAATGCTTCGCTGGCGAACCCGTGTTTCACAGTGTTCCGGAGCAAGGCGATCAGGGGATCCCAGTATCCCGCCATATTCAGAAGATGCGCGGGTTTCTCATGCAGCCCGAGCTGCCTCCAGGTCAGCAACTCGATCAGCTCATCAAGCGTGCCCGGCCCGCCCGGCAGCGCGATGAACGCATCGGATCGCTGGAACATTAGCATCTTGCGCTCATGCATGGTGGGAACGCGGATCAGCTCCGTCAGGTCGGAGCGGTCGATCTCCCGCGTCCTCAGATGATGCGGGATCACGCCGACGACCGGAGCGCCCGCCTTCAGCGCGGCGGCGGCGACCTTGCCCATCAGTCCGATATCGCCGGCGCCGTAGACAAGGCCGAAGCCGCGCCGTGCGATTCCTGCGCCAATGGCTGCGGCGGCTTCGGCGAATATCGGCTGGTCGCCATCGCGTGAGCCGCAATAGACGCAGATCATTTTCATCGCCTCAACCTCCTGTTTGCGCGATCAAACTTGCGCCGATGCGTTGCAACTGCGCTCGACAGCGCGCTCGCTTAGGGTCATGAAGGATAGATGCGCCGAAGGGAATGTGAATAATGACGAAACGCAGCAGGACGAGCAGGGCGGTTCCCTACGCCATTATTGTCCTGTTCGCGCTCGGCGTCATCTGGTGGCTTACGATGCCGCAGGACGCGCCGGAGAAGATCGCGCCGGCGCAAGTCTCGGCGGCCCCGCCGGACGGAGCGCCCAAGCCTGGAGCGGACCGGTCGGCCTTAGCTCCGGCCGATGCGTCCGGCGCCCGGCTTGAGTCCGCGACCAGTGAGACGCCCGCGCCGCCGACGCTGACGACGACGACGACGCCGACGGCCGCGGGTCTTGCGCAGGGGCAGGCGCAATCGGGGCTCGCCGAAGCGCCGCTGGGGCCATCGGATGCGCCCGCCGATATCGCGGCGAAGGAAGAAATTGCAGAGGCTGAGACGTCGCCGCCGGTTGCCGCGCCGGCCGCCGTCGATGCGCCGCCGCCAGTCGCCGCGCCGGCCGAGACTTCCGCGCCGCCGGTGCTCGACCTCGTTCGGATTGAGCGCGACGGCGGCGGCGTGGTCGCCGGCCGCGCTGCGCCGGGCGCCGAGATCGAGATCATCGTCGAAGGTGAAGTCGTCGGCGCGGCCAGGTCGGGAAGTGACGGCGCCTTCGTCGCAATGATCCAGACCGAACCCGGCAGAGGCGTTCAGGAGATGACGGCGCGCGCTGCGGCGCCTGCGCCCGCCGCCGCGCCGCGGGCCGGAGACGCGCCGGCGGGGAACGTCGCGGCGGCGGATATCTCCGCGCCTTTGGCGGCGGCGGCGTCCGGCCCGGCGAGCCCGGGCGCGGATATCGGCGCGGCCGTCGCTCTTGGACCGGAGCAGGCGGCGTCGGCCCCGCTTCTCATCCTCGGGGCCACGAGCCCGGCCGAGGCGCCGATGGTGGTGCGCCCGGCGGCCGAGATGACGCGCATCCTTCAGCGGGCTTCGGGCGGCGAAGACGGCGTTTCTCTCGACAAGATCAACTATGACAGGACGGGGCGCGTGCTCTTCGCCGGACGGGCGGCCAAGGGCGCCGCGGTGCGCATCTATCTTGACGACGCGCCGATCGGCGCGGCCGAGACGGCTGAAGACGGCGGCTGGAGCTATGCGGCCTCGGACGAGGTCGCGCCCGGTGATTACCGGCTCCGGCTCGATGAGGTCGACGCGGCGGGGCTGGTGACAAGCCGGATCGAAACGCCGTTCCGCCGTGAGGCGATTCCTGAAGGGGAGCTTTCGCCGGGCGCCCTGACCGTGCAGCGGGGCGACAGCCTTTGGCGCATCGCTTCGGCGGTTTACGGCGACGGCGTGAACTACACGCTGATCTATGGCGCGAACCGGGATGCGATCCGCGATCCCGATCTTATATATCCCGGACAGATATTTTCATTGCCCGAGGCGCCACCCGCCGGCGAATGATGTTGCCGCGCGGCCATGGCGCTCATGCGGTCATGGCCTTAGGTTGGTGGGGGAACGGGACGGAAGGCTGACGATGCGAAGTATGAACGGCCGGGACCACAGCGCGGGTCAAGTGGATTGGAGCGTGGTGCGCCGTGTTGCGCCCTATCTCTGGCCCGCGGGAGAGCGTGAGGCGCGCGTTCGCGTGGTCGGCGCGATGATCGCGCTGGCGCTCGCGAAGGTCGCGACGGTGCTGACCCCGGTCGGCTTCATGTATGCGGTGGACGCGCTGGCCAAGGACGCGCCGCCCGCCACCACATGGATCATGACTCCGGTGGCGCTGGTCATCGCCTATGGTTTTGCGCGCATATCCAACATCGGCTTCGCGCAGCTTCGCGACGGGATTTTCGCCAAGGTCGCGCAGCGAGGGCTTCGCAAGCTGGCGCTGACAACCTTTCGACATGTCCATGCGCTGTCCATGCGCTACCACATCACCCGAAAGACCGGCGGGCTGAGCCGGATTATCGAGCGCGGCGTGAAGGGGGTCGAATTCCTGCTGCGGTTCCTGCTCTTTTCGATCGGGCCGCTGATCCTCGAGTTGGTGATGGTCGCGGGGATCTTCTTCTTCGCGTTCTCCGGCTGGTATTTCCTGGTCATCGTCGCGACTATCGCGATCTATGTCTGGTTCACGTTTCTGGTGACGGAGATGCGGGTCCGCATCCGCATCCGCATGAACGATCGCGACACCGACGCGAACCAGAAGGCCGTCGACAGCATGCTCAACTTCGAGACGGTGAAGTATTTCACCGCCGAGGCGCGTGAAGCCGAGCGTTATGACCATTCGATGGAGGGATATGAGGAGGCGGCGGTCAAGACCTCCGTCTCGCTCGCCTGGCTGAACTTCGGACAGGCGGTGATCATCAGCATCGGGCTGGCGGGCGCGATGGCGATGGCGGCGATCGGGGTGAAGAACGGCACGATGACGGTCGGGCAGTTCGTCGCGGTCAACGCCTACATGATGCAGCTCACCATGCCGCTGAACTTTCTCGGCACCGTTTACCGTGAGATCCGCCAGGGCCTCGTCGACATGCGGGCGATGTTCCTTCTTCTCGATCAGCCGGCCGAGATCGAGGACAAGCCCGGCGCGCCGGCTCTGAAAGTCGGCGCCGGCGCCGTGCGGTTCAACAACGTGACCTTTTCCTATGAGGAAGACCGGGCGATTCTCAGGGACGTGGATTTCACCCTCCCCGGCGGGCGAACGCTGGCGATCGTCGGGCCCTCCGGCTCGGGCAAGTCCACCATATCGCGGCTTCTGTTCCGGTTCTACGATGTCGCCGGCGGCGCGGTGCTGGTCGACGGGCAGGATGTGCGCGATGTGGGGCAGGAAAGCCTGCGGTCCGCCATCGGCGTCGTGCCGCAGGACACCGTGCTCTTCAATGACACGATCCGCTACAACATCGCCTATGGGCGCGCCGGCGCGACGGCGGAGGAGATCGAGGAGGCGGCGCGTTCCGCGCAGATTCACGATTTCATCACCAGCCTGCCGCAGGGCTACGACACCATGGTCGGCGAGCGCGGTCTGAAGCTTTCGGGCGGCGAGAAGCAGCGCGTCGCCATCGCGCGCACCATCCTGAAAAACCCGCCGATCCTGATCCTGGATGAGGCGACCTCCGCGCTCGACACCCGGACTGAGCAGGAGATTCAGGAAAGCTTGAAGCGCCTTGGCGCCGATCGGACCGTGCTGATGATCGCGCATCGTCTGTCCACCGTCGTGGACGCCGACGAGATCATCGTGCTGGAGGCCGGGCGGATCGCCGAGCGCGGCTCACATGCGGCGCTGATCGGGCGGGGCGGCCCCTATGCGAAGATGTGGCGCCGCCAGGAGGCGGGGCGAGACGCCGACGAAGCGGCGTGATCTATTCCGCCGCGTCGGCGTAGGGCGGGCGTTTCGCCGCCTGCGCGGACTGATCGCCCTGAATGAGATCGGGCCAGACCAGATCCGGCGCGCCGGCGCGGCGCAGCGCGCGGCGGCGCGCCGTCTCCGCGAAAAAGCGCCTCCGCCTCTCCCCGACCAGCACCGCCGCGCCGAGCGCCCTGTGCGCGCGGCCATAGCGCCCGAACAACCCCTCATTGACCCAGATCCGGGCGGCGAGCGCGGCTGGCGTCACCAGCAGCGTCAGGAAGGTCGAGACGCCGAGTCCAAAGACCACCGCCGTCGCCAGCTGCACCCACCAGAGCGCGGCCGGGGAGCCGATCTGAAGCACCGAGCCGCTGAACGCAGCCCATGCGCCGGGACTGAACGGGCCGGCGGCGAAAAGCGCGCCGAAGGCGCTGAAATCGATGGATGTCGCGAACATCATCGGCGCGAGTCCGGCCATGGTGGTGATTGTCGTCAGCAGCACCGGGCGGATGCGCTGCTCGGCGGTGCGGATGATAGCCTCCAGCTTCGGCATCCGCCGGGCTAATTCCTGATAGGTGTCGATCAGCACGATATTGTTGTTCACAACGATCCCGGCCAGCGCGACGATGCCGGTGCCGGTCATGATGATCGAAAAGGGCTGCGCCATCACCATCATGCCGATCAGCACGCCGGCCACCGACATCACCACCGCCGTCAGCACGAGGACGGAGTTATAGATCGAATTGAACTGCGCCAGCAGGATCGCAAACATGAGGCCGAGCGCGCCGATGAAGGCGGCGCCGAGAAAAGCCATGCTTTCGGCCTGTTCCTCCTGATCGCCGCGGAAGATGTGAGCGACGCCGTCGGGCAAAGGGTTTTGCTCCAGCCAGGCGGTGATCTCCGCGATCTTTTCGTTGGCGTTCACGCCGGGGGCGACATCGGCCCTGACATCGACATAGCGAACGGTGTCGAAGCGCGTGATTTCGCCGAGGCTTTTCTCAGGTTTGATCTCGATGAAATTGGAAAGCGGCACCAGACCGTTCTCGGTGCGGAGCTTCATCTGCTCGAGCGTTGAAAGCAGGCGGTCGCGCTCGGGGAAGCGGACGCGGATGTCCAGTTCCTCATCGCTATCGTCGGGGCGGATCGTGTCCAGCAGCGCGCCGCGGGTCACAAGCTGGACGATGGTGCCGATGGTGGTGATGTCCGCGCCGAAGCGGCCGGCCATTTCGCGGTCGACCTCGATCGCCCAGTCGATGCCGGGCAGGGGGCGGGTGTCGTCGATATTGACGAAGCCCTCGACGCCGCCGAACGCGGTGCGGGTCTCGGCCGCCGTCCGCATCAGAAGATCCCAGTTGGAGGCGAGGAGCCTGAGCTGGATCGGCTTTCCCTGTTGCGGGCCGTCCTTTTGAATCGCGAGTTCGGGGATCACGCCGGGAATGCCGGCGACGCGCCGCTCAACCTCGGCGACGATCTCGTCGCCCGAGCGGCGCGTCCCCCATGGCGCGAGTTCAAGCTGCACCTGACCGATCGAATCGGAGGGGCTGTCGCCGCCCTGCTGGCCCAGCCCGCCGCTGCCGGCGAAGGCTAAGACGGCGGCGACGCCG
>JBBDTD010000032.1:0-11548 GCA_040904645.1 Paracoccaceae bacterium
TACACGGTCTATACGCTGCGCGAGCCGCATGGCGTGACCGGGCATATCGTGCCCTGGAACTATCCGATGCAGATCATCGGTCGCTCCGTCGGCGCGGCGCTGGCCATGGGCAACGCCTGTGTGCTGAAACCGTCGGAGGAAGCGTGTCTGACCGCCCTCGCCTTCGCCGCCATCGCGGAGGAAGCCGGGCTGCCGCCGGGCGCGGTCAACGTGGTGCCGGGGCTCGGCGCGGAGGCCGGCGCCGCGCTTTCGGGGCATAGGGGCGTCAGGCATCTTTCCTTCACCGGCTCGGTCGGGGTCGGGCGCATGGTGCAGATCGCTGCGGCGCAGCACATCGTTCCGGTCACGCTGGAGCTGGGCGGGAAGTCGCCGCAGGTGGTGTTCGACGACGCCGATCTGGAAAAGGCGCTGCCGTTCCTCGTCAACGCCGGAATCCAGAACGCCGGGCAGACCTGCTCCGCCTCGTCCCGCATCCTGATGCAGCGTGGGATACATGATGAATTGCTGGCGAAAATGGCGGCGCGCTATGGCGAGCTGAAGGTCGGCAGGGCGATCGACGATCATGATGTCGGGCCGCTGATCTCCGCCCGCCAGAAGCAGATCGTCGACGGGTTTCTCGGACAGGCCGGGGATCTGGAAGTCGCGGCGCGGGGCCAGATCATGGACGACGCCCCGGTGGGCGGCCATTATGTCGCGCCCACGCTGCTTACGGGCGTGGCGCGCGATCACAAGCTGGCGATGGAGGAAATTTTCGGCCCCGTGCAGGTGGTGATTCCCTTCGACACGGAGGAGGAGGCCGTCTCGATCGCCAATGGCACCGATTACGGGCTGGTCGCCAGCATCTGGAGCCGCGATGGCGCGCGACAGATGCGGCTGGCGAAGAAACTGCGCGCGGGGCAGGTTTTCCTCAACAATTATGGCGCTGGCGGCGGGGTGGAGTTGCCCTTCGGCGGATACGGAAAATCCGGACATGGGCGCGAGAAGGGTTTTGAGGCGCTTTACGGGTTCTCAGCCCTCAAAACCGTGGCGGCGCATCACGGCTGAGGCGGGCGGCGGCGATCTGCGGATTTCAACGACGGAATCCGCAGACCGCCGCGTATCTGTTCTGAATACACGCGCGCTTCGCAGCCGCGCGGGTGTATCGTAACGCAGAGTCCTCGCCCCCGAGACGGAGGTGGCAGTCTACGCCATGAACAGGATCATCCCCGCTTTTCTGATCGGCCTGCTGGCCCTGGGCGCGGCGCCCGAGCGCGTGCTGCGCCTCGATTTCAGCGCAGATCAGGCCGCAGCGCAGGGCCGCGCCGAAAACCCCGGCGCGAGTCGCAACGACGCTGGCCCCAGATGGCGCCAGAACGACCCGAAGGCGCGCTCGAGAGCGGCGAAGCCAGACGCCCCGAAACGGCGTGACGAAGCGAAAGCCCCCCCGAGGGCGAAGCAAAAGCCTCCGGCGACGGAGCGAAGACCGCGAGCCGCGGAGCAAAAACCGCGAGCCGCGAAGCGCGGCGACCAGCAGCGCGGGTCGGCGAGGGATGAGAGGCCGCGCCGCCCCGCCAGGGCCGGCGCCGCGGGCGATACGCGCGAGGATCGCGCCAAAGCCGTCGAGCGCCGCCGCCAGATCGCCGAGAACCGGCAGCGCGGCGGCCCGCGCGCCGACCGCCCCGGCCGCCGCCCGCCCGCCGTCGACAGACCCGACCGACGACCGGGAGCGCGCCCGTCGGCAGGCCACCGCCCGCCACGCGCGGGCCGGCCGGATCGCCATTACTCCGGCCACCACGGCCATCGCCGCTGGCGCGCGCCGCTATGGCGCGATCGCGGCTGGCGGCCCCATCACCATCGCCCGCCCTATTACCGCCGTCCGCATCCCTATTGGGGCGCCTATTCCTATTCGCCGTTCTGGGGCTGGTATTTCACCGCGCCGCTGGCGGCGGCGACGCTGGTTTACGTTGTCGACCTCCCCCAGCGCGCGCCTTGCGAGACGTTCAGCATCAATGGCGAACGTCTGATCGATTGCGACGGCGTGCTTTATCGGCCCTCGCAATACCGCGATTCGCGGGTCTATGAGATCGTCTCCGACGACGCGGACTTCCCGACCGGCGCCGCGGCCGGATACGGTGCCGAGTACGGGGCCGAATACGGGGCGGGCTATTATGGCCCGACGCTGGCGCTGACCTCTCCGCGTCTGCGCGGCGCGAAGGTGGGCGAGCTGCAGGAAGAGCTGGCGGCGCTCGGCTATTACCGGGGACGCATCGACTATATTTTCGGCCCCGCGACCGACCGCGCGCTCCGCGCATTTCAGCGCGACCAGAATATCGGGGCGACCGGAATCGTCGATGAGCGGAGCGCCTATCTCCTCGGGCTGTGACGCCCGAGAGAGCACGCTTGCGCCGTGCCGGAGCCCTGGCGCATCATGCCGTCCGGGAAACGCTGGACAAGGACGACAGGCATGCGACTTGAAGGAAAGACCGCCATCATCACCGGCGGCGCGCAGGGCTTTGGCGGCGGCATCGTGGACAAGTTCGTCGCCGAGGGCGCGCGGGTGCTGGTCGCGGACATTCAGGGCGACAAGGCGGCGGCCAAGGCGGCGGAGGTCGGCAACGCCGCGACCGCCTGTCAGGTCGACGTCGCCGACAGCGCCAGCATGGAAGCGATGATGCGCACCGCGCTCGACGCCTTCGGCCATGTCGATTTTCTTGTCAACAATGCGGGCGTCACCCATCTGCCGACGCCGATGGAGGATGTGACGGAGGAGGAATTCGACCGCGTGCTGGCGGTCAATGTGAAATCCATCTATCTCGGCGCGCGCCATATCGTGCCGCACATGAAAGAGCGGAAGACCGGCGTGATCCTCAACATCGCGTCCACCGCCGGGCTGTCGCCGCGCCCGAAGCTGAACTGGTACAACGCGTCCAAGGGCTGGGTGATCACGGCGACCAAGGCGATGGCGGTGGAGCTTGCGCCCTTCGGCGTGCGGGTCAACGCGCTCTGCCCCGTGGCGGGGGAGACGCCGCTCCTGAAATCCTTCATGGGCGAGGACACGCCGGAGATGCGGGCGAAATTCCTCGCCACCATCCCGCTCGGCCGGTTCTCGCAGCCAGAGGACCTCGGCGCCTGCGCGTCGTTCCTCTGTTCTGACGAGGCGTCGATGGTCACCGGAATCGCGATGGAGGTTGATGGCGGGCGTTGTATCTGAGGCGCGCCCGATGACCGCCTATCGGCCCGGCCCGCGCAACCTCATCACCGATGTCGAGGGGCTGCTGGTGGGCGGCGCCGAAGACCTTTCCATCAAGACCGGGGTCAGCGTCGTCACCGCATCTGCGCCATTCACCGCCGGCGTCGCAGTGATGGGCGGCGCGCCAGGCACGCGGGATACCGAATTGCTCGCGCCCGACAAATTCGTGCAGGCGGTGGACGCGCTGGTGCTTTCGGGCGGCTCCGCCTTCGGGCTCGATGCGGCCTCGGGCGTGATGGCGGCGCTCCGCGCGGCGGGGCGCGGGCATATGGCGGGTGGCGTCCGGGTGCCGATCACGCCGGCGGCGATCATTTTCGATCTGGCGAATGGCGGGGCGAAGGACTGGGGCGAGAACCCCTACCCCGCGCTTGGCCAGGCCGCGTTCGAGAACGCAAGCGCCGACTTCGCGCTCGGCACGGCGGGCGCCGGAACCGGGGCGACGACTTCGGGTCTGCGCGGCGGGCTCGGCTCCGCCTCGCTCGTCCTCCCCTCGGGCGCGACGGTCGGCGCGTTGGTGTCGGTGAATGCGCGCGGCGGCGCCGTGGTTCCCGGTGGGCGACGGTTCTGGGCCGGGGCTTTCGAGATCGGCGGCGAGTTTGGCGGGCTCGGCCCCGCGCCCGCCGCGCCGGATATCGCGGCGACCTTCGCCACCAAGGCCGGCGCCCCGGCGGCGGGCCTCAACACCACCATCGCCGTGGTCGCGACCGATGTCGCCCTGGACAAGGCCGGCGCGACGCGCATGGCCTGGGCGGCGCATGACGGCGTCGCGCGCGCGCTGGTTCCGGCGCACACCCCCTTCGACGGCGACCTGGTTTTCGCCGCCTCCACCGGCGCGCGCCCGCTCGGCCCCGATCCGCTGGAGGCGCTGGCGCTCGGCCACGCGGCGGCCATCTGCCTCGCCCGCGCCATCGCGCGCGCGGTTTACGAGGCGACGCCCCTGCCCGGAGACCGGTTTCCCTGTTGGATCTCTATCTGAAACACGCCGCATAAACCGCTATTTTCACAGCTTAATATGTTCGGTGAAGCGGTCGGCCGGATAGAGTATGTCGTCACCCTCGCGCCCCTCGCTGGGGGAGACGCCGGCGCGAGGGCGCCTGAGGCGGATCATGGCGCGTATTGTGCGGCCTCAGCCGAACATGTCGTCCTGGCCTTCGCGGTTCGGCGCGTCGTCGTCGTCCTCCTCTTCCGTCGCCGGATCGAATGCGCCGCGGTTGTCGAGAAGGCCGGCGTCACGCAGCTCCTTCACGCCCGGCAGGTCGCGCGGGCTTTCGAGACCGAACTGATCGAGAAACGCGTCCGTCGTGACAAATGTGATCGGCCGGCCCGGCGTCAGGCGCCGCCGACCGAGCCGGACCCATTCCATCTCGATCAGCATGTCGACCGTGCCGCGCGAGACGGAGACGCCCCGGATCTCCTCGATCTCGGCGCGCGTCACCGGCTGATGATAGGCGATGATCGCCAGTGTCTCCACCGCCGCGCGGGAGAGCCGGCGCTGCTCCACCTGATCGCGGCTCATCAGGAAGGCGAGGTCGGGCGCGGTGCGGATCGCCCAGCCCTGCCCGACGCGGCGAATGACGACGCCGCGGCCCTCGAAGCGGCGGCGCAGATGCGCCAGCGCCTCCGCCGGATCGGCGCCGTGCGGCATACGCTCCGCCATCTCCTGCACGCTCAACGGCGCCGAAGCGGCGAAGAGCAGCGCCTCCACCATCCTTTCCTGCTCCATCATGGGCGGCGCGGAAAAAAGCGTCTTTGCGTCAGGCTTTGCGGAATTTTCCTCAGGCATGGGCGGCGGCGCGGCGGCGCGCGCGAAGCTCGATCGGCCCGAAAAGATCGTCCTGGCGGATCTCGGCGTCGCCACGCTTCACCAATTCCAGCGCGGCGGCGAAATGGCTGGCGACGGCGCTGCGCCGCCGGTCCGGCGCGCCGAGCCATTCGCGCGGCAGATAGGTGGAGAGCATCGTCCAGTCGGCGGAGGCGCCGACAGCCTCCGCCAGCCGTTTCATCGCATCCTCCAGCGCGTAAACCGGCGCGCGGCGCAGGTGCAAGGGCTCGTAGCTCGCCTTGGTTTTCACCCGCGCATAGCCTTGCAGGAGGTCGGCCAGCGTCGCGGTCCAGCGGACCTCCCGGCGCACTTCTTCCTTCTCGATCTCGCCGCGAGCGAACACCTCGCGGCCAAGCTGATCGCGCGCCATGAGCCGCGCGGCGGCGGTGCGCATCGCTTCGAGCCGTTCCAGCCGGAAGGCGAGGCGCGCCGCCATCTCTTCCGCGCTCGGCCCCTCCTCCTGATCCGGGGGCGGCAGCAGGAGGCGGGATTTCAGATAGGCGAGCCACGCCGCCATCACCAGATAATCCGCCGCCAGTTCTATCCGGAGTTTTCGCGCCGCGGCGACAAAGGCGAGGTATTGCTCCGCCAGTTGCAGGATCGAGACGCGGCGGAGGTCGACCCGCTGACCGCGCGCCAGCGTCAGCAGCAGATCGAGCGGGCCTTCGAAACCGTCCACATCGACCAGAAGCGCTTCCGGCGCGGCGGCGCTGGCGCGGGGCGGGGTAAGAAGCTCCGCCTCGCGCGGCGCAGGCGGGATGAGCGTGCTTTCGACGCGCTCGTCACGCATGGCGGTGCTCCACCCGCATGGCGGAAAGCGCGCGATAGCGCCGCTCCACCTCGGCTATGTCGATGTCTTCGACCGCGCGGGGGATGCGGTCCACGGCCTCGGCGCGACTGAGCGCTTCGCCTTCAAGAAGGCCGGATGCGGCGGTCACCGCCTCCATCTCCTCCATGACGCCATTGCAATGGAGGACGATGTCGCAGCCGGCGTCGAGACAGGCGCGCGCCCGTTCCGCCATCGTGCCCGACAGCGCGTTCATCACGATATCGTCGGTCATCAGGAGGCCCTGAAAGCCGATTTCCTCACGGATCAGGTCGATGCAGGGGCCGGAGAACGTCGCCGGGTATTCGCGGTCGACGGCTTCGATCAGGAGATGCGCCGTCATGCCCATCGGCGCGTCGGCATGGGCCCGAAACGGCGCGAAATCCACCTCCAGCGCCGCGCGCGGCGCGTCGACCACCGGCAGAGAGAGGTGCGGGTCGACCGCGGCGCGCCCGTATCCCGGCAAATGCTTGACCACCGGCAGCACGCCGCCGGCCATCAGCCCGCGCCGCACCGCATGGCCGAGCGCGGCGACAGTCGCCGGATCGGCGCCAAGCGCGCGATCGCCGATGGCTTGATGCGGCCCCGAGGGCACGACATCCAGCAATGGCGCGCAGTTCACGTCGATCCCCACCGCATGCAGCTCATGCGCGATGAGGCGATAGCGCAGAACCAGCGCCTCCGCCGCCTGCTCCAGAGCCCTGCCCTCGACCTCCGCCAATGCGGGGGGAAACGCGCGCCAATGCGGCGGACGAAGACGTTGGACACGCCCACCTTCCTGGTCGATCAGCACCGGGGCCGCGCGGCCCACGGCGCCCCGCAGCGCTTCGGTCAATGCGGAAAGCTGCGCCGGGTTATCGACGTTCCGCCGGAAAACGATAAACCCCCAGGGGTTCGCCTCGCGGAAGAAGTCCCGCTCCCGCGCCGAAAGCGTCAGCCCCTCGCACCCGAATATCAACGGCGCCGGGGCCATCAACGCGCTCGCGCGACGATGCAGGCCTGGCTGCGCGCCTCAAGCCCCCGGCAGAGCGCCGCCGCCTCCGAGACGCTTTCGAACGGCCCGGCGCGAAGCCGCCAGAGCGTTCTGCCGCCTGACTGGACGGCGGAGATGACGCTGGCGCGCCCGCTGAGGAAATCACTGTTGCGGGACTTGATCTCCGCCCACTGATCCTCGGCGATCGCCTTGCTGTCGAAGGCGCCGAGCTGAATCTGGATCGGGCTGGCGGCGGCTTCCGCGCGCGGCTCGGCCGCCGCCGCCGCGGGGGTCGCGGCGACCGTTCGGGCGGGGCGCGGCGCCGCGGCGGGGGAATATCTTGGCGCCTGCTCGGTCATGTCCGAGGTTTCTTCTTCGCCGCCGACGACCTGAGCGACCGCCGCCGCCACCGCGGCGGCGAGGAGATCTTCGGGCGGGCCTTCTTCCGTGGCCGGCGCCCCCTCCTCGCTGAGCGAGATCGGCTCCGGCGCCGTTTCGGAGGCCGCCGCCAGACCGCCTGTTTCGGCTGGCGGCTCCGTTCCGGGCCGCGCCGGCGGCGCGGGCGACAGAGCCGCGGGCGAGAGATCTTCGGCCGCCAGTCGCGCAGGCGGCGGCGCCAGGGCGGCGCTTTCGGCGTCCCCCTTCTCCGCCCCGGTCACGGCGTCGAACACCTCGCGGCCCTGATGGGGCGCGGTCTGGCCGCCGGCCTCCTCAGGGCGCATCTTGGTCAGCCCGCTATCGGCGCGGATCACCGGAATATCGTCAGCGTCGCGGACGCCGAGCCGGTAGGACCAGACCACGACGCCGGTGAGGATGGTCAAGGAAATCAGCGCGCCGACGACCGTCGCGGCGCCGCTTCGCCATTTCCGGACGATCGCCGCGGTGGCCGTTCCGGAATCCAGATAAGAATCATCCCGCATGAGGTTGTTCGCCTGTGCCTTTGCGCCACCTTATATGGTGGTCGCCTTCTGCTCCAACCCCTAAATGCGCCTGCGTTCACCGCATTTCGGTCGCCGGGGTCACGCCGAGGATACCAAGACCGGCGGATATCACAACAGAAACGGCTCTGATGACCGCGAGACGGGCCGGCGCGCCGGCCTCATCCGCGTCCTGAAGGAAGCGCAAAGTGGGTTCCTCCCGGCCGCGATTCCAGAGCGCGTGAAGGACGCCGGCGAGATCGTAGAGGTAGAAGGCGACGCGATGCGGCTCATGATGGTGGGCCGCCGTCTCCACCAGGCGCGGCCATTCGGCGATCTTGCGGGCGAGTTCGATCCAGGCGTCATGGTCCAGTGCGGAAAGATCCACCGCAGCCAGCGCCGCATCGTCAGCGACGATCCCCTGCGCCGCCGCGCCGCGCAGCACCGAATGGATGCGCGCATTCGCGTATTGCACGTAGAATACCGGGTTGTCCTTTGATTGCTCGAGCGCTTTCGCAAAATCGAAATCCAGCGGCGCGTCGTTCTTGCGGGTCAGCATGGTGAAGCGAGCGACATCGGCGCCGACTTCATCCACCACGTCGCGAAGGGTCACGAACTCCCCCGAGCGCTTCGACATCTTGAAGGGCTCGCCATTCTTGAAGAGCTTCACAAGCTGGACCAGCTTGATGTCGAGCGGCGTCTTCTCACCCGACAAGGCCGCGACCACCGCCTTCATGCGCTTCACATAACCGCCGTGATCGGCGCCGAACACGTCGATCAGGAGATCGTAGCCACGCATCACCTTGTCATAATGATAGGCGATGTCGGGCGCGAAATAGGTCCAGCCGCCGTCGGATTTCTTCACCGGGCGATCGACATCGTCGCCATAGGCGGTGGAGCGGAACAGCGTCTGCTCGCGCGGCTCCCAATCTTCGGGGGTCTTGCCCTTCGGGGGGTCAAGCACGCCCTGATAGATCAGGCCCTTTTCCGCCAGTTCGGTCAGCGCGCCGTCGATCCGGCCTTCGCCATAGAGCGCCTTTTCGGACTGGAACCGGTCCATCCGCACGCCGAGCGCGGCGAGATCCTCCCGGATCATCGCCATCATCGCCTGCGAGGCGAAATCGCGCACGACGGGCAGCCATTCATCCTCGGGCGCATCGAGCAGGCTTTCGCCATATTCGGCCTTCAGCGCCATGCCGACCGCGACGAGGTAGTCGCCGGGATAGAGGCCGGGCGCGATCTCGACCTTCCGGCCATGCGCCTCCTGATAGCGGAAATGCGCGGAGCGGGCGAGCACGTCGACCTGGGCGCCGGCGTCGTTGATGTAATATTCCCGCGTCACCTCCCACCCCGAAAAGGCGAGGAGCGAGGCCAGCGCGTCGCCGAATACAGCGCCGCGCGTATGCCCGACATGGAGCGGGCCGGTCGGGTTGGCGGAGACATATTCGACATTGACCCGCCGCCCGGCGCCGCTATCGGCGCGCCCGTACTCCGCCCCCGCTTTCAGCGCGGCGGAGACAGCACCAAGCCAGAAATCGGGCGCGAGGCGAAGGTTGATGAAGCCGGGCCCGGCGATTTCGGCGGCGATGACGCGGGGATCGGCCTCCAGCAGCGGGGCGAGGCTGCTCGCCAGCGCGCGCGGGTTGACGCCGGCGGGCTTGGCCAGCGCCATCGCGGCGTTGGTGGCCATGTCGCCATGCGCGGCGTCGCGTGGCGGCTCCACCGTCACCGAGGACAAGTCGAGCCCATCGGGAAGCACGCCGGATCTGGCGAGGCTGGCGAGCGCGGCGGCGACAAGGGCGCTAATTTCGGCGAAAGGGTTCATGGCGGCGTTCATTTTCCAGCTCGGGCGTTGCTCTTTGGCGCGCTCTAGCACAGCGCCGCCGGGGCGGCCAACGTCAAAACCTCGGCCGTCACGGCGGGCCGGGGCAATCCCATGCGCCGATCGGCCAGCGGATCGGCGCCCGCCGGCCGCCTTCGATGGTTCTGGCGCCGATGAAATCAATACTGACGCGGAGCGCGCGCGCATGCGCCGCCACGTCAGTATTTGCGCGGCGGCAGGCCCAGGCGGCGTAGGCTCTGAAGCGTTCGCGCCGCTCCTCCTCAGGCAGAAAGGCGATGTTGTTGATATATTTTCGCCAGCGATAGCTCGGGAAGTGATCGCGGACTTGCGTGGGCGCAACCGCTTCGGGCGGCGCCGGGGGGCGGCGAAAAAGATCGAGGACGCTTCCGCCGCCCATAGTGGCGGCGATGAGGGGGTAGCCGTCGGCCGTGGCCGGGTACGGCGCGAACATGCTCCAGCGCTGCGTGAAGCCGAAGGCGCCGGCGGCGCGCTGGACCGCGACACCATACGGGCCGCTCTCAGCGGCGTCCTTGAAATGCTCGCGCATGTTCCAGCCGAAACAGAGCGCGATGACGAGCGCGAGAAGCGACGAGACCGCGCGCCCCGGCCGAAAGATCACGGCGCGAGGGCGAAACAATGCGCCGGTCAGGCGGCCGAGCGCGCCGCGGCTGTTCCCGATCAGCCGGTAGGTCGGCCGGCCAAGCCCGACCGCGCCGTAAAGCCCCGCAAGCCAGCCAAGCGGGCGCAGGAGCGGCGACTGACGCATGACGAAGGCGACCGCGTCCCAGCGCAGGCGCTCCCGCCCGGAGCCATCCACCACCACCCAGGAGTTTTCCCGCTCCAGCAGCGCGCCGATGCGGGGATCATCCTGCGCGGGGCGGATCGGGACCGCGCGGGGCAGGAAAAACTCACGCAAAAGGCGGGCTGTCTTCAAGCAGAATCCGCAATCGCGATCATACCAGATCTCGATCCGCCGCTGTTCGGGCCGCCAATAGCGCGCCGCGATGCGGTCCCAGACCGGAGCGGGAAGAAACGCCGCAAGCGAAGCGAGGCTGACAAGCCAGAAGTGCCCGATATCGAGAAAGAGGCGAAAACCGACATGCATCGCCGCCAGCATGGCCAGCGCGACTGTTCTGACCCGCTGCCGCGCATCGGGGAAGAACAGCAGGCAGGGCGCGAGCAGCTCAAGAAGCAGGACGAAGAATGTCAGAAACCCGGTCAGCAGGATAAAATGCCGGAGCCAGAATCCCAGCGGCGTCGCGAAACTGTCCAGATGAATGGCGAGCCAGACCGCCGCGCCATCCTCCCGCCAGATCGGCGAGGTTTTGAGAAGCGCGCCGAAAACATAGACATGAACGACCTGTAGCAGCAGCCCGACAGTCGCGGCGGAAAGATACGGCGGCGCGGCGCGGTGATCTTCGTTCGCGATCGCCGCATCGACCGAGAAAAGCGCGGAGACGGGCAGAAACATCGCCCAGAAGAGCAGAAGGATGATCAGCGAATCGCCACCCTGCATGATCATCCCGTTCCGCCCGGCGAAAGAGAGATAGAACACCCAGGCGAGGAACGCTGCGATCCGCGCCCGCCAGCCGAAAAGCAGCGCCAGCGCCGCAAGTACGAGCCCGATCCAGACCAGAACCGCCGGCCAGAGCGCGCCGGAGAGCATGAGAAGCGAAATCCGCCCATAGGGCGCCGCCGCACGCTGCGCCGAGCGGTCGAGAACGCCCTGATCGGTGAAAAACGCGCCCAGATCCGGCGCGAGGATCAACGCGGAATAGAGGATCGCAATGGCGAGCAGAACCCGGAAGAGCGCCAGCGAGCGCAGATCAATTGAGAAAAGCCCGCCCAACCGCGCGCCGAAACGCTCCCACGGCTGGCGGGCGCCCATCGCCGCCCTCAGGCCCGCGACATCGGGTCGGTGAGCTTGCGATGCTCATC